>JBJEKL010000074.1:0-44733 GCA_051878615.1 Bacteroidaceae bacterium | reverse complement strand
GAAGTGTCAGCCCTAATTTCGTTGGCGCATAAAAGTTTTACCGGACAGCAATATTTCGAAATGTATTTTCGCAACGACCAAGGAGATATTGTATGGAATACGCAAGAGAACATCAAGAAAGATTACTATGAGAAATATCAATAACAGACGATTTTTATAAGATTACCCCAACTCGAGTTCTGGCAAGACACTTTTAGCGTAGATGAAATGATGCAACATTACGAAATGTATCAACAAAGACTATTGATTAACAATAACGTCAATGCTGACGAAGTGGTTCATACTTGGTACAGAAAACGGAAAAGATATGACGGGCGCCAAACATACTTTCTTTTTGTCATCTGTCTTTTGAGGAAAATTATCCAGAAACCACATTTTACTCCCATGCATGCGGGCACGCGCACATAAAAATATGGTGTTGAAATCAAAAGTATCACAGGATTATCACAGAATCTTCATGTAGCCACAAATTCCTATATATATAATGTATGATTTCAAAAAATGCATTACCTTTGCCGCCACTAAACATCCGACATAAGGACAAGAAGAACGACAATGAAGGAAAATCTGGTGATAGTGGAGAGCCCTGCAAAGGCCAAAACCATAGAAAAGTTTTTAGGAGAGAACTATTGTGTGATGTCCAGCTATGGACACATACGCGACCTGAAAAAGAAATCATTCAGCGTGGATGAAACCACTTTCCTGCCACAATATGAAATTCCGGCAGACAAAGCGCGCGTAGTGGCACAACTACGCAAGCAGTCACAAGAAGCCAAGACCGTTTGGCTGGCATCCGATGAAGACCGTGAAGGAGAAGCTATCAGCTGGCATCTGAGTGAAGTTCTTGAACTGGCTCCCAAGAATACACGTAGAATCGTTTTCCATGAGATTACAAAACCTGCCATTCTGGAAGCCATCCAGAACCCACGAGACATTGACCTCAATCTGGTCAACGCACAGCAAGCACGCCGAGTGCTTGACCGTATCGTCGGCTTCAAGTTGAGTCCCGTTCTCTGGCGCAAGGTTAAGCCTGCCCTAAGTGCAGGACGTGTACAAAGTGTGGCTGTACGTCTGATTGTCGAGAGAGAAAGGGAGATTCAGCAGTTCAAAGGAGAAGACAACTTCCGCATTACAGCCATCTTCACCAATGCGCAGGGAAGCGAAGTGAAGGCTGAGTTGAACCGAAGATTTGCCACAGAGAACCTGGCAGAAGAGTTTCTCAAACAATGTATAGGAGCCAAATTCCAAGTGCAGGAGGTAAGCGTAAAACCGCAGAAACGCACACCAGCTCCACCATTCACCACGAGCACATTACAGCAGGAAGCTGCTCATAAATTAGGGTTCACCGTAGCACAGACCATGATGATTGCACAACACCTGTATGAGAGCGGACGTATCACATACATGCGTACGGATAGCGTGAACCTGAGCAAACTGTGCCTTGTAGCATGCAAATCCCTGATTACAGAAAGCATGGGCGAGAAATACGTAAAAACACGCCAGTATCACACAAGTTCCAAAGGTGCCCAGGAGGCTCATGAAGCCATACGTCCCACTTACGTGGAAAACCAACAAATCGAAGGGACACAACAGGAAAAGAAACTTTATGACTTGATATGGAAGCGTACCGTAGCAAGTCAGATGGCTGATGCTGAGGTGGAAAAGACCCAGGTAATCATCAACATGGAAGGGATGGAAGATTACTTCATTGCTCAGGGAGAGATTGTCAAATTCGACGGATTCCTGCGTGTATACAAAGAGACAGACGGCGAAAACGAAACAGACGGCGAAACGGCATCCACATTGCCTGTATTGAACACAGGCGAGACACTCCATCGGGAGATCTTGACAGCCACACAGCGCTTTGCACAGCACCCCGTAAGATACAATGAGGCAAGCCTCGTACGCAAACTGGAAGAACTGGGTATCGGACGCCCCAGCACATACGCAGCTACCATCACCACCATACAACAGCGCGATTATGTAAACAAGGGTGACAAGGCCGGAGAAGAACGTACCCAGAAAATCATCACTCTGGAAGGCGAGGGACTCAAGCATTCTGAAAACAAGACCATGGTCGGTGCGGAGCGTGGAAAACTGCTTCCAACAGACATCGGTATTGTGGTCAATGACTTCCTGCAGGAAAATTTTCCTGATATCATGGATTACAATTTCACTGCCGATATAGAGAAAGAGTTTGATGAAATAGCCGAAGGAAAGATGGAATGGACAAGCGTCATCAAGGATTTCTACGAGAAATTTGACCCCTTGGTAGAGAATTCCATCAATGCCCGTGGCGAGAAACGCGTAGGAGAAAGAGATCTGGGATGTGACCCTAAAACCGGTCTGCCCGTATCAGTAAAAATCGGGCGATTCGGTCCTGTGGTGCAATTAGGAAAGACAGACGGCAACATCAAACCTCGCTTTGCACAGTTGAAAAAAGGACAAACGATGGAAAGCATCACATTGAAAGATGCGCTCGAATTACTGCAACTTCCACATAAGTTGGGAGAATACCTGGGCAAGCCAGTAACCATAGGCTCCGGAAAATACGGTCCCTACATAGCGCACAACGGCACCTATGTATCCATCCCCAAGGATATTGACCCGCTCCACATCACTTTTGAGCAGGCTGTCATCATGGTACACCGCAAGCACATCGAGGAGGAGGAGCGTCACCTGAAACGCTTTGAGGAAGACAGCAACATGGAAATCCTGAATGGTCGCTACGGTCCATACATAGTCCTTGATGGCATCAATTACAGAATTCCCAAACCTCAGCAGGCAAAAGCAGCTTCACTGACCTACGAAGAGTGTAAAGCTATCATTGAAAGTCAAGGAGAAAAACAACAGGCAGCCAAAGGCACTCACCACAAGCCCGCACGAAAGACTCAAGAATAAGACACATCAAGATGAAAAGAATCATACTGGTGGGCTATATGGGCTCGGGAAAGACCACGATTGGCAGACAACTTGCCCGGGCATTGAATCTGGAGTTCTATGATCTGGACTGGTATATAGAAACCAGATTCCATTGTACTGTGGCACAGATCTTCGCAGAAAAAGGTGAAAATACGTTCCGCGAGATAGAACATAACATGCTGCACGAAGTTGCTGAATTTGAAAACATCGTATTGGCATGCGGAGGCGGCACGCCCTGCTTTTTTGACAACATGGATTACATGAATACCCAGGGAGAATCCGTATATCTGAAAGCCACGCCACATGTGCTGGCAAGACACCTCAAGATGGGGCACGTGGAAAGACCACTCATCAAAGGCAAGAGTGAGGAAGAACTGCATGCCTACATTGAGGATTCACTGAAAAACCGTGAGCCCTTCTACAACAAGGCTAAGCACACCCTGGATGTAGACCTACTGGACAATCACAGCAAAATTCAATATAGTGTAAGGATCTTATGTGACCTGTTGGGACTCCCTTACACAGACAATCTGAAAGACAGAAAATAGCAAACACATCAGAACCGACATGAAGAAATGGCGAATTGAGGACTCGGAAGAGTTGTACAATATCAAAGGATGGGGCGTAAACTACTTTGGCATCAACGAAAAAGGCCACGTATATGTTACCCCAAAAAAGAATAGCATACAGGTAGACCTGAAAGAAGTGGTAGATCAACTGGCTGCACGGCATGTGACCTCACCAGTTCTGCTACGCTTCCCCGACATATTGGACAACCGCATCGAAAAGACTGACGAATGTTTTAGAAAAGCCGAGAAGGAATATGACTACAATGGAGAACATTTTATCATCTTCCCCATCAAGGTAAACCAGATGCGTCCTGTCGTGGAGGAGATTATCAGCCACGGAAAGCGTTACAATCTGGGACTGGAAGCTGGCTCAAAGCCTGAACTTCATGCCGTACTTGCCACCAACATGGATAGTGATAGTCTCATCATCTGCAATGGCCACAAGGACCAGAACTACATCGAATTGGCTTTATTGGCACAGAAGATGGGCAAAAGAGTGTTCCTGGTAATAGAAAAACTACCCGAACTGGCCATCATTGCCGAGACTGCTACCCGGCTGGGGGTGAAACCCAATTTGGGCATACGTATCAAGTTGGCAAGCAATGGTTCAGGCAAGTGGAGTGAGAGTGGCGGTGATGCGAGCAAGTTTGGTCTGAACTCCTCCGAACTACTGATGGCTTTGGAGAAACTCAACGAGATGGGATTACGCGACTGTCTGAAGCTGATACATTTCCACATCGGTTCACAAATCAACAAGATACGGCGTATCAGTACAGCCCTGCGTGAGATTGCACAATATTACGTACAGATGAGAGCGATGGGATTCAATATTGAATTCGTCGACTGCGGAGGCGGACTGGGCGTTGACTACGATGGGACACGAAGCAGTAACAGTGAGAGCAGTGTCAATTACAGCATCCAAGAGTACGTGAATGACTGCGTCTATACACTGGCAGAAGCTTCTGACAAAAACAAGATACCTCATCCCAACATCATTACTGAAGGAGGGAGATCGCTTACGGCCCATCATAGCGTACTCATTCTGGACGTTCTGGAAAGTGTGAGTGCCCCACAGATGCCTGAGGATTTCCAACCAGGAGAAGAAGACCATCAACTGGTACATGATTTGACAGAAATATGGGACAAGCTCTCACAACGTTCGCTTCTGGAGGACTGGCACGATGCCGAAGATATACGCGAGGAAGCACTTGATCTCTTCCGCCATGGTATTATTGATCTGAAGACAAGAGCACAGATTGAGTCTCTATATTGGGCCATAAGCCATGAAGTGGCCGAACTGGCACATCATCAAAAGCACGTCCCAGACGAACTGCGCAAACTGGACAAACAAATGGCAGACAAGTATTTCTGCAACTTCAGTTTATTCCAAAGCATGCCCGACTCATGGGGAATAGACCAGTTATTCCCCATCATGCCCATTGCCCGACTCACCGAACAGCCTACACGCAGCGCCACATTACAAGACATCACCTGCGACAGCGACGGCAAGATCACGGCTTACGTGAACGGAGGCCAGCAGACCAACTACATACCTCTTCACCCTGTCAAACTGAACGAGCACTATTACATAGGTGTGTTCCTTGTGGGAGCATATCAGGAGATACTGGGCAACATGCACAATCTGTTCGGAGATACAAATGCAGTACATATCTCTGTGGATGAGAATGGTTACAATATAGAACAGGTCATTGACGGAGAAACAGTTGCCGATGTGCTGGAATACGTGCAATACGACCCGAAGAAATTAG
This sequence comes from Bacteroidaceae bacterium, assembly GCA_051878615.1. Classification (GTDB taxonomy): domain Bacteria; phylum Bacteroidota; class Bacteroidia; order Bacteroidales; family Bacteroidaceae; genus Physcousia. The sequence goes on along the minus strand of JBJEKL010000074.1, from coordinate 39,473 downwards.
TCCGCCGTCTGGAGATATGGGTCAGCAAAGCCATCAAGGATGGCAAGATAACCGATACCGAGGGCAAGGAATTCATCAACAACTACCGTGCCGGACTCTACGGATACACATATCTCGAATAAGACCAATCATGGAAAGAATCAGTGTGATAAAGGTAGGAGGTGCCGTTGTGGAAGACTCCACAGCACTGTCAAAACTGCTTGACAAATTTGCCAAAATTCCCGGAGCCAAGATTCTGATACATGGAGGCGGACGCTCTGCCACACGCATTGCAGCTTCATTGGGCATTGAAAGCCAAATGATTGGAGGAAGACGCGTGACAGACCAGCAAATGCTTCAAGTGGTCACCATGGTATATGGTGGACTGGTTAACAAGAATATTGTGGTTGCCCTTCAGAAAAGAGGCATCAATGCAGTAGGACTTACAGGAGCAGACATGAACCTGATACTAAGCCACAAACGTGCGCCCAAGGAAATGAAACAGGATGACGGGAGCATACATACTGTGGATTTTGGATTCGTAGGGGATGTTGACGAGGTAGACGGAAAGATGCTCGCCACACTCATAAGCAATGGACTTGTGCCCGTAATGGCTCCACTTACCCATGACGGGAAAGGACATCTCCTCAACACCAATGCCGATACCATTGCCAGTCAGGTAGCCTGCGCATTGACCCCATATTACGAGGTGACCCTCACTTTCTGCTTTGAGAAGAAAGGTGTGCTTGCCAACCCCGATGACGAACAAAGTGTAATAAGAAACATCAATGAGACAGAGTTCCTGCATTACGTTGACAAAGGCATCATAGCAGGAGGCATGCGTCCCAAACTGGAAAACTCCTTTGATGCCATACACCAAGGGGTGAAACAAGTGATTATTACAAGCGCAGAAGACCCGGAAGGAACACAAGGAACAATCATTAAAGAATTTTAACGAATCAGGGCTGTAACTTTTGCAGCCCTGATTCGTTAACCTATATAGAGTGCGATGGTGAATATAGTCTTTCATAAGGATGTGCTGCCACTTAAGAACAAATTCTACAGGCTAGCATTGCGCATCACACTAAACCAGGCAGAAGCCGAAGACGTGGTTCAGGAGACACTCGTCAGGATTTGGCAAAGCAAGGATAAGCTGGAAGACACCGAGGCCATACAGGCTTTTGGATACACCGTATGTCGCAGACTGGCACTTGACTGTGCAAACAAAGCAGGACACGGAAACATCCAGTTTGACCCCGACAGGCACGACACCACACTCATCCAACCATCCGAACAGATGGACATACAAGAGCGAATGGCACTCATAAGAAAACTCATGGATACTCTGCCCGAAGTGCAACGCAGTATCATGCTGCTGAGAGACATCGAGGGGAAGACCTACCAGGAGATAGCTGAAATTCTGCAACTGACCGAGGCACAGGTGAAGGTGTACCTACATAGAGCAAGAACCAAAGTCAGACTACAGGCAGAACAAATAGAAACATATGGATTATAAATACATAGAACAACTGCTGGAGCGTTACTGGGCGTGTGAAACCACTCTGGAGGAAGAGCAGATACTGCGCACATTCTTCCTGCAGGAGAATCTGCCCAGTCACCTGCAGACCTACAAATCCATTTTTTCTCTTCAGGACGAACAGGCACAGCCACAGCTTTCTGCCGATTTCGACAGTTGCATACTGAAACGCATAGGAGAAGAGCAGAAACCCGCGGAAGCGTTCCATGCACACCGCATCACATTCCGTCATCGGTTGCGTCCACTATACCAGGCTGCAGGCCTTGTTGCGCTGTTACTTACAATCGGAACAGCGGCACAGCACAGCATAGCAGAGAGCGACAACGAGCCCCAGACAACATTTGCCGCGACAGAGGAGCCTGACACACAGGAGAATGCCTACAAGGCTATTCCCAACCAGCAATCGGCCTCACTTCAGACCATTGCCATGCCAGTCGACACGCTGAATCAGAAACAATAAACAAGAATCATTTCTATTGCTTTTTCTAAATATAAAACAATTTAATGCTTACACAAATGTCAAAACGATGAGGGAACAAAAGCCCGCGCAAGGGGCAACATAAACATGAATCTTGCACGCTGTGAAGCGCAAGCATATTCCCCAGAGTTTTGAATATAATACAGGATGAGCAACCGTGAGGCTGCTCATCCTGTGTTTTACCAAAAACATCAGAAGACTCCCACCGGTTGAAGATAATCATCAGTAGCTTCCGGTGGAGGCTCATCTTGTACAGTCGAGAAGCGCTGTCTTGTTTTGATTTTCCCAACACAAGGAACACACCTCCAATCCCTGGGTAAAAAAAGTAATGCCCTCGGGAGTACGGCCTTCAATCTCCAGTTTTTCCCACTAAGTAAAATTAACGGGGCAAACACCGAACAGGATAGCCTTTTTCCCGCAAACGTTTGCGGGAGCGGATGCAAACGTTTGCGAGGGCGGTTGCAAACGTTTGCGTCTAAAACGGGCAAAACAGGCAGAAATCCTACGACCCCGGCAGGCCACCCCAAACCTATGTCCCATTCCAACAGTGTTCCACTCATGCAAACAAGGTGCAAGAGAATGTAGGATGGCACGTGAGTTCGGGATAATTTTCTCAGGAAAAAGTTAGCTGTGTCGAATCTTCCACGTGTACGGGTAGTGCCTGTGGTTTGTTGTCGAAAAAGGAGTATGCCGTGAGTGCAGCACAGATGTTCATGATAAAATTGTGAATGGATCGATGTCTGGAATGCACGATGTTTGCCTTGTTTTTAAGCAGGTCGTTGATGCACTCAATGATGCAGCGTTTTCGGAGCATGATTTGTCCCACATGGGCATGAGCCTGTTCTTCATGTTGGCCCTCAATCCGTGCACAAGATGAATACCCCTGTCAAAGAGGTCCTCGAAAAGTGTCTGCTTGATGTACCCTCTGTCAGCGAAGACCTTTCCATAGAGTTCCTTGGCATAGACCGTCCATACACGTTTATCCCTGTCGTCCACATTTGCGCCTGTAAGACAGAATGTTATAATCTCCCTGCTGTCATTGCACATCAGATGAAGCTTGAAGCCGTGACACCATCCCATTGTCCCCTTGCCGCCCGTTGCCACGCCCCAAAAGACCTTGTTGGCATAGCGGCGCAGGTTGTGGCAAGCGGGTATCATTGTGGAGTCCACAAAACTGATGCCGCTGCACCTGCCGAAGCCCTGGAGTTTCATGAAGAGCATCATGTGGAAGAACACGCGTGGTGTCAGTTCCACGAACCTGTTGTACGGGACAGCAGCCGGGAAACAGCCGGCAAGGTGCTACCTCACATAGAAGAGGTAGCAGTACTTGAAATTGGCAAATGAACCGAAATGGTAGCAGACAAGAATGGTCATGATCTCACTAATACTCAACCGTCCCTTACGGTTACGATGAGGGCGTTCCTTGTCTTCCAGACGAAGGTTTTTCTCACATTCAGATGCAAAATTATTGCAGAACCATAATACAGATAATCTCTATAACTTTGTCTTCGGTAATCATCGCCTTTGTTCTTTCAACTTATTGATTTTCAGATACAGAGCTACAGAACATTTGCGAGATTACCAACTTTTACAACATGTTTCTTGTCCCGAACTCACGTATATATATAATTTATTAACCCGAGGACATAAAAGCGCAATACACTTTCCGTTGCAAGACTATACACTTTTTCCTGAAGAGAAGTCTTTTATTCAGGCTAAATCCCTATCTTTGCACAAGCTAATGTATAGCTGTACACCAACACCTTTGTAAACACAACACTATTAAAATATGAGAAAACTAATAATCACATTGGCTCTTGTCCTCTCTGTTACACAAATGATGAGTGCAGAGTCACTCGAAGGGTTCCTCTACGGACAACAAATGGCTCCGGATGGGAAAGAATGGCAAGATCCAACCCGGCTGTCCCTTAATAAAGAGCAGCCACGTTCCTACACATTCTCGTTCGCCTCTGTCGAGGAAGCAAAAAATGTCCTTCCAGACAGGAGCACTTATTACCAAAGCCTTGACGGGACATGGAAATTCCATTGGGTAGGAAATCCCGAAGAACGTCCTACTGAATTCTTCCTACCTACGTATGACGTCTCTTCATGGGATGACATACAAGTTCCTGGTTGCTGGAACGTGCAAGGATTGCAGAAAGACGGCACCATGAAATGGGGCGTGCCCATATATGTCAACCAGCCTGTAATCTTCTACCATGAGGTAAAAGTCGACGACTGGAAGGAAGGAGTGATGCGTGAACCCAAGGATCACCGCTTCACCACCTACAAGCATCGCAATGAAATAGGTTCCTACCGCCGTACATTTACAGTCCCCAAGGAATGGAAAGGACGTCACATATACCTCAACTTTGATGGCGTAGACAGTTTCTTCTACCTTTGGATTAACGGTCAATATGTGGGATTCAACAAGAATAGCCGCAACACCGCTTCGTTTGACATCACCTCTTACCTGCAGAAAGGAGAAAACACTCTGGCAGTGGAAGTGTATCGCAGCAGTGATGGTTCCTTCCTCGAAGCACAAGACATGTTCCGCCTGCCAGGCATCATCCGCAGTACCTATCTGACTGCCATGCCCGAGTTGCAAATCCAAGAGTTAGCGGTCCGAACCCTGCGCTTCAATGCCAATGAAGCCACAGTGAAAGCCGACGTCAAGGTGCGTTCACTGGGCAAGAAGACTCCCTACTACACCATCAATCATGAGGTGTATCCTGTAAAGCTTTATACTGATGACACGGAATCTGTAACAGCCACTGCAAAGGATATCGCCCAAGACGGAATCATCAGCATCAAGACTCCACGTTTATGGAGTGCTGAAGAGCCATGGAGATACGTACTGGTAACAACACTGAAAGACAAGAAGGGCCGTCTCCTCGATTGTACCAGTACCTACTTTGGCATACGTATCGTGGAGATACGAGACACGAAAGCCGAGGATGATGAATTCCACCTGGCTGGTCGCTACTTCTATGTCAACAACAAACCCGTGAAACTGAAAGGTGTCAACAGACACGAGACCAACCCCACTACAGGACATGCCATCTCACGCGAACAGATGTTACACGAAGTCATGCTGATGAAACAGGGTAACATCAATCACGTAAGACTATCCCACTACAGCAATGACCCATACTGGTACTACCTTTCTGACAAATATGGTCTGTACCTTGAGGACGAATGCAATATAGAAAGCCACGAATACTATTATGGGAAAGAGTCCCTCTCACATCCCGCCGAATGGAAGAATGCCCATGTGGCGCGCAACATGGAAATGGTACATGCCCATATCAATCACCCCAGCATCGTCATATGGTCACTTGGCAACGAGGCAGGGCCAGGGGAAAACTTTGTGGCAGCCTATAAAGCCATCAAGGCATATGACACCAGCCGACCTGTACAATACGAGCGCAACAACGATATCGTCGATATGGGGTCCAACCAGTATCCCAGCGTGTCATGGGTGCAATACGTTGTCAAAGGGAATGCAGGTATCAAGTACCCCTTCCACATCTCTGAATACGCTCATTCCATGGGCAACTCTTTGGGTAACCTGGTTGATTATTGGGATGCTATCGAGAGCAGTAACTTCCTATGTGGCGGTGCCATCTGGGACTGGGTGGATCAGGCCATTGATACCTACACGCCTGATGGAACACGTTATATGGGTTACGGAGGAGACCACGGAGACTGGCCCAATGATGGAATGTTCTGTATGAACGGCATCATGCTCCCAGACCTCAGTCCCAAGCCACAATATTTTGAAGTTAAGAAAGTGTACCAGAACGTGGGGGTGCATGCGACTTCCGACGGCCGTTCTCTGGTCATCTTCAACAAGAACTATTTCAAGCCTCTTGACTACGATGTCACGTTCCGTACCGAACAGGACGGACGTGTTGTTGCCAGTGGAACTCTGGAAGGAGTAAGCGGATTGGCGGCACGTGAATTTGTGACTATACCCTTCCCGACTGGCATATGCATGCAGCCCGATGCACTCACCACCGTCGAGTTCCGCCTCAAGCAGGACATGCCCTGGGGAAAGAAAGGATATGTACAGATGGCAGAGCAGATTGACATGCGGAACTTCAAGGATCCCGCACCTCGACACGACATCGGAACCCAAGCAACAGGTAAGAAGGCCATCACCACAAAACAGGACGAGCAGAGCATCATCATGACCGGTGAGAATTTCGAAGTATGTTTTGACAACACAAGCGGAAGCATCAGCACATACACCTATGCAGGAGAAAAGATTATCACAGAAGGCAATGGTCCTCGACTGGATGCCCTGCGTGCTCCCACAGATAATGACAACTGGGTACGTGATGCATGGTTCAAGAATGGTCTCCACTGCCTGGTTCACCACACACAAGGAGCACCTGTGGTACAGCAGGGAAAGGATGGTTCGGTAAATGTCACCTATCAGGTTCTCAGCCAGGGAACCCATGAAGGCAAGCTGGAACGCCGTCCTGGAAAGGCAGGAAATCCCTTCACCGAGGTTAAGAACGTACGCCCACTCACAGCGAAAGACTTCCATTTCCTCAGTAATGTATCCTACACCATCTATCCTGACGGATCCATCACCCTGGCCAGCAGTATTGTTTCAAGCGACCCATCCCTCGTGCTTCCACGTCTCGGTTACGTCATCAAATTCCCCAAGCAGTTTGAAGAGTACACCTACTTTGGCCGAGGTCCGCTTAACAATTATGCAGACCGCAAGACGGGTTCATTCATTGGCCTCTACAAGAGCAGAGCTCGTGACCAGTTTGTCAACTTCCCCAAACCACAAAGCATGGGCAACCGCGAAGATGTGCGCTGGTGTGCGCTGACCAACAGCAAGTACACAGGCTTGCAGTTTGTAGCATCAGACGTGATGAGTACATCACTTTTGCAGTGGAGTGCATTGCAAATGACCCTTGCAGCACACCCACACGAACTACCAAAAAGTGACGGCAACTATCTGCATATAGACTGCCAGGTGACAGGACTCGGAGGTAACAGTTGCGGTCAGGGAGGTCCTTTGGAACGTGATAGGGTCATGGGAGACCGACACCAGATAAAATTCATCATGCGTCCCGTAACTGAGAGCACCGACCTTGCATCTTACGCCAAGGTAGCCACCAAGCAGGAATGTCCGCTCACCATCACACGTGACCGTGCAGGTCGGGTTACCATAACTGGAGACACACAGGTGAGCAATCCCAGCAACATACAATACACCATAAACACCCCTGCTCAAAAGAAAGGCAAGGCCCAAATACTCACTCATGTGGTGACAGACAAACCTCTCACCATTGACATGCGGAGCGGTGGTACCGTGAGCGCATGGTACGAAGGACAGGACGGACAGAAGACCACCATCAGCTATGAACGTGTAGAGAGTGTGCCTGTGACCATCGCATATGTCAGCTCGGAGGAAGATCCGAGTGGAGAAGTGGCAAAGAATCTCGTTGATGGCGATCCCTCCACAATATGGCATACAATGTATAGCATCACGGTGCCAAAGTTCCCCCACTGGGTAGATTTCGATTGTGGTGAAACAAAGATGATCAAAGGATTCACCTATCTGCCACGTCAAGACGGAGGAGCTAACGGAAATATCAAGGACTACCGTGTGCAGGTAAGCAAGGATGGCAAGACATGGAGTGACCCCATCGCGGAAGGTTCGTTTGAAAACAACCTGAAGGAGAAACGCGTCCTCTTCAGCAAACCTCAGCAAGCACGTTATCTACGTTTCACTGCTTTGTGCAACCAACGTGGAGACGACTTTGCAAGCGGTGCTGAGTTCAACGTGCTGGCCGAATAAGCGCACAAGCGCACATAAACAGAACGTCTGCGAACAAACAATAAGATTGCAAGAACCAACATCAACCTTAAAGTCCCGTCCGTCACCATCGGGCGGGACAAATTCTTAAATATATGAAACAGCATTTGATTCCGCTTTGCCTGATGCTGACCTTTACAGGAACAATCCATGCAGAGAGTATACCTGTAAACATTCATGGCGACCATGGCAACCTCTCAGCGATCATTCAAAAACCCTGCGAAGCAGCACACAAGAAAATACCCTTGGTCATCATCTGTCACGGATTCACTGCGGACAAGGAGGGTGTCCTGTTGCACAGACTGGCAGACACCCTTGAAGCACACGGCATAGCATCCCTAAGGTTTGATTTCAACGGACATGGTCAAAGCGAAGGGCGTTTCGAAGAGATGACTGTACCCAATGAAATAGAGGATGCTAAAAAAGTGGTTGCCTACGCACATAGCCTTCCATGGACAGGACAAGTCATCATGGCAGGCCATTCACAAGGCGGTGTCGTGACAGCCATGACCGCAGCACAGATGGGAAAGAAATCTGTAGCTGGGCGCATCCTACTTGCCCCTGCTGCCGTGCTACGTGACGATGCCTTACGGGGAAACACCTTTGGAGCACAATACAACCCACAAGATCCTCCACAGACAATAGAGCTGTGGGGAGGGCACAAACTGGGAGGAAACTTCATTCGCACCGCAGTATCACTACCTATCTACGAGACTGCACGCAATTACAAAGGAGCCCAACTTGTCATACATGGAGAATGTGACCGTATAGTACCTTATACCTACGGCGAACGCTTCCATCAAGAAAACAAGAAAAGTCGTTTTGTCCTCCTGGAGAATGCCGACCACGGATTTGGCGGTATGGAAAATCAAGTTGCTCGTCTTTGCTCTGAATTTATCGAAAAGATCTGTCGCTAATCCAAAAGGACACTCCCTTCGCGCCTCTCAACGTATAGGTCTATACTGAGCACGAGCCTGAGCACGGGTGATCAGATTAAAATGCCACCATTCCGTTCGAAGTGGCATAAACCCCGCCTGCTTCATCACAGAACGTAAAAGAAGACGATTTTCTGCAGCATCCTGAGTGATGACATGACACCTTACCAGATCAGTTTCTCGATCAATATGTGACTCTATTCCCAAATGATCAACCTTGGTACCCATGTCCAACGTATCGCCTGTCTGCACATCACACAAGGTGACGTCCACCGCCATCCCATAGTTATGCAAACCTCCTCCATTTTGAGGATTGCTTACATAATTCTGCTGAGCAGTCCCAACCACCATCTGCCACATTATCGCCTGAACTGACATAGGACGAGTAGCATCGTAGATTTTCAGAGAAAGGTCTGGGCGTTTCTCCCTAAGTATTCGTTGTGCCTCACATAATGCTTTTGCAGCACGGGGATGAAGCAAAGCCTCGCGCAAATCCGCATAAAGTATCTTTCCTGTAAAATTATCAGGACGAGAATACATAAGGCTCACATGTATGGTACTGTCCAGCGTAGTTACATCCACCATTCCCTGTCTCTCCATACTCCGAGCCGTAGCACTCTTCTGAGCATAAACGGAAATAGGGGCAAGCAACAGGAATATGAAGAAGAACATCATCATTATCTTTTCCCTCCGTCTTATCCTACAGTACAGACAGGACTCATCACACAACCTCATCATCTGAAACACCTATATTGTATCCTATACCTGATCATTCTGGCACGGTAATCTCCCCACAAAGGGATTGTCCCATAAACCTACGCACCATCACCGCATCATCATACAAGGCATTCAGGTGCATCAGCTTGGTAACCGCTGCTTCCACTGTGCAATCATATCCACTCACCACGCCAGCCTCCTGCAGTTGCATGCCTGGCGCATATAACCCCATCTCCACGCACCCCGTCTCACACTGACTTATGTTCACTATGGTAACACCACGCTGCGAAGCATCATGCAGCAGCCTCAATATCCACGGGCTCTGAGGCGCATTTCCTGCGCCAAAACTACGTATGACTATTCCCTTCAACTCCGGGCTGTTCAGCACATGCTTGACAATACACTCCTGAATACCGGGAAAAAGAGAAAAGACAACTACATAGGGATTCATCTGCGTATGCAGAGAGAGAGGCAGATGTCGGTTGGGGGTTAAAATGTGATGTGTTCGGAAATTAAAAGAGACACCAGCATCACACAGGTGTGGATAATTGAAACTCTCAAAAGCATTGAATCCCTCAGCATTCTGTTTTGTCGCACGGTTTCCACGCAGAAGATGCCCATTGAAATAGATACATACCTCTGGCACACGAGCATACCCATCCTGGTCACAAGCTGCCGCCAACTCAATGCTCGTAAGCAGATTCTCCTTGGCGTCAGTACGCGGCTGGCCTATCGGCAATTGACTTCCCGTCAGAATGACAGGCTTGGACAAGTTCCTCAGCATGAAACTGAGAGCCGAAGAGGTATAAGCCATCGTATCTGTACCATGCAGGATAACAAAGCCATCATATGCATCATAGCGGTCGGCCACAATGCGGGCCAATCGCGCCCAATGTTGTGGATCCATATTGCTGGAGTCAATAGGATCAGGGAAAGAATACGTATCCACAACGACATTCAGCGAACGGAATTCATAAAGGTTATCCATCAAATGACGGAAGTCCAACGGTTCCAAGGCACCTGTCAAAAGATTATGGCCCATACCGATGGTGCCGCCTGTATATATCAGTAATACCCTTCGCAAAACAAGCCTTTCAGTACAATTCTGTCTGTCTGTATTATAGGATGTACTTATCATGGCGCAAAAGTACTTATTTTCAACGATACTTATAGTCTAAGAAACAAAGTATTTCACACAGCCCATACACACATACATGGCTTTCCAGCTCCGTAGAATCGTTTCTGTCTTCTATTTCCCCCATGTCTTTTCAACATAAGATCTGACCTCACTCCTAAAAAACGCCCTTTTTCCCGCAAACGTTTGCATGGAAACTACATCAATCATCAGTTCACCAAAGGATACAAAAAATTACAGTTAAATGCTACAATAAGCCACCGAAAAGCGGTACCTTCGCCACTAAAAGCAGGAGATTCGTCCTGCGACACACAAAGATGATGTACAAAGCATTGATATTTGATCTTGATGGCACACTGACGGACTCTCTCAAAGATCTCTGGCTTAGTGTCAACCATTCGTTACGCACAATGGGATGGCCTGAGCGTACTTCTGACGAGGTAAGAACGTTTGTTGGTAACGGTGTGCATCTACTCATTGAGCGGTCCGTACCACAAGGTACACGTCCCGAGGAATTGGAACAATGTTTCCAACTATTTCGTTCCCACTACGTGGAGCATTGCATGGACCATACAGCCCCCTACCCGGGGATACCTGAGATGCTGTCCGAACTCAACAAGGATGGATATCGCATGGCAATTGTCAGCAATAAACTTCAGGCAGGAGTAAATATGATGTACAATCGTCACTATGCATCCCTTGTTCATGTGGCGATAGGCGAACATGATGGTGTATGTCGGAAACCTGCTCCCGACATGATATTTGAAGCCCTCACCCAATTGAAGGTCAAGAAAGAGGAATGCATCTATTTAGGCGACTCAGACATTGATATCCGTACTGCTCAGGCCGCAGGACTCCCCTGTATATCAGTCCTTTGGGGATTTCGAGACAAAAAATTCCTTCTGGCACATGGAGCTACGACTTTGGCGGAGCACCCTTCTGACATCCTTGACATCATACGCCGCAACCAACCTCTGCCCATCCTCTATCCAGACAACCCCAAAAACTAATAACCACCAAATATCCAAGACCATGAGTCCATGTTTTAAGAACCTACGTCGGACAGTTGCTCTATTACTCATCACGATTTTCTGCACTCCTGTATTACAAGCTGACAAAGTACGTACATATACTACCAACGCTGAAGGTAGTCTCATGCTTGAACGAAAGGATTTCAGTACCAGTATTTCTTGTGGCAATAATATCATTACCCTTTGTCCAGACACCGTTCATCAGACAATGGATGGTTTCGGCTATGCCATCACCTACAGCACTTGCTACAACCTGCTCAAGATGAAAGCAAGGGATCGCCATCGTTTCCTTGTCAACACCTTCTCTCCCACCAAAGGCCTGGACGTGAGCTATATCCGTACCAGCATTGGATGTAGCGACTTCAGCAGCACAGAATATTCTCTGTGCGATCATCCCGGCCTCTCAAACTTTGCGCTACACGATGACGAAATACACTATGTCATCCCTATCATCAAAGAGATTCTGGACATCAACCCACAGATGAAAATCATTGCTGCACCCTGGACATGCCCTAAATGGATGAAAGTCAAAAACTTGAAAACACTTGAAAGGCATGACTCATGGACAAGCGGACATCTTGCCCCCGACATGCGAAGTACTTATGCGCAATATTTTGTAAAATTTGTTCAGGCATTTGCCCAACAGGGGATTCATATCCATGCCGTCACGCCACAGAACGAGCCCCTCAATCAGGGCAACTGTGCCAGCCTCTTCATGCCATGGGACGAACAAGCAGAATTCATCACACACCTTGCAGCCGCATTCAAAAATGCAGGGCTTACCACAAAAATATATTGTTTTGACCATAACTGGAACTACGACAGGATGCAAGAGCAAGAAGGATATCCCATAAAGGTATTTGATGCCCTCACAAATGTATTTGAAGGAAGTGAGTTGGTGGTAGGATCAGCATGGCACGACTACGGAGGCGAGGCAAGCGAACTGGATCGCATCAACAATCGTCTGCCAGACAAAGAAGTTATCTTCACCGAAGCCAGTATCGGTACATGGAATGACGGACGAAACCTGCAAAAGCGACTACTTACCGACATGAACAGACTCGTGTACAACACGATTACCAAACAGTGTCGCGCGGTGATGGTGTGGAATCTCATGCTTGACCTCAAACGAGGCCCTAACCTGGATGGAGGATGTACCACCTGCTATGGGGCGGTAGACATTGATGAGAGTGATTACAAAACAATCCGCATGAACAGTCATTATTACGTCATAGCCCACAGCAGTGCTGTAGTGCAACCAGGAGCAAAGCGCATAGGACATCAGATAAAAGGCTGCGATGGCATCAACACCATAGCTTTCCAAAATCCTGATGGCACAATGGCATCCCTACTCATCAACAATGGGAAAACCGACACAGAGGTTTCCATCACACAGAGAATGGGATCCGTGGCCAACGTGCAGGTACCCGCACGTAGCGTGGTGAGTGTTCTTATAGGGAAACCCTCCAGAACAAAACCACAAGACACGAAGAAGTAAAGAAAACTACAAACTAAAGGCTGTCAGTGAGGCCAAGGTGAGTTCCAAATCGCGCCGTGCTTCAAACAATCGTGCACGTACCGACAGGTAATAAGTATTCTCCTGAAGGTATGTGAGGAGAGTGATTTCCCCTCCCTCGTAAGCTCTATACAATAGGCTTTCATCGGATCCTTCGCTCAGAGCCTTTTCCATTTCTCTGACATTTGTTTGCTGCTGACAAGCCTGCTCATACAAGCCGCGCAATTGTGTGTAGTACTGGACTTGAGCATTCTGCGCTTCCAACTGTGCGGTTCTGAGTTCAGCATGCGCCTGCCGTATCCTACCCTTGTTTTCCCACAGGGGAATAGACATTCCAATCGTGATTCCATTATACTTCTGTGAAGCCAGGAGCTCACCCATATATCCCACCGAGAATTTAGGGAGACCCTCAGCCCGGGCTACCCTCACCCGTCTCTGAGATGCCTCAACCTGTGTTCCCAGATACTGAAGTGCAGGACTGGCTGACGCTTCTTGTGCAAACCATAGATCAAAGTTCTCTGGAAGAAGCGTCTGTGCAGGATAATCGAGTGTATCGAAATCTATCTGTCGCCCGCCAGCCATTGCAGAGAGCGATACCGCCAATTGTTTTCTTGCAACATCGGCATCGCGTAACTGGCTCTCCATATCCACAAGGTTGAGTATTGCCTTATTATAGTCCAACCTATTTGTTTCCCCTTGCTCAACCATACGTTTGCATGCATCAGCAATCTGGCGTGCCCATTCGGTCTGACGTATATAAAGGCGGTATAGAGCATTCTGATAAATCAGTTCTACACATGTCTGTTTGGCCTGTAAGAGCAACTGCTGACGCTGCAGAAGGAAATCGAAATGACAGGTACGGTCTTGCAAACCAGCCAGACGTGACCGCTCAATGTAAGCCGTTGGAAAATCGAATTGCTGAATGACACTCACATCCTTGCGATTACCACCTGCAGCGGGACGACTCCACAGATAACCAAACTCTACCTCAGGATCAGACGGGGTAAGCCCTACGTGATTACCTGCCTGCCGGGCTTGCATCTTTTCACGTAGCGCACAAAGTATAGTACTGCCCTCCTCCACCTCTTTCAGTACATTCGTATAGATATCCTGCGCATTGGCGGAGAGTGCTGTCACCACTACCCAAAACAGGCAAACGATTCTTTTATATTCTATCATCATATCCGTTTGTTTACGTTTCAATATTTCACACAGATAATGCGTCGGATTTCCGTGCGCCGATACTCTCATGCTTCTCTTTTTGATCCGTACGTTGCACATACCAACGATATACAAGAGGCATCAAAAAGATATTGAGAAGAGTGGACGACACCAGACCACCCAATACCACAACAGCCATGGGACTCTGAATCTCATTGCCTGGCGCATCTCCATTGAACACCAGGGGAACCAAGGCAAGCGCAGAAGTAAGAGCTGTCATAAGTATGGGATTAAGTCTGTCAACCGACCCTTGGATTATTGTATCAGAGAGAGACTGTCCCTCCTGCTGCATATGGCGATAGCGGGAGACGAGAAGGATTCCATTGCGGGTCGCTACACCAAAGAGCGTGATAAAACCTATGATGGACGGAATGCTGACAACTCCCGATGTAAAATACACAGCGAAAACACCTCCTATAAGCGCCAAAGGTAACCCCATCAGCACAATAAGCGAGAGTGATGCCTCTTGAAATTCACCATAGAGCAGAAGAAAGATGACCAGAATGGCAATGAACGTGGTCACCATGAGTGTCCGACGGGCACTTTGGGCACTCTCAAACTGTCCCCCGTATTCTATGCGGTAACCCTCCGGTAACTCTATCTGGCTATCCAGAGTACGCTGTATCTCCTGCACAGCACTACCCACATCACGTCCTGAGACATTTGCCTGAACCACTAGTTTGCGCTGAACATTTTCACGTGATATGCTGTTCGGTCCTCCCACCGAGACAATATCAGCCACATCCTCCAAAGCCACCTTGCTTCCGAATCCCGTGTCAATGAGTGAACGCCTCACCTGCTGGGCTGTGGCTACATAATTGCTGTCAAGCCGAAGCACAAGATCGAACCGTCTCTGTCCCTCATAGATATCACCTAATTTAACACCAGGGAAAGCCGACTCTACATAACGGTTAAAGTCCTGCATGCTTATGCCGTATTGCGCAAGTGCCTGCCTTCGGGCACGTATCTGCAATTGTGGGGTCTCAGTCTGCTGTTCTACAGAGACATCCACCAGTCCGTCAATACCCTCTATGGAATTCCTTATATGATTACCCAAAATGAACATGCGACTAAGATCTGTTCCAAAAAGTTTTATAGCAATGTTAGCTTTGCTGCCTGAAAGCATATGGTCTATACGATGCCCCAAAGGTTGGCCGATGGAACTTACGACACCCGGTACAGAAGCCATACGAGCACGCATTTCGTTGAAGATTTCTTCACGGGAACGGTCACTGGGATGAAAGCCGACCTCTATCTCCGAACTATTTGTTGCCTGGGAATGCTCGTCCAATTCGCCTCGTCCAGTACGTCTTGCGGTCTTATACACCTCGGGAACCTTCAGTAATTCTTCCTCGATAAGGCGACCCAACTGGCCATTCACCTCAAGGGAAACACCAGGTTGGGCCACAGCAGTTACCACAGCGCTTCCCTCATTGAACTCCGGCAAGAAACTGTTTCCCATACTGAGGAATAATCCTACAGACAGGACAAACGCAACCAAAGTTCCTCTAAATACTATCCGATGATGCCCCAGAGCCCAGGTAAGCGAACGATAATAGTGAGCAGAAAGCCATGCACTAACACGGCTCACCCTGGTATTGGACTGGAGGAAACCATCTCCTGTGAGAATCATACGGCAGAGCAAAGGAGTAAGCGTCATAGCCACAACGAGCGACATGAACAGAGCGATGATGAAACTCAAACCCAATGGTTTAAGCATACGCCCCTCCATACCCGAGAGGAAGAACAAAGGCACGAAGGCAACCATAATGATGAACGTAGCATTGAGGATGCTTGAACGTATCTCACAAGAAGCATCAAAGACAATTCTGACCGCAGGCAAACGCTCCTCCTGGGGACGGAGACGATTTTCCCGCAGTCGTTTGTACACATTTTCCACATCAATGATGGCATCGTCAACAAGTGATCCTATAGCTATGCACATGCCACCCAACGTCATGGTATTGACGTCCATACCCAATGTGTAGATTACGATGAGTGTAGCCAGCAGACTCATGGGAATGGCCACCACGGATATGATGGTAGTTCGGAAGTTGCCCAAAAACAGAAACAGGACAATCACAACAAAGATTGCTCCCTCAAGTAAGGCACGCCCGACATTGCGAACCGATGATTCTATAAAATCCGCCTGGCGAAAGACGTGCGTATCCAAATGAACATCTGCGGGCAAAGACCGCTGTATCCCATGCAAATTGTTTTCTATCTGTTCTGTCACCTCCAGCGTGTTGACATTAGGTTGTTTCGAGATGGAAAGGATAATGGCTGGGGTTCCACTGCAAGATGCCATACCCATACGAACGGCTGACCCTATCTTCACCTGTGCCACATCACCCACCGTGATAGGTTGTGAAGGACCACTCTTGACAAATGTAGATGCCAACTCCTGCAAATCACCGGTGCGCCCCATCCCACGCATAGCATACTCATTACCATACTCGCGCAAGACGCCACCAGTACTGTTCTGACTCATTCCTGCCACAGCCGTCTCCAGTTCATCCATGGTCACGCCATAGGCCTGCATTCGTGCAATATCCGCCAGTACCTGGTATTCCTTCACTTCGCCTCCTATGACCGTCACCTGTGCCACGCCTCCCGTGGCAAGTATGGCAGGTTTGACCACCCAGTCGGCCAAAGTGCGGAGGTCCATCATGCTGATAGAGTCAGCAGCCTGCATGCTCACGAAGAGTATTTCACCCATGACACTACTTTGTGGCGCCATGACAGGAGTGATACCTTCAGGGAGCTCCGCATCAAGTGCCAGCATCTTTTCGTTGACAGTCTGTCTGGCCCTGTATATATCTGTTCCCCAATCAAACTCAACCCACACAAAAGAGTATCCTGCCATGGAGGAAGAACGCACACGGCGAACATCTGTAGCCCCATTCACAGCCGTTTCTATGGGGAAGGTGACAAGTCGCTCAGTCTCCTCTGCTGTCATGCCTTGGGTGTCAGTCATGAGCACTACAGTAGGAGCTGTCAGGTCAGGGAACACGTCAATATCCATCTTCTGTGCAGAAAAATAGCCTCCCAACACTACAAGTACAACTCCCAGTAATATTATCAAACGATTGTGGAGCGAATAATGAATGATTCTATTAATAATATCCATATCTCTTGCTTTAGTCGTGAATGTTGTGATAGTGTCATTATGATGTTCCTCCCTCAATGTGCATGACCAGCGTGAGGATCCACGGTTCCTGATGCATGAGCCAATTTGACCAGGACGGCCCCACGACTCACCACACGCTCGCCAGGTTCCAAACCGGAAAGCACCTCTATCCGGCGACCATCAGTTCCACCTATACTTATCTCACGCTTTTCAAATAGTTCTGGAGTGCATTGCACATACACGAAGTATAGTCCCATCTCCTCAATAAGAGCTTCTGCGGGAATGGTGAGAGCCTGACTATCAGTACGGGTTAGAATATGCATTTCCACCCACGAGCCAGGCAACACGGAAGAAATGTTGCGTACACGGAAGAGAACGGGTACAAGAGGTTCCCCGCTACTCACCTGCTTGCCATAGGAAAGCAGGCTTCCGTCAAGAGACGCGAGGGAAACAAGAGTGTCAGATCCTGCCACACGAATATTGGCATCGTGGATATAAGGAAGCAGGGACCAACTCTGCTGAGGCAACAGGGCACGTAATGTAAGCCAGCGACAGGAAGAGACCGACAGAAGAGTCTGTCCTGCCTCCACATATTGACCGCTACGTACATTCAACCGAGTCACATAGCCTGTCATAGGGGATGTCACCATCTGCTTCCCACTTGCAAAGAGCTTTTTCAGACTTTCCCATTGAGCCTTTGCTGTGGCATAATCTGTGCGTGCCGTCTGCAGGTCACTCAGACTTACTATACCTTCATTCGCCAAGGGTTCCTTCCGTTCGAGTTCGGCCTGAGCATGCTCATAAACAGCCTCTGCCTCCTGCAGGCGCACCTCAAGGTTTCCTTCTGCTGTTGTGGTACCATCCACCACAAATAATGTCTGCCCCTTACCGACAGCCATCCCTTCAACAGGAGGATTGGCACTCATGCGCACAACTCCTGCTGCATGAGCCGACACATCGCATTCCTCACCCATAGCAGGCTCCACCTGAGCCATTACACGCAATGACGGACCAAACTCGGTAACACGGCATTCCTCAGTGCGGAAGTGGGATTTCCATGCCATTTCCTTGCTAAAGGACACCATATTGCCACCCTCTGCAGGCTGTGCCGCGATTGCGGCATGCGCCTGAGCATGATTTGCATAGACGGTTATTGGAATCTCGACCCGGCTCCGCTGCTGGCCGGAGGTGTTTACATCTACTACCAAAATTCCTTGGCCTGCATGCTTTGGCAGGAGGTCTACGATGGCCACTCCCTGATGATGGAGTGTGTCCGCCATCACATGTTGACGCTTGTCTGCAACTATGAGACTAAGCGAAAGGCGGGCCTGAGGAAGAGGCTTGAAATCGCATAGACGGGTCACATGTACCAGCAAGCGTGTTTGCTGACCCACAATAAGCGGATCAGACTCACAATATATTTCATAATCCCGACTATAAGAAGTCAGCGTAATCTTTTCGTCATGAGATTCCTTGTCCTGATGATAAGCATCATGTCCTGCATGGCAGGATACCACCAGTCCCGACATGAGGAGGACTGCCGTATAAAGAATTATGTGTCGCATACGCATAACTGATTTTGTTGAACAGCACAAAGGTAGCGCTATGCTGTTGCAATCAAGTTGCAAAAAGGACAGAGGTGCCCACAGCAGGAAATCTACTCAGGAAAATCCGCTTTCTGAAAGATGGGGAGGAAGGACCAGTCAAAGCCTCATCTTATCTTTAATTCAAACATGCTTCGAGTTTGAGCCAAACACACCTTGAGTTTGCCCCAAACACATACACTCTACAATTATAGTCTAAAGGTTCTCCAATCGACATCATTCTCTTCTGCAGCGCCCAGATTATCCTTCGCTGCAAGAAGTCTTTCCGCAAAAAGCAGAATGGAATTTTAATAGAATTGGTACGACAAAGACGGCTGTTAGCCCTTTCTCACAATGAGTACAGTTGCATACGCAGCCATCCCTTCCTGCGCACCCACAAATCCAAGACGTTCGGTGGTAGTGGCCTTGATGCTCACATCATCAACATCTACGCCCATCACACCGGCCAAACACTGTTGCATGGCGGGAATATATGGACTAAGCCGGGGAGCTTGGGCACACAATGTAGCATCCACATTGCCCACCTGCCAGCCTCGCTCTGCTATCAAGCGAACCGTATCACGCAACAGAAGTTTGCTATCCACACCCGAGTAGTTGGGATCGGTATCAGGAAAATGATAACCTATATCACGCATATTGGCTGCACCAAGAAGAGCATCACAAATGGCGTGTATGAGCACATCGGCATCACTATGCCCCAACAACCCATGACTATATTCTATCCGAATACCACCCAACCATAATCCTCTATTCTCTACCAGACGATGAACATCGTATCCGAATCCTACTCTGATATTCATTTGTGACTACCTGTTCTTTAATTTATTCACATGATTATTGATAATAGCCCTTTGCCTGAATCTCCTCCCACACCCGCAGAGAAAGTCCCTCTCCATCATAGTCCGGCAGAGGAATATGTTTTCTAATCCACGTGGAACTGATGGCCGTCAGAGGCGTTTCTGCATGCTGCACTCCAGAGGGCAACTCTGCCAGAGGATGTCCGGGCCTGGGAATGACAATGAGAGGATAATGCTCTCTGATCCAATCTGCCTCGTGCCACTGAGGAAAACGTTCCCAATTGTCTGCACCGATAATCAAAGAAAACTTCCGGTCAGCATATCGGGCCGAGAGCGTACGCAAAGTGACCGACATGTATGATGGCCGAGGCAAAGAAAACTCCACATCGCAGACATCAATATCCGGTTCATGCTCAACAGCAAGAGCTGCCAGATGCAAACGCGCCTGCTCATCAAGCAACGTATCATTGACTTTGAAGGGATTACGGGGCGAGACGATGAGCCACACTTCATCCACCAGTCCCTGAGCAATAAGATGACGTGCCAGGCTGACATGCCCCTTGTGTATGGGATTGAAAGAACCTCCGTAGACTCCCGTACGCTTCATTCCGCCTTACAGATGAAGTTCCTCACAAGCGCAGCCGTCTGATCCACTGCCACCTGAAAATCATCGTTGACCACAATATGGTCAAATCGCGGAGCATAAGCAAGTTCCTGCTCAGCTTTGCCCAAACGCTGGGCGATCTGTTCCTGACAATCAGTATTACGCGAACGAAGTCTCCGCTCCAGTTCCTCCAGCGAAGGAGGTTGCACAAAGATGCTCATGGCACGATCACCATATATCTCTCGTATGCGGCATCCACCGGCAACATCCACATCGAAGACCACATTCTGCCCAGCTTCGAGTTGATGGTCAATCTGTGCTCGAAGCGAACCATAGAAACGGTTGGGATAGACCTCCTCGTACTCCAGGAATTCCCCACGAGCGATACGTTGCCGGAATTCCTCCGGTGAAATAAAGAAGTAATCCACACCGTCCTGCTCAGTCCCCCGTGGCGGGCGACTGGTGGCACTAATGCTGAAAGCAAGATGAAACTCCGGATGATCCTGCATCAGACGACGCACGATACTGCTTTTACCACTGCCCGAAGGCGCGCTGAAAATAATAAGTTTGCCCATTGCGTTACCCTATTAAATTCGCTGAACGAAAAGTTACATGACATTGAGCACCTGCTCCTTGATCTGCTCAAGTTCATCCTTCATCATCACCACGATGTTCTGCATCTCAGATTGGTTACTCTTGCTACCCGTGGTGTTGATTTCACGTCCCATCTCCTGAGCGATAAAT
The DNA here is from genome assembly GCA_051878615.1 of Bacteroidaceae bacterium. Classification (GTDB taxonomy): domain Bacteria; phylum Bacteroidota; class Bacteroidia; order Bacteroidales; family Bacteroidaceae; genus Physcousia. The sequence goes on along the minus strand of JBJEKL010000074.1, from coordinate 18,203 downwards.
CCAAGTTTCTTACCCTGTCCGTGTCCCTCCTCCATAGTCTCCTGGAAATATTTCAGATGATTGGAAAGACGCTGTTTCTCCTCGCTGATGTCCAGTTTCTCGATATAATAAATCATCTCCTGCTCCAGTCGGCCTCGGTCATAATCCACCACAGGAATGGCAGCCAGTCCCTCCTCAATACGTTGACGTATCTTGGCCACGCGTCCTTTCTCAAAAGGTTCGATACTCTGAAGCAATTCTGCTATGCGGTCAAGTTTCTCTCGGAACTTTTTCTGCAGAGCCATTCCCTCCTGCCGGCGGAACTGCATCAAAGCATCAATGGCACCCTCAACAACAACAGATGCCACTTGCCATTCCTCCTCTGTAAGTTCCTGCTGTTGCGTCTTCTCCACCACATCAGGCAAGCGCATCAGTAATGGCCACCAATCAACGGGCTCTGCAATATCCAAACGACGAGAGGCATCACATATTTCCTGTTTGTAAGACATTGCGACAGGCACGTTTATACGGGCCGCTTCTTGAGCATCTTCATGTTCTATCCAAAGGCAAAAATCCACCTTTCCCCGTTCCAGCCTACGAGCGATCAAAGAGCGGATTTCCATTTCGCGCTCCCTATAAAGGGGTGCGACTCGTGTGCTTAGGTCAAGTGATTTGCTATTGAGCGACTTTATCTCTGCCGTAATTCGCTTTCCCTGGTATTCAGCTGAAGATTTGCCGTAACCAGTCATTGATAGTATCATGAGCGTATAATATATGTATTTGATTATTGATTATTCCGACACAAAAGTACAGAATAAATAGCAAATTATCGTACCTTTGTCCCGAAATAACACTCACGAAGTGCCTTCCTAAAATGGGAAGGGTGGACAAAGAAGGAGAATTACGACATGTCTTGCATCCTACATATAGAAACAAGCACGAAAGTGTGCTCGGTGGCTCTCAGCCAGGATGGGCAACTGATTTATCACGAAGAAGACTTCGATGGGCCCAACCATTCTGTACGGTGCGGAGTGATGACCGAGGCCGCCCTGTCATTTGCCGACAGCCATGCGATCCCTGTTGATGCCGTGGCTGTAGGCCGTGGACCTGGCAGCTATACGGGTCTGCGCATCGGAGCATCAATAGCTAAAGGCATCTGCTACGGACGTGCGCTACCCCTCATAGCCATACCCACCACACAGATTATGTGCGTACCCGTCCTACTGAAGTACGACACCCTCCCCCACGATGCCCTGCTCATACCTATGACCGATGCACGCAGGATGGAAGTATATTCGGCTGTATACGACCGCTCGCTGCACGAAATAAGGGCCATAAGAGCCGACATTGTAGAGACAGACACCTACAAGGAATATCTAGACCTACATCCCGTATATTTCTTCGGAGACGGATCAGCAAAGTGCCGCGAAGTGATCACCCACCCCAACGCACACTTCATCGAAAACATCTCACCACTGGCAAAATACATGTCTCCCATAGCCGAGAAAGCCATGATGGCAGGAGAGTTTCAGGACGCGGCATATTTTGAGCCTTTCTATCTCAAAGAATTCGTAGCATTAAAGTCAAAGAAACTATTATAAGAAGATCAAAAAGCAGATTCATGCAGTACAATACACAGAAACCCACACTGATCATGCCCGAATACGGAAGAGGCATTCAGGACATGGTAGAGATGGCGATAGGGCTGTCCACCAAGAGAGAGCGTGAGAGATGTGCACGCGCAATAGTGACCATCATGGCACGCATTCAACCACAGCAATCGGGGCAGGCCGACTACGAGCAAAAATTATGGAACCACCTGGCACGCATCTCAAGATATCAGCTTGACATTGACTACCCCGTGGAGATTGTAAGTGAGGAGGACGTCTATGCACATCCCGAACCACTGCCATATCCAATGAAGAATATCCGTAGTCGCCATTATGGTTATCTGATCGAGAAATCATTAGACTATGCAAGAACATTACCCGATGGAGAAGAGAAGGATACACTGGTGGCGCTGGTAGCCAATCAGATGAAACAAAACCTATTTATATGGAATCGCGATTCCATGGACGACCATTTGGTAGCAGCAGACATTGCCCGATACACACACGGGGAGATACATCTCGACCTGAAGCAACATCGGTTCTCGGCAGTTGGATTTCCCGACCAGCAAACAATGGGGAACATGCAGCGCAAAAGGAAAAAACGCATTTAACAAGACAAAGATAAGTCCTGCCAACGGAAACACCGACAGAAACGAACCTGACACATTCCAATCATCGGGACCTGATACAGAGAACTATTGAGAAATGCCATCATTCATTATCGAAGGAGGACATCGGCTAAAGGGTGACATCACGCCACAAGGAGCCAAAAACGAAGCTCTGCAAGTGCTGAGCGCAGCATTGCTGACAGATGCTCCTGTGACACTACACAACCTACCGGATATCCTTGATATCAACAACCAAATACACCTGCTTCAGGACATTGGAGTATGTATCACGAGATTGTCACCACATGACATTACCCTGAAAGCCAATACCGTAGACACCAACTATCTAAGGAGCGACGAGTTCCTGCAAAGATGTGGTAAACTCAGGGGAAGCGTGATGCTCATGGGACCCTTGCTGGCACGATTCGGACAAGCCATGATGGCACGACCAGGCGGTGACAATATTGGTCGCAGGCGACTGGACACACACTTCCTGGGACTGAAGAAATTAGGCGGGAACTTCCAATATGACCAGCAAAGGCAGGTATTCTCCATTACAGCAAAAAAACTTAAGGGCACCTATATGTTGCTTGACGAAGCCTCCATCACAGGAACAGCCAACATACTGATGGCTGCTGTATTGGCAGAAGGAACCACCACCATATACAACGCAGCATGTGAGCCCTACATACAACAACTTTGCCACATGCTTGTCAACATGGGAGCAAAAATTCAAGGTATAGGAAGTAACTTGCTTACCATTGAGGGAGTAAACAATCTGGGAGGTACAGAGCATACCATACTACCCGACATGATAGAGGTTGGTTCGTTTATCGGTATGAGTGCAATGGTGGGCGATGGAGTCTGCATCCGCAATGTAGGCTATCCACAACTGGGTATCATCCCCTACACATTCCGCCGACTGGGTATTCAGATGGAACGTCAAAACGATGACATCTACATCCCCCGACAGGAACACTATCAGATAGAAACCTTCCTTGACGGATCATTTATGACCTTTGCTGATGCTCCATGGCCAGGTCTCACGCCGGATCTCCTGAGTGTGCTGCTGGTAGTCAGTACACAAGCAAAGGGCTCCGTGCTGGTTCATCAGAAAATGTTCGAGAGCCGCCTTTTCTTTGTGGACAAGCTGATAGAGATGGGGGCACAGATCATTCTTTGCGACCCACATCGTGCCGTTGTGGTAGGACACGACAACCAGAAACGTCTGCACGCAGGTCGTATGACAAGCCCAGACATCCGTGCAGGTATAGCCCTGCTCATCGCTGCCATGAGTGCCGATGGCACAAGCCGTATCGACAATATCGGACAGATTGACCGTGGCTATGAGAATATAGAGAGGCGACTCAATACTCTTGGTGCAAAAATTAGCCGTATTGACTGATGATTAAAGAAGACGAAGTATACAAAATAGGCCAGATTACCCGTACACATGGTGTAAAAGGAGAAGTTTCACTCTGCTATACTGACGATGTGTGGGATCGTGCCGATGCCGACTATATTGTACTGCTTGTTGATGGTATATTTGTACCATTCTTCATAGAAGAATACCGTTTCCGCTCAGATACAGTAGCACTGATCAAGTTCGAGGGATATGACACCTCCGAAGAATCCTCTGCACTCTGTGGGTGCGAGGTTTTCTTCCCATTCAGTCTTACCCCAGAGGCCAATCCAGAAGAGGAATATACATGGAGATATTTTACCGGATTCCAACTCATTGAGACAGAGCATGGTCCATTGGGGACCATAGAGTATGTGGAAGACAGCACGCAAAACGTCCTATTCCAAGTGGGAGACCATCTGATACCCGCTGTCGAGGACCTTATCACAGACATTGACCACCAGAGCAGGCGCATCACCATGCACCTGCCTTCAGGATTGCTGGATTTATGAAGAATAGAAAGAAGATATGCATACTTGGCAGCACGGGTAGCATAGGTACCCAAGCACTCCAGGTCATCGACGAACATCCCGACCTGTATGAAGCTTATGTACTGACAGCCAACCGTCGCGCCGACATGCTCATTGAACAAGCTAAGAAATATCAGCCTGCAGCCGTTGTCATCGCAGACGAAAGCAAATATAACCAGGTGCGTGATGCTCTGGAGAATGAGCCTATCCAAGTGTTCACGGGAAGTGAATCCTTATGTCAAGTCGTCCAAATGAATCCCATCGACATCGTATTGACCGCTCTTGTTGGATTCAGTGGGCTTCGCCCTACTATCAATGCCATAAAGGCACACAAGACTATCGCCTTGGCCAACAAAGAGACCCTTGTGGTGGCTGGCGAACTTGTGACTGACCTTTGCCTCAAGGAAAGAGTGCCCATCTTACCTGTTGATAGCGAACATAGCGCCATCTTCCAGAGCCTTATGGGAGAAGTGAGTCCTATTGAGAAGATCATCCTGACTGCCAGTGGAGGTCCTTTCCGAACCTTCAGCAAAGAGCAACTTACAACAGTAACTCCTGCCATGGCACTCAAGCATCCCAACTGGGACATGGGAGCCAAGATCACCATTGACTCCGCAAGCATGATGAACAAAGGATTCGAAATCATTGAGGCTAAATGGTTATTTGACGTAGAACCCCAGCAGATTCAGGTAGTGGTACATCCACAGAGTATTATACATAGCGCAGTACAATTTACCGATGGAGCCGTAAAGGCACAACTGGGAGTACCCGATATGAGAGTACCCATCCAACTCGCTCTCTCATATCCAGAGCGTATCTCCAGTTCCTTTCCCCGCCTTGACTGGTGGCAAATGAAGGATCTCACCTTTGAGAAGCCCGATGAAGAAAAGTTCCGCTGCCTAAGCATGGCTTACGAAGCCATCCGGCAAGGAGGCAATGCCGCCTGCATCGTAAACGCAGCCAACGAGGTAGCAAATCTGGCCTTCAGGCAGGAACGTTGTTCGTTCCTTGCTATGGCTGACATCATCGAGTATTGCCTGACACATGTGCCTCATCAAAAAAATCCCTCTTTGGACGACTACCTGGCAATTGATGCCGAAACCAGGTGTAAAGCAGAAGAGGCTGTGTGCTCAACTGCCAAATAACCTTGCGATCAACACACCCCCAAAAAGAGCAACAGATAACAGATAGAAATAGAAAAATAAGTATTCATTATATATAATATATATACGATAATGAGCATTATATTCATTAAGGCGCTACAACTCATCCTGTGCCTCTCACTTTTGGTGATACTTCATGAGTTAGGACACTTTGGTTTCTCAAAACTATTCCACGTCAAGGTGACACGGTTCTACCTCTTCTACAACCCCTATTTCCACCTATTCAGCACCAGAGACCGATGGTTCACCCGTTTATTCCCGTACTTCAAAGACAACGAGACAGAATATGGAATAGGCTGGGTTCCCTTGGGAGGATACGTACAGATAGCGGGCATGGTGGACGAAAGCATGGACACAGAGCAGTTGAAGCAACCTGCTCAGCCCTGGGAATTTCGCTCACAAAAGGTATGGAAACGCTTTTTCATGATGGCTGGTGGTGTCCTGATGAATCTGCTCACAGCATGGTTCATCTACAGCGCAGTGATGCTCACATGGGGCCGGGATTATATCCCCATGCAGAGTATCAAGCAAGGATTCCAGTATAATGAATATGCACAAGGATTGGGATTTCAGGATGGAGATATCCCTATTGCAGCAGACGGCATGGAAATTGCCGAATACTCGGGCACCATATACCGAACCATCTCCAATGCAGAAAAGGTAACGGTACTGCGCAATGGCAAACAGGTAGATGTACATATGCCTGCCGAGGGTCTCAACATGCTGGAAATGCTACACATGGTACCTGCCTTCATGGCTCCCACTGCGCCCGCCGTAGTTGACTTTGTCGCTCCCGGTTCGGCAGCACAAAAAGCAGGCATCAAGGCTGGTGCACGCATCATCGCCGTAAACGGCCAGTCCATCGGTACATGGAACGATTTTGACTACAAGGTAACATTACGCCGCCAAGACGTATTGAGTACCGAAGGTTGCAGCCACGAGGACAGCATACGCATGCGTAAAATGCTTGTCATCTGGACTGCTGACGAAGGTATGACTCAAGACACAGCCAGTCTGATGCTCAATGAAGATTATCTGATGGGAGTCACACGCCGATTGCCTGAGTTCAGCACAGAGCACCAGGACTACAGTCTGCTCTCATGTATTCCTGCGGGATTGAAGCGCGGCTGGAAACAACTCTCCGGCTATATCAATGACTTGCAATACATGGCATCAGCTGACGGGGTAAAATCAGTAGGATCATTCATCACCATTGGCAGCATTTTCCCAAGCGCCTGGGATTGGCAACAATTCTGGCTCACTACAGCTTTCATCAGCATCATATTGGCTGTAATGAACCTACTGCCTATTCCCGCACTTGACGGTGGTCACATTTTCCTGTTGATGATAGAGGCAATCACAGGACGTCAACCCTCAGAGAAGGTAATGCAATGGATGGAGATGATAGGGCTGGGAATACTTACCATCCTGATGCTTATTGCGTTTAGCAACGATGTACGCAACTTTATCCTACCCCTTTTGGGACTATAACAAGCTATACCCTACAATTCAAAAAAGGAATGGACATCACACGGCAAACAAACAATAATCTTCCATCAGACCCATTGATGCTGATGAGCTACGTCAACACCAAGTTGCGCGATGAGTATGACAGTCTTGAAGAATTTTGCTCAAGCACAGGCATTGATTGCAGGATTCTGAAAGAAAAGTTGCAACAAGCAGGCTTCGAATACAATAGAGAAAACAACAAATTCTGGTAAATAGCCATAACAATGAACACCATACACTATTTCATGCGACCCGCCATCTCTATCGGCATGCTTTTGGCTGTCATTGTACTGACAGCCTGTTCCCTCAGAAAAGAAGAGGCCGCACAGCAAATGCTTCAGGAAGCTCGCATAGCACTAAAACATCATCAATATTCTGAAGCTAAAGACAGTATTCTATCCCTACGTAAGAAACATCCACATGCGCTCCAGGCACGCCGCCAGGGTATTCTGTTGTTGGATAGCATTGAGATGATGGCTGCCGCTGACAGTCTGACTAAAGCCGAGGGTGAGGAATGGGAAAGACTCAACATGAAGAAAAAATTCTTTGAGCGTAAACTACAAGAAGACTTGAAGAGAGCCACGCAGGAGGAACAATCCGAAAAGAAATAGCATGAAACATCTGACAGATGCCGATTTGGCTCGATTACTGGACGTTTCACTTTTCCACCAGATAGGAGAAGTGGCAGACCATCTCGGCATGGAATGCTACGTAGTAGGTGGTTTCGTAAGGGACCTCTTTCTGGAAAGACCATCAAAAGACATTGATTGCCTGGTGGTTGGATCTGGCATACAAGTAGCCGAGGAATTAGCCAAAAGACTTGGGCACGGAGCACATGTCAGCATTTTCCGCAATTTCGGAACAGCACAACTAAAATACAAAGGACAGGAGATTGAATTCGTTGGAGCACGGAAGGAGAGTTACTCTCATGACAGCCGAAAGCCTATCGTTGAAAACGGGACCCTGGATGATGATCTTGACAGACGTGATTTTACCATCAATGCACTTGCCGTATGCCTCAACAAGAATCGTTATGGCCAACTGGTTGACAACTTCGACGGACTGCTTGACTTGGAAGATGGCATCATCGCCACGCCACTTGACCCCGACATAACTTTCAGTGATGATCCACTACGCATGATGCGTTGCATAAGATTCTCCACGCAACTGAACTTTCAGATAGAAGATGTGACAGAGCAAGCTTTGGCACGTAATGCCGAACGCATCAAAATCATTTCTCAGGAGCGCATCATTGACGAGTTGAATAAAATCATGCTCTCCCCCACACCCAGCATTGGTTTTGTTGAACTGAGCCGAAGTGGACTTTTGCCAATCATCTTCCCCGAGCTGGCATCCCTGGAGGGAGTCGAGGTACGAAACGGACGTGCCCATAAGGATAACTTCTACCACACACTTGAGGTTCTTGATAATGTTTGTCACCACGGAGGAGAAAGAGCCACTTTATGGCTCAGATGGGCGGCTCTACTACACGATATTGGCAAGCCACGCAGCAAGAAGTGGGAAAATGGAGCAGGATGGACATTCCACAACCACAACTATATCGGGCAGAAAATGGTGCCAACAATTTTCCGACGCATGAAGTTACCTACAGACGAACGTATGGCTTACGTTGCCAAACTGGTAGGACTTCACATGAGACCTATCGCCATTGCAGACGATGAGGTTACAGATTCCGCAGTTCGACGAATACTATTCGAAGCCGGTGAGGATATTGAAGACCTTATGATTCTGTGCGAGGCGGACATCACAAGCCGCAACCAGCAAAAAAAACAACGCTTTCTGGACAATTTCCAACTTGTCAGACAAAAACTGACTGACCTACAGGCACGTGACAATTACCGCACATGGCAAAATCCCATCACGGGTGAAGAGATTATGGAAACCTTCGGCCTCCGTCCTTGTCGCGAAATAGGTATTCTGAAACAAGCCGTGAAGGACGCTATATGGGATAGCGTAATACCCAATGACCATGATGCTGCATATGAGTTTATGCTACATAAAGCAACGGAAATGGGACTAAAGCCCGCAAGGAAATAGTACAGCCATTGGTGATCAACTGCCCCAACTAAAGAACTCCGTCACCATGATTCAGCGACAGGAAGCAGGAAAACTTCAAGAGGCGTTGACACGACTCTATTGTCTCTCATGAAGTGCCTAATATTTGCGAAAGACAAGTGTTAGGGTATCTGCGCTTGTAAGTACCATTCGATCTGAATTGAGAACCTGTATCCGGAATTTACCATCAGCAGGAACACCAAAACGGGCTAAGTCAGACAGACTCACAAGACTGTCCTTGGCTGAATATAGTGTAGGACGATATATCACAAGACTGTCAGGGGTATGACGGAAATAGCACTGATAATAGTCACCACGATCATTATAGTCACGCAGTCGGATAAGTTTCAACTGTACACTATAAAAGATCCGGCTACGCTTGTCCTTAAGAACCTGATTTTGGACATTGCGCCACTCCAACATCTGCCACATACCTCCTAAATCACCATTCTTGTCACGTTTGTTCTCACAGGAGCAGAGTGCCGAACATAATATCGCCACAAGTAGAAGCATGCGTCTTGCACAACAGCTTGGAAGGAGGAAATGCCTGGGGAATTTCATGATTATTTCTTATTTATAAGACCTTGATAGGCCAATGTGAGCATACCTCCATGGCTACGTCCAATAAGTGAACCGCCATTAAAACCGTAGGTTCCGGTTACACTCAAAGACGGCAAGAACTTGGGACGCCAAGTCAGTTCACACAACAGATAATGAGCATGACAAGGGTCAATGGTGGGAACATGATAGGTGCCAAGAGTACGTAGAGTTGAATACAGCACACGCCAACCCATCCATCCGGTCGGTTCGCCTCTTAAGCCCAGATGATGGGCATTCACACGATTGTAATAACAGTATATGCGTTTATCCTTGTTATAGATAGGTGAAAGCAGAAGTGGGTTACCCATCACGAAACCTGCATGCTGCCAAGCGCCGTAGACATGATTGTTGTAATACTCGTCAAGCCCACTTATCTGCACAGGAAGATTTTCCCGTGCATCATGATATACAGGACCGCTTTGGTCCATTGTGCCAAGATGCTCATAAAGGAAGGATGAAAGTAAGGGATTATGCGGCAGATGAACCTCTATGCCGAGCAGATAATCCTTCCATCCATATTGCCAAAACATCTGGCTTTCGTCCTCGAAAAAATGTTCCATATAAGCAGCAGCACTCCATCCGCGGCCTTTCCAATTGGCTCTAAGATGCCACGACCCCAAATGATTGCCCTCCGAATTGGGAAAATCACCATCATTAATGTCACTTCCACCAGGAATGATGGCATGCCATATACTACTGAGACCATTGAACAATTTACGACAGGAGGATGATTGAGAATCATCTGCTCTATACCCCATATTCCAACCCTCTCCACCAAACTGAGAACACATCTCCAAGCCGCCTGCCAGAGTAAGAGGAAACCGTTCCTCATTACCGATTCGTAGCAATAGTTCCTTACTATGATAAAGCGAACCATTGGTATAGATGAGTCCTTGGGCACCGGCAGTAGAACGTTGCCACTTACTGTCGGTATAGGCTCCCATGGCAAAATGTGCTTTCAGAGAGAACCAGTTGTGCGTGCCAGGTACAGCCCAAAAGTCGGGCAACTCCAGTCGCACTTGAGGAAGCGGACGAGCATTGATACCTGATGTCATTGCTCCGCAACTAAGCTTATCATCCAACAACTCCAAAGGACGCTCTTTCTGTCCTATACTCAGCCGAAGAACCTTCCATTCCACCTCTGCATAAAGTTGCTGCAGAATAAGGTGACTGCTCATACCTGCCGCTACAGCGAAGTCCGCTCCATAACCTATCCTCCAACGCTGGGCACTATCAGATCGTGTACTTCTGTCAAGAGAGGCTCTCATAAGGAAACTCTCTGTATTGGAGGTAGAGAGTCCATACCTGTTGGCAGTAAACCAGAAAGGTGCATAGGTTCCACTGGATGCCATACCGCTCATGCTGGCGCCATAACGAACATTCTCCCCTAAACGACTAACCTGAGCCACTGCCGTCAAAGGAAGAATGCAAAGAAAGAATACAATCCGTTTCATTTACTTTTCCATATGTCCGTCATGAGGAACTCGGGTGCCATAATTACCATACACGCCATAGTGACCATAATGACCATATTTCCCGTATTTACCTGATCCGTAATAATACCCATACTTACGTTTGCTCAAGTCAACGCCATTGAGTACAAGGGATATCTTTGGCATCTTGTTGTCACGATGCAGGGCATTGATGAGGTCAAAATTGTTTCGTGGCGTATAATCGGCTCGACAAACCACAAGGGTCATGTCTGCCACACGTGCAGCTGATATCGTGTCACTTACCAGCCCTACAGGAGGAGTATCTATAATTATATAATCATAATGTTCGCGAAGTAACGCAATAGCATGATCAAGCTTCTCACGAGAAATGAGTTCACCAGGATTAGGAGGAATAATGCCAGCAGGGAGGACATCCAGATTAGGATTGAATACACCATGATGAATCTGCTTGTCAAGCAACTCAAAACTTTCCTCACTGCTGGAAAGGAAAGTGGTGATGCCACGACGGTCGGAAGAAAGGCCGAAAAGCTTCACCAGACGTGGTTTGCGTATATCCAATCCGATGATAAGGACATGCTTTCCCAATAAAGCAAGTGACATGGAAAGATTGGTGGAGACAAATGTCTTTCCTTCACCAGGGATGCAACTGGTGCATGCAATGACGCTCTCGTTTTCGGAAAGGATAAAGCGAAGGTTGGTGCGCAGCCCACGGAACGCTTCCTCCATCATATCATTAGAATTCTCCCGAACTGCTAACGAGTACTCACCATCAAAGGATTTGGGACCTAATGGGATATCCGCCAAAACGGGAATCTTGGTAAGTGCCTCCACATCCTCACGTCCTTCGATTTTATATCTGAGCAGACCAAGCAAATATATCAGGCACACAGGGAAAGTCACGCCGAGGACAAGGGCACCCAATAAGATCATCTTGCTCTTGGGTGATACGCGTCCATTGCTACGAGGGGCATCTATCACACGGGCCTTTGCTGCAGTACTATTCAGGGAGATGTAGTTCTCCTCACGTTTTTGCAAAAGCATCAGATAAAGTTCAACCTTGATTTCCTGCTGACGGATGATATTATTCAGGCTTCGCTCCTGAGTGGGCACCGCACTCACTTTCCTGCTAAAGAGATGATACTGACTCTCGGCACTACGCTTCTGCGTCAGGATGTTCTCACGCACGTTCTTCAAACTGAGACGGATTGTTGGCCACATCTCTTCAAGCTGGGTAGTAATACGCTTCACATAAGGATTCTCAAGGCTTGAAGATTTGAGCAGACGATTTCGTTGCAATACACTTTCATTGTATTTATCGAGCATTTTGCTCATATCCGCATCCTTCAAACCCAAATTAGAAGGAATCACATTGAGGACGTTGCGGGGATCATCCACATAATCAAGTAACGCGGTTACCAGATTGAGCTGTGTCTCCAACTCCACCTGTTCCTTCTGATACTCTGTCAGTTTGTTCAGAGCATTGCTTGCATCATTGGTCAGGTTGATAAGCTCGTTCTGCTTCTTATACGATTCTAGACTTGACTCTGTTGCATCAAGTTCCTCTCGAATCGCGCTTATGCGGTTCTTCAGGAATTCCTCTGTCTTGAGTGCAACTTCATTCTTATCCTCATTGGCATCCTCATTGTAACTGCGGAAAAGTTCATTCAGATAGTCAATGGCACGCTCCGGCTGGGTATCCAGAAAACTCAGCACAGCCACTGTAGTAGTCTTACTGGTGGCAGAAGCCGAAAGGCGGGAGCCATAAGCCATTGCAGCATATTCCAAAGGCATAATGGTGGCATACATGGCTTGCTCGGGCAATTCTGGCCCTACACCAGGATTACGCTGCAACGTAACTGTTCCTACCGGAGTGTTGAAAGAACCGGGCAAAGTTTTCACGTCACGCTCAAAAGGGATAGGCTCCTTTGCCCTTGGCACATAGAGTTTTCCTTCCACATGGACTCCGCTTCCCCTGCGACTTATACGTAATTTCATCAGGGAATGCAAATCCACAAGTTGGTTCTCTGGCATATCCACGATATATGGATTGTTCTTGTAAAGTTCCTGATTACGCAAACGTCCATCCAGTTCATAACCTACGTAGAGTTTCAACGCCCTGACCACGCGCTCACTGATATTCGAACTTGTAAGGATTTCCAACTCATTGTCAAAACCATTGGAGTTGGATACCACGCCCATACTCTCAAGAGCCAACTGTCCGCCACGATACATGCGTGACCTGGAATCCTCATCCTTGACCAAAACCTTCATGCTGGAAGCATACACTGGCCGTGTATATTTCAGATAACAGAAAGCTATGCCAAGGGCCAGAACCGTGGAAAATACTATCCAATACCAATACAGGACGACTATTCTCCACAGGGTAGCCAGATTAAATCCACTCTGTTCTTCCTCTCTACTCTCTTCGTTTGCAATGAAATCGGACATGTCTGTTGTTTGGATATCTGGTTTTACTATCATTATATTTATCGGAATGGCAAAGATACCTAATAAATAGTAAAACACAAGGTAAACTTTTGGTTTTTTAGCCTATTTTTACAATTTAGGAACCATTCGCCCTTATATATGGAATAAGTATTGTAAATTTGCCAAATAAAGTTTTTATCAGCATCTTCTTCAATGACCATGCGCAGGATTGCGTCGAACAATTTAAAATCGGAATGAGCAACAAACATTTTGAGGGTTCCATCTCTTCTCAAATCATAGTCAATGTGATTGATATCGCGTTTCTCTGTGCCAGTGGCTTCTTGGCTCTTTTTGTCTCCCGACATCTTGGCCAGCATGACATCACCCTTGCCCACACACAGCGTTACCTTATTATCTCCATACTTTGTTACATTCCCACAGCTGTCCTTTTCCCACCTGTCGCTCTTCGGCGTGTATCCAGCACGGACAAGATTGCAGGAAACACGTTCCTGACATCCACATTTCATTTTGTAGTATTCCTGCTTATTGTATACCTGCTTAGAATCGACTATCTGCCACGCATCTTCTTCCTGAGTATGTACATGGCATTCACCACACTTCTGCTTCTTGAACGCCTCTCCATTTTCAAATATGTATCAAGCATACGTCGTAATGGAACCCATCTGGCAAGAGTAATCCTGGTGGGCAACGGGATGGAGATGCATGAGTTATACTATGACCTAAAAGAGTGTACCTCCGGACTGATTATCGAAGGACTCTTTTCCCTATCCTCTGACAAGGAGACACCTGAAAACATTACATTGCGAGGAGAACCCGCACATGCACTCGAATACCTAAAAGAAAATAGCCAGAGTATTGATGCGGTTTATTGTTCCATGGCTTCCTTGAGTCAAGAGGAAGCACGCGAGTTGTACGCCTACTGCGAGAACCACATGATACGTTTCTATATGGTGCCCGTATTTGTCAACCTCACACGTCGGCACATGATTATAAACCAAATAGGTTCCTCCTTTGTTCTTTCCCCAAGGAAGGAGCCCTTGCATGAGATGGGCAACCAAATCATAAAACGCGCCATAGACCTCATGGTAAGCAGTGCCTTCCTTCTGACGGTGTTTCCCTTTATTTACACCATTGTTGCGATAATCATCAAATACCAAAGCCCAGGACCTGTATTCTCCCGTCAGAGACGGAATGGTCTGAATGGCAAGGAATTTGATTGTATTAGATTTCGAACCGAACATATAAACTCCGACGTTGACAATACACAAGGCGTGGAAAACAAGATGTACAGGTTCCCCTTTGGAGATTTCATGCGCAAGTCACATGTGGACAACCTGCCACAATTCATCAACGTATTATTCGGCAACATGTCTTTAGTGGGACCACGCCCGCACCTCCCTGCCCACACCGAAGAGTATCGCAAGATTGTGGACCAATACATGGTACGTCACTGGGTAAAGCCTGGTATCACAGGCTGGGAACAGATAAAAAGCTCCCGTAATGAGACACGTTACCAGGACCAAATGGAAAATCGTGTACATGCCGACATCTGGTATGTTGAGAACTGGAGTTTCTGGTTGGACATCCGCATCATGATGTCCACCTTATTCAAAACCATGTTTCATAAGGAATAGGAGGAGTTAACAAACAGACACAACGGCCTGCACAAACCAGGCGATAATTTTATACATAATAAAAACAAGATTACGAAATGTCACTATTCGGAAAACTGTTCGGTCGCAAAAAAGAGACCGAAAACATAGTGGGCGGCATGGAGGACTTCATGCTGCTCATCCGTGTTTATTACCAATCCAGCATGGCTGCTCAGTTGGGAATCAACAATCTGGGAGCATTGCCTGACCTGCGTATCTTCAAGCAAACCTACCACGTGGCCACCGTCAACAACAAGTTAGGATTGGGAGAGAAAAAACATTGCCGGCGCATAATGCAGGACATCTACCACATCTCTGACGATTTCTTCAAAGAGATTGACACCAGCATGAAGAAGCATTGCCGCAAACTGCAGGATGTACAGCCCTACATGGCTGCTTTCCAAGGTTTCAGCCAGGATCTCATGATGCTCATGAGCAATCTCATGCAATGGAAATTCCGCCTGCCGAGATTCCTGAGCAAAGCCATGCATGAGATGGTGGCCAAGCAGGTACACCAGGTACTTACACGTATTGACTGGAAAGATGAAGGCGTACGCAAAGCATGTGTATCCATACGCAAATATCAGTCTATGTTGGGTTACAGCGAGCAGTGGATGACAGAATATGTACACACTTTGGTTATGCTGGCCAAGAAAGAACCGCGTAAAAACGTGGAGGAATAACTTGTGAGGCCCAGAAAAAAAAGCTAACTTTGCCCCAAAGGAGCAGCCATAAGATATGAACGCAGAGATGAATGACCTGCTGATGAGGGTTGAGACGAGAGTTCGTCAACTCATCCTGAAGCACAGAGAACTCCAGGCAGAAAAAAAGAACCTGGAGGAGAAAATCGCTGCGCTCCACCAGGAAATAAGCACTCTGGAGGAAAAGAACCGGATGCTCCAACAACAATATGACCATCTGAAGATGGCCAAGTACATTGACATGGCCGACAGTAGCACAAAAGATCTGCGAGGTCGGATAAGGAAAATGGTGCGAGACATTGACCAGTGTGTGGCATTACTAAAAGCAGAATGACAAGCATGACAAGCGACACATTATCAATAACTATCCATTTCGGCACAATGAGCATTCCCCTGAACATTCCCAGGGAACAGGAATATGCTTACAGACAAGCCGAAAAACTAATCAAGGAAAGATACGGCTTCTACACAAGCAAGTATCCAGGACAGAGCGAGAACATGTATCTGATCATGACCATGGTGGACATGGCCGTACAAGTCAAGCAGAAAGAACTCGCCCTGGATACCACGCCTATAGCAGAGCGACTCACGCCCTTGATTGGAGAATTGGAGTCCGCACTCAGTTCCAAACAGTAATTGCTTGGCAGCAATGGTTGTGAACAGAGAAAAGAATAGACCCCAATAACAAATAACAACTAAGCAAATGGAAATAATTATCGGATTGACGGCTGGCCTGGTTCTCTTCCTGGTACTGACAGTCGTATGGTACTTCCTCATCATACCCTCCAAACGAGCAGCCCTGACACGGGAAGCCAAGGAGGCAGCCGAGAGGGAAGCAGAAATGATCAAGCAAAAGAAACTCCTGGAAGTAAAGGATAAATTCCTAAGCAAAAAGGCAGAGTTGGAGAAAGAAGTACGTCAGCGCAACCAGCAGATTCAGCAGGCAGAAAACAGAGCCAAGCAGCGAGAACTCACACTGAATCAGAAACAGGATGAATTGACCCGTCGCAAGCAGGAAACAGAATCACTTCGCCAAAGAATCGAAGCACAACAGGCTTTGCTGCAAAAGCGAGAGGAAGAGTTGGAAGAACGCAAGAATAATTTGCTGGAACAAGAAAGAACCAAGCTGGAAGAAATCTCCGGCATCAGCGCTGAAGAGGCAAAAGAGCGATTGGTGGAGTCACTCAAGGACGAAGCCAAGACAAACGCCCAGGCCTACATCAATGAAATCATGGACGATGCCAAGATGACAGCAAACAAAGAAGCCAAGCGCATCATCATCCAGACAATCCAGAGAGTAGCCACGGAGACATCTGTGGAAAACAGCGTTACCGTCTTCCACATTGACAATGATGAGGTCAAAGGGCGAATCATCGGCCGAGAGGGAAGAAACATACGAGCCTTGGAAGCTGCCACTGGAGTGGAGATTGTAGTAGACGACACTCCTGAAGCCATCGTGATAAGTGCCTTTGACCCTGTACGTCGGGAAATATGCCGCTTGGCAATGCACCAGTTGGTAGCCGATGGCAGAATACATCCGGCACGTATCGAAGAGGTCGTGGCCAAGGTGAAAAAACAAGTAGAAGAGGAAATCATCGAAACAGGAAAGCGGACCACCATCGACTTGGGTGTACATGGTCTCCATCCCGAACTCATCCGCATAATCGGAAAGATGAAATACCGTAGCAGTTATGGACAAAACCTGCTTCAACATGCAAGAGAGACAGCAAATCTTTGTGCTGTAATGGCAAGCGAACTGGGACTGAATCCCAAGAAGGCCAAACGTGCCGGTCTGCTACATGACATCGGTAAAGTTCCCGATGAGGAGCCCGAACTCCCCCATGCTCTCTATGGCGCCAAACTTGCTGAGAAATACAAGGAAAAAGCAGATATCTGCAATGCCATAGGAGCTCACCACGATGAGATGGAGATGACCACATTGCTGGCCCCCATCGTTCAGGTTTGTGATGCCATCAGCGGAGCACGTCCTGGAGCACGTCGTGAGATTGTCGAAGCATATATCAAACGTCTGAAGGACCTTGAGAACATCGCCATGAGTTATCCCGGTGTAGTTAAGACCTACGCCATCCAGGCTGGCCGAGAACTGCGTGTCATCGTTGGAGCAGACAAGATTGACGATAAACAAACGGAAGAGTTAAGCAACGAGATTGCCACAAAGATCCAGAACGAGATGACCTATCCCGGACAAGTCAAGATTACCGTCATCCGTGAAACGCGTTCTGTATCGTATGCAAAGTAATCCTTTATTGCCATAGGCAAACAATACTTATGCGGGAGGCAAGGCCAGCAATGGCATGTGCTTCCCGCATTTATACTTTCCATATCCAAATGGAAGAAACGGGCAAGAGCCCCTGGTTGTCCGTTCTGCCTAAGCTGAACGCAAATGCCAAACTATTATATAGTCGTCCCTTAAAAGGTTGTTTTCTTTCTAATAATCAACAAATTAACAC
>JBJEKL010000073.1:0-14297 GCA_051878615.1 Bacteroidaceae bacterium | reverse complement strand
AAATTCCCTGTTCAATCTACACTTTGAGTCATATAAAACTGTCTGAAGTCCTGAAACACACAGACCACGGACACACATTCTGCTGCCATGCAATACGCCAGAGGATATGCTCAACTTCGCTCTGCCTGATTTCAAAGTTTTTCCCTATGAATCCCAAATCGGGTGAACCATAAAAGTCTGCTGCTAAAAAAATAAGCCGGTCGACAGAGATAAGGATTGCGCATCCCTCTCCAGACGACCAGCCGACGACTATTATGATAAGATAAAAAAGGTCAATTCACTTGCCTGTATACTGACCCATGAAATAAATGTTGCCCGTACTGTTCTCACTGATGATATAGGCAAAAGGAGAATCAGCGTGGAACACCACGTTGCGCTTTGTCTCAGGACGTAAAGCACTCATCATCATGATGGCAGCAGTAACCGCAGCAGCCTTGGTTCCCTCCTCACTAACCTCTATCTTCGCTTTCTGGAACATCTTCGAGACAAAGAAATCGCCACGTGCAAACAGACTGAAATCGGCCTGTGGGGTGAAGATAAGCGGTGCTCCCAAAGAAGAGATGATTTCATTGAGCGGCAACTCCAGTTCGGTGGTGAAACGGGGAATCTTCAGGTCTACATTACATTTCTCCATACTGCGCTGCAGTTCCTGGAACTTCTCTCCGTCCATGGAAGCCATCACCTGGCCCAGTACCTGGCCCTCTTCGGGCAATATCACGGTCATATGAAATGCACCGTTGCCATAGGGAATCCTCACAGCCGAGAACCCGTCGCCATCAGCATAGAAATACTCGCCATGACGATGCATCATGTCCACGTATTTGATATCACGCGTGTATCCGTTGAACATCTCCTCCTTGGTCTCCTCCTTGCTGAACTTATCCTTCCACGTACCATTAAAATAGATGGCATTCATCAGATAAGACACAGCATCGGGATCCACCTCATTGATAATACTTGGAATCATACCGTGTGTACGGTCATTGCACCAGGCATTGATGTGCCGGGTGGTGGCAGGAGAGTTGAAATCAAGACCTTCGACACCTGCCTTGTAATTCCGCTCCACATCCTTCTGAAACTTACTGTTGAGTTTGAATTTCTTGTTTACCGCCACGTAATTGGCTATCTCTACAGTCACGGCCTTGTCCAGACGTGCGGTCTTCTCTATCAGCATGCGTGAGTAGTCATTGATGTCCTGCAACGTGGGCTGTTGATCACCCATGCCCGCCCAGCCAAGTGTGGAAAGTATCTGCTGCTGAGTCTCTCCGTCGGCACCATTGGCCAACATACTCATCAGGTAGGTAACGCTCAATGGAGAAATCACGCGGGAGTTCAAGCCCATGGTCTTGCGGAAAAGATTAAAAGCAAAAGTATTGTTTTTGTTCACCATCTCGCGTTGTGCATCGGAGAGAATCAGGAAGGACTCGTCTACATCCTCGTTCACACTCCAGTTTGCCTCGTCGCCCTTAGCGGCCTTCTCCACACGTGCAGTGCGGCATGCCGAGAGTGCCATGGCCGTTATTCCCATCAGGACAAAAGTCTTCGTCATTCCGTTCATATTACACCTTATTTTCTTTCTATATCTCATCAAACTGCAAAAGTCGCCATTTCCTGCCTGAAGGCAAACACTTTAACTCTCTTTAACACGAAAGAGGGCGTGCCATCATCTGACACGCCCTCCCGACATTTATAATTTCAATCAGTATTCCTGACAGGAATTACTTGACCAGAATCTTCTTGCCGCCAACGATGTTCACGCCCTTCTGAACGTGGCTGAGGCGCTGACCCTGCAGGTTGTAGATGGCTGTACCACCCTGCAGAGAGGGAGTAACCACCTCGTCAACATTCTCGATGGCTGTGGGCTTCTCCTTACCATAATACTTCAGACGGAAGTTGTCGGCCACCACCCAGTCATACTTGACAGCACCTTCCTTGATAAAGCCGATGGTCATCATAGATGCATTCTCCTCCGTAACCTCGAAGAGGATGGGCTGAGCCCAGTAGCAACCATACCAGAAGTACTCCTCGGCGGCACTCCAGCAGGCATCGGGGATACGTACGGTACCGGAAGCGTCAAGGCGTCCCAGACCGGGAACCTGGTTGGCATAGTCGGTGATAAGGTTGATGTCACCCTTGACCATACCTTCGCCCTCACCTGACATCAGGAAGGCGTTGCGCTCGAGAGTTTCGCCAGCCACATACTTCTCGGTGTGATTCTCATAGCTTCCGTCACGATAGTAGATCTGTGCTGTGAGTGAATACCAACCGGGAAGAATAGCAAGGTCGAAGATGTCCTGGGTAACAGTACCGGTCACACAGTTCCAAGCCTCCATGACAAAGTCGGGATGGTTGCCACCACGGCCCCATACACCAAGTCCTGCACTCTCTTCACCATTGTCATTGGTACCCTTCTGCATGTTGGTATACCAGCAGTCAATAGTCAGGCGCTGGTCGAAACCGGGATTGGTGATAAGGTGAGTAGCCTCAACAGGATTCTCCGCTGTAGCGGTAGCCATCATCTCGTCCATCTCCTTCTTGCTGATGAGCATCCATTGGTTCTCCTCGCTCCCCGCTGTACCCATGTCGGTATCTACCACATTGTAGGAGATCCCGAAAGCGTTATCCTTGCCGTCACGGTAACCCAGCATGCGCGAATGATCGTTTGCACGTGCGATGTTGAATACATTGGTCTTGCCCTCTACAGGTATGAAGTCCCATGCATCGTTTGTGTTGCAGTCAATATAACTACCATGGTTTATGAAGTCGTCCGCACCGATGACACCATTGGGACGGAAGGTCTGAATACGATAGCCATGCTCCAGAGGCTCACCGTTACCGTCCACATTGAGGAGACGGAAGGCATTGCTTGCATAAGCAAGTGCCAAATGAGTTCCCCAATTTTCACCTCCTGTCAAGAACAGACGCTGGCCTACATTATAGAAATAGTACTCGCCTTCGTCGTATTCACCGACTGCAGTCTCGATGTCGTAAGCCACAGGCTGGCTGCCTACGTAAGCCTCAGTGTGACGCTCAAGTGCATTGCGACGGCGTGCCAGACGCAGCTTGTCCAGCAGATCATTGGTCTGACCATTGGTCTCGCAGGAGTCAACCTTCACCTTCACCATGTCGAGAGTCTCCTTCAGATAGCCATTGTCCTGAGTCTGGTTGCAGATATCAACGGTCTGCATGAGGATATTCACATCATTTGCATAACCCAGAATGGTATTGATGTTGGCCTCGAGGTTTCTGGCATACTCCTTCACCTCGGCGGCATCCTTGTTCACCTCAAGCTCATTGCGACCGGCAACCACCAGGCTGTCCAGATTGGCCTTCATGGCCTTGGTAAGTGTGGCATCGGTCTCGCCCAGGGCGATGGCGGCCTTCAGCAGTTCGGCGCACTCGTCGTAGTTCACCTCCTCCACGTTAATGCCGCAGTCATAGAAGCGTCCGCCCCAGTTCTGCTGGATGTATGTGGCAATCACGTTCTTTCCTTCACGCAGATACTTGGCAGGGATATGCACCTGCTTGGGGTTCTTGCCGTCTGTCCATCCGTCGTACTTCTGCAGCAGGTGGCCATTGACATAAGTCTCATAGGTGTCATCATGACAAACGTTGAGAGCATAGCTCAAGCGCTCGTTGACCTTGTCCAGAGTGAAGGTACGGCGTACCCAGTAGTTGGTATTGCGACCCTCATCACCGTCACCCGTGTAATCGAGGTGACCCATATGTCCAGGCCAGATGCTCTGAAGCTCGGGCATATAGCCGGCGTTACCCATAGGCATGGCCTGGTCGCTCCACATGGAATCGTCAAAGTCAGCCTCTGTCCATGACATGGTCTCCACACGTCCCTCAATCTCGGGATCCTTGATCTGCTTGACCTCATAGGTTTCGCTCAAGTCCTCCTCACTGGTGATGGTATCGATATTGGTCACATAGCAGTAGTTGAAATAGGAAGTACCTACCCACAGTTCGGTCTCGTCTGTCTCATTGGTAAGAGTCACCTCGCTGATGGTCACATCCGTACCTGCTTCCTCGGTTGCGAAGTTGAAGGCTATCTTCAGGTTGTTTACGTCTACGCCCACGATACCCAACTCAACCTCCGTGGGCTCGGCGGAATCGATGCGATAGGTCTCCATAGCGGCTTCCTTCTCGTCATTGTCATTCTCGGTCACTTTGACAACCACGTTCTCCAGAGTCTTGTTGGAAGACAGCTTCATCTTCAGGGCGTACTCCTTATCCGCAGACAGCTTGATGGGAGTCTTGAAATGAACCTGCTGACCCCACTCGCCGGGGTTCACACCCTGCAGGTGGATGGTGTACTGGTCACCGGCCTGTGCCTCATACAACTTCTCCCATCCATGACGGTCGGGATCGAGATAACCACCCCATGAGTTGAAGATGACCTTACCCGTCCAGGGAGTCACATAACCCATATCGACACCACCGGGAACACTGGTATAGAGACCGCAGTCAGCAAAGGCACCACCCCAGTTCTGATGCACGTGCACGGCAAGGAGGTTCTCCTCACCGCCCAACTTGATGAGTGACTTCTGCTCATCGGTGAGCTTCACGTACTCGCTGTTGTCCCATCCGTTCTTGTAAACAGGCACAGAGTCCAGCAGTTCGTTCGTATCAGGATCATAGATATATTTCCATGAATTTACCTCGTAACCTGTCTTCTGGAATACCAGCACACCGTTGATATAATATTCGCAGGGAGCATCGTCATGGCCACATGCCAGATAGACGTCACCCGAGAGGAGCTGTGTGGTGGTAAAGGTGCGACGGAAATAGATGTCGGCCATAATATCATTGGTTGTCCAGCGGTAAGAGGGACGGCCGTTGTAATTCTCGTCACTGCTGAAGGGAGCAGTGTGCATCTCCCACTTGATGGGCTCGTTCTTCTCATCGTTGAAGCCCACGGTGGCAGTATCATACTCTGCCTCATACCACTCATAGCCATTGGCATCGGTGGCAGGCACGCCACAGATGATGTTATAGAGAGGGTTGTCTGTGTCACCCCCGCCATAATTGATACCTGTATTGTACACCCATGTCAGGGCACTCCACTCCTTGTCGCCATCATACTGGGACGAAGGAGCAATAACGACATTGGCACCCACCACCAGCAAACCTTCGGCTGATGCAGGAACCGTAAGCGAAGAAGCGGACATCAGCCCAACCATCGCCAGGAGTAATTGTTTCCTCATAAGTAATAATAATGATTAATAGTAAGTTACAAATCCTTTATTTAAAATCCCTATATTTTCATTTCGTTCTACACTACACCGTCAAACAACCCATTGCCATACGCCATGGCTGACAGACGCTGAAAAGCATATTGACATGAGCACCCTTGTGCATCACCTTGAGAGACATTTTCTCCCAAAATAGTTTTTGTTTCCTCTCCTATATCGCTGCAAAATTATGAAGATTCTGTTAACATCCAAAAAAAGATTGTACTTTTTTGCTTCATGGATGCACATTCCTCATTTCAACCCACACATTGACTCATGAGAAACTGCTTGAAATCCTGGAAATCACGACTCATGGACACACTTTGCTTCTTGCCCTTCATAAAGGCGGCCAAACGTTCGGGAACGGACACGCTATGGCCTGTAATCTCTTCCACCACGCTCTTGAACTTGGCGGGATGTGCCGTCTCCAGGAAGAAGCCGACTTCGTCCTCGCCCAAGCTTTCCTGTAAAGCACGATATCCACAGGCTCCATGAGGATCAAGCTGATAACCCGTCTCATGCAAACACGAACTTATGGTCCCGGCAATCTGGGCATCGCTGTATGTGGCACCGGAAATATCCTGGCGTATAGCCTCCACCGAATGACCATAGAGGTCAAGTATACGCGCGAAATTGCTGGGATCACCCACATCCATGGCATTGGCTATCGTCTGCAAACTGGCCATAGGCACATACTCACCCGTCTGAAGATACTTATAGAAAACATCATTGGCATTGTTTGCCGCAATGAATCTGTGCACAGGCAGTCCCATACGCTTGCCGATAAGAGCCGAGCAGATGTTTCCGAAGTTGCCGCTGGGTACACAGGCCACAGTCCTCCCTTGCCAACCCATACGCTGCAACTGGGCACATGCATGGAAATAATAAAAGCTCTGAGGCAGGAAGCGCGCCACATTGATGCTGTTGGCACTGGTGAGACGCATGCGGGAGGTAAGCTCGGCATCCATAAAGGCACTCTTCACCAAGGTCTGGCAATCATCAAACACGCCATCCACCTCCAGCGCCGTGATGTTCTGCCCGAGTGTGGTGAACTGACATTCCTGAATGGGGCTTACCTTCCCCTTGGGATACAGCACATACACATGTATGCCTGGCACACCCAAGAAACCGTTTGCCACAGCCGACCCCGTATCGCCAGAGGTGGCAACAAGTACATTGACCAGATCACTGTCACCGCTGCGATGGATGAAATGTCCCAACAGGCGAGCCATAAACCGCGCACCTACATCCTTGAATGCCAAGGTTGGCCCATGAAAAAGTTCGAGTGAATAAATACGAGGAGCCACCTCCACCAGAGGGACATCAAAACTGAGCGTATCACACACCAGGGCATGCAACTCCCCGGCCGGCACATCCTCACCGAAAAAGCAGTCAGCCACATGGCAAGCAATTTCCTGAAAGGAATAATCAGCCAGATGAGCCAGGAACTCTGGAGAAAGAGGAACAATGTGCTCGGGCATGTATAGGCCACGATCCTCAGCCAATCCCTGCACCACAGCCTTCTGAAGTGATGCCATCGGGGCTTTTCCGTTGGTACTGTAATAATTCATTTGTCTATGTTTGCTCAACCGCCTCACACACGTCCGCTCACAGAATCCTCCTCCACGACGGGATCCGTCCGTGACAACGGCTGAATGTTTATCTATAGAATAATAATATGTACATTCATATTTCCTGACCACAACTCATAAAGGTGCGGATAAACTCATCACCCTCCATCAATCCATAGGCACCCTGGCAGGCAGCCAGTTCATCGAATGTCTGCACATCATCGGGCTGCATCCCGGGAGCATAGATGGCAAACGGGATGGGCTCATTGGTGTGCGTACGCAGTCGGCAAGGTGTAGGATGATCGGGCAGCAAAGCCACAGCCACAGATTCACCGGCCGCCTCCAGACGTCCCGTCGCATGTGGGTCGAGAGCCTCAAGAACAGGCTTGACCAAACGACTGTCGAGTGAACGGATAGTGTCAAGCTTGAGAGGAATACTGCCATCATGCCCAGCCTCATCACTGGCCTCGACATGCAGATATACGAAATCATCCGTCTGCAACGCCTCGATGGCAGCCCGAGCCTTTCCCTCGAAATCAGTATCCCACAGTCCTGTAGCTCCCGGGACATCAATGACCTGCAATCCTGCATAACATCCGATGCCACGTATGAGGTCAACGGCAGTGATCACCGACCCCCTCCTTATCTGTGGGAAAGTGCTGGTCAAAGGAGTCATCAGGGGACGGTATCCTCCACCCCATGGCCATATGCTATTGGCAGGATCCTGTCCCTGTGCCATGCGGGAGAGGTTGAGCGGATGCCGGGCCAGCAACCTCCGGCTCTCATTCATCAGATACAACAACACATCAACAGTCTCCTGGGCCTCAGGCACAGCTGCCTTAGGGACATTGGCCAACCATGGAGAACCAGGTATGTCATGCGGAGGTGTACAGAGAAGATGCTTGTTACCGCCCTTGATCACCAACAGATGGCGATACTGCACCCCGGTATAGAAGTGTATGCGGTCACTGCCCAAATGCTCCTCGAGATAACGTATCAGCACATCACCCTCCTCGGTCTCAAGCCTTCCGCAGGAATGATTCTTCAGCAAGTCACCTTCCAGGCAAACCAGATTACAACGCAGAGCCAGGTCGTCAGGTGCCAGATTCACACCGATGCTGGCAGCCTCAAGAGGACCACGCCCCTCATATACAAGATGCTGGTCATATCCCAGGATGCTGCTATTAGCCACCTCGCTACCTGGATGGAAGCCATCAGGCACGGTCTTCAGCAATCCGTTGCGTCCGTTACGCGCAAGGAAATCAAAACTGGGGGTATCGGCATACTGGAGTAATGTCTTCCCCCCCAATTCAGGACATGGCCAGTCTGCCATGCCATCGCCAAGTATGATGAGATGTTTCACCTTACAATATTATATAGGTTGGCAGTCCGGTTCACACCTTCTGCCAACCATGGGATTCCAAATGTCTGACTTAATTTGATTCCGGAGAACGTCATGCCCGTCAAGCCAGCGACATGATATCTGCAAAAACGCCGGCTGCAGTGACAGATGCCCCCGCACCATAACCCTGTATGAGCATCGGGTACTCGCGATATCGCTCTGTCGTGAGCATGACAATATTATTGGAGCCCTCAAGAGCATAGAAAGAGTGGTCCTTGCTGAACTCCTCAAGGGAGACGCTGGCATGCCCATCGGCAAACTTGGCCACGAATCGCCACACCTTATGTTCCTGATCAAGTGCCTGCCTGCGTCTCTCGAAGTCAGTATCAAGCGAAGGAAGATTCTTCCAGAAGTCCTCAAGTGTGCCCTCAAAGAACTCCCGAGGCAACAACGGATGAACCTCCACATCAGCCTGGCTCACCTCATAACCGGCCTCACGAGCCAGGATCACCAGTTTGCGTATGACATCCTTTCCACTCAAGTCAATCCTGGGATCAGGTTCGCTGTACCCCTCCTCCTTGGCCATAGCCACAGTACGGCTGAAGGGCACATCTGCCGATATAGTGTTGAAAATATAGTTGAGCGTACCACTAAGCACAGCCTCTATGCGCAGGATGCGGTCACCGCTGTTGCACAGATCGTTGATGGTGCGTATGATAGGCAAACCGGCACCGACATTGGTCTCGAAGAGGAACTTCACGCCACGGCGCTGGGCGGTCTTCTTCAGTTCACGATAGTCCGCATAATCTCCACTGGCCGCAATCTTGTTCGCTGCCACCACATTGATATTATGCTCGAGGAAATCACGATAGAGGCCAGCCACCTCAGGACTGGCAGTACAGTCCACGAAGACGCTGTTGAAGATGTTCATCCCTATCACCTCGTCATGCAGACGCCGGATATTGCTCGGTTCTGCACTCCTGAGTTGTTCCCTGTAATTGTCAAGTGAGATTCCACGACGGTCAAACATGGCATTATGTCCACAGGCAATGCCGACAACATTCAACTTGAGACGCAGCTCACGCATGAGTTTCTCCTGCTGATGTCTGATCTGTTCTATCAGGGAACCGCCCACAGTACCCACTCCACAGATGAAGAGGTTGAGCACCTGGTACTCACTCAAGAAAAAAGAATCGTGAATGACATTGAGTGCCTTGCGCAAGTATGCTTCGTTGATGACAAATGAGATATTGGTCTCGCTGGCTCCCTGGGCACAGGCAATCACGCTGATACCGCTACGGCCAAGTGCATTGAAGAGTTTGCCTGCTATGCCAGGAGTATGCTTCATGTTCTCTCCCACGATGGCAACAGTGGCAAGTCCCTGTTCAGCCCGCATGGGGAACATGGCTCCCTCGCCTATCTCCTTGGCAAACTCGGCATTGAGCACACGGCAAGCCTCCAGAGCATCCTCATCCCGAACACCTATGCTTGTACTGTTTTCAGAAGATGCCTGACTGACCAGGAACACGCTGATACCATTGTCGGCAAGACAGGTAAAGATACGGCGGTTGACGCCTATGACACCCACCATAGACAGGCCGGCCACAGTGATAAGCGTGGTGCCCTTGATGCTGGAGATGCCCTTGATGATACGGGAGTCTGCCTGTACCTCATCCTTGATAATAGAGCCTGGCGCCTCGGGGTTGAACGTATTCTTGACAAGTATGGGGATATGCTTGACACACACAGGATATATCGTGGGAGGATATACCACCTTGGCACCGAAGTTGCACAACTCCATAGCCTCCACATAACTGAGTTCGGGAATCACGTAGGCTGTACTGATCACACGCGGGTCGGCAGTCATGAAGCCATCCACATCGGTCCATATCTCCAGCACACTGGCATCCAGTACGGCGGCGATGATGCTGGCCGTATAGTCACTGCCCCCTCTGCCCAGATTGGTCACCTCACCGCTTACGGCATCGGAACTGATAAAGCCGCCTACCAGACTCACACGGGGAATCGTCTGCCAGTTCTCCTTCACAAGACGGGAAGTGAGTTCCATGGCCAGACAGTTCTTTCCTCCTTTGACCTCGGTCTTGATGAACGTACGGCTGTCATACCATTCGGCATCCTTCACCAAAGCGGCAACGATGCGACTGCTGATACGTTCTCCGTAGGAAACAATCGCCGCCAAGGTCTTGGGACTGAGGTCGCGGATAAGATAGACTCCCTGATAAATGCTGCGCAGTTCCTCCAAGAGGTCATGCACGAGACCAAGCAGAGCCTGCCTCCTGTTGCCGTCACTGATGACCGCATTGATCATGTCCTCATGCCTCTGGGCTATCTCCCAAAAGGATTTCTGGTACAGCGGATCACCCTCCACTGCCATTTTTCCAGTTCGTATCAGCTGATCAGTAATGCCTCCCAAGGCACTTACGACCACGATGACAGGCTCTTGCTGAGCCTCGACAATTCTCTTTACACTCAGGATACTGTCCACGGAACCTACAGATGTCCCGCCAAACTTTAGTACTTTCATCCCTTTGATTTTCTTAATGTACTTGCCTTATTTGCGCTGCAAATGTAGCAATAATTTCCCATTTGGCAGGAAAAACGAAAGGCTTTTGCATAATGCAGGAGACAAATAGACACTTTTAGGCACAACAGACAGGTTTGCTGTGCAAACATTCGGAAACATAGCGCGTCCGGAACTTGGTCAAGAAAGCGAAAGGACATAACTTTGCAGAGATTTCCCATGTATAATCATGATACAAGAATTTAATTTGAGGATATTGCCCCAGGACGCCTATGACGAGCAGAACATCATACGCTTCCTGCAACGTGACAAGGGCATCAGCCCACAGGCCGTAAGAGTACTGAGGCGAAGTATCGACGCACGACAGCGAACGATATATGTCAACCTGACCATACGGGCATATCTGGACGAGCAGCCCGAAGAGATGCTGTTCACTCCTATCGAATACAAAGACGTCAGCCAAGGGAAAAACGTGCTGGTGGTCGGGGCTGGTCCAGGGGGACTCTTTGCTGCATTACGCCTCATCGAACTGGGACTGCGGCCTATAGTCATTGAACGTGGCAAGAATGTGAGATGGAGAAAGAAAGATGTGGCGCGCATACGTGTAGACCAACAAGTGAATAGCGAAAGCAACTATGCCTTTGGCGAAGGCGGCGCAGGTGCCTACAGTGACGGCAAACTCTTCACACGAAGCAAGAAGCGTGGAGATGCAGACCGTATTCTGAAGATATTCGTACAGCATGGTGCCAAGGAATGTATTCTGGCGGACGCACATCCACACATCGGCACAGACAGACTGCCACGTGTCATAGAGAACATGAGACTGACCATCCTGAGATGCGGAGGTGAGATACACTTCCAGACGCGCATGACTGACCTGCTCATACGACAAGGTCGCATCAAAGGGCTTGTGGCCATGGATGCAGAGCACGGTCAAGAGAAGGAATTTCAAGGAGATGCCGTCATCCTGGCCACAGGTCATTCGGCACGGGATGTGTACAGATGCCTGGCCAACAGACAACTACATCTGGAATGCAAGGGACTGGCTGTGGGTGTGAGACTGGAGCATCCCGCTCACCTCATCGACCAGATACAATACCACAGCCGCCAAGGAAGAGGCAAATGGCTGCCTGCAGCCGAATACAGTATGGTAAGACAAGTGGACGGCAGAGGCGTGTACAGTTTCTGCATGTGTCCCGGAGGCTTTGTAGTACCTGCTGCCAGCGGACCCGAGCAACTGGTTGTCAACGGCATGAGCCCAAGCAATCGAGGCGGACAATGGAGCAATAGCGGCATGGTGGTCGAGCTCCGTCCTGAAGACATACAGGCTGGCGACGACCCTCTGGCCATGATGCATTGGCAAGAAAACCTGGAACGGTCCTGCTGGCAGCAGGGCAACTACAGACAGACGGCCCCTGCCCAGAGGATGACAGACTTTGTGAACGGAAGACTCTCGACGTCTCTCCCTGCCTCCTCCTATGCTCCCGGACTTATCGGAAGCCCGCTTCACTTCTGGCTGCCTGAGGGTGTGGGACACCGGCTGAGAGAGGCCTTCAACATCTGGGGCAAACAGAAGAGAGGATTTCTGACCAACGAAGCGACTGTAATCGGTGTGGAGACCCGCACAAGCAGTCCCGTGCGCATCACCCGAGATACCGACACTCTGCAGCAAGTAACCGTCAAAGGACTGTTTCCCTGTGGGGAAGGAGCAGGCTATGCAGGCGGAATCGTCAGCGCAGGAGTTGACGGAGAACGGTGTGCGGAAGCCTGTGCCGGATGGTTAGCCGAATAGTTCCCTGACAGCCTCGGCTACACGACGAACGGGCACCAGTTCAATATCATACTGCCGCGGATCTATTCCATTCATATTATGGGCAGGCAACAACATACGGCGGAATCCTAACTTCTGGGCTTCCGCTATTCTTTGCTCTATGCGCGATACCGGACGAATCTCACCACTCAACCCCACTTCGCCTGCCACACAGGTATCCACATCGATGGGCGTATCCACATTGCTGCTGAGCACAGCAGCAATAACACCAAGGTCAATAGCAGGATCTGTCACCCTCAATCCTCCGGCAATATTGAGGAACACATCCTTGCTGGCCAACTTGAAGCCCACCCTTTTCTCAAGTACAGCCAAAAGCATATTGAGGCGCCGCCCATCAAAGCCTGTCGTGCTGCGCTGGGCCGTTCCATAGGCAGCTGTACTCACCAACGCCTGTGTCTCTATCATGAAGGGACGCACTCCCTCCACCGTACAGGCGATGGCAACGCCTGAGAGTCCGTCACGATTGTCCGTAAGAAGCAATTCACTCGGATTGGCCACCTGACGAAGTCCATCGTGCCGCATCTCATAGATACCCAACTCACTGGTGCTTCCAAAACGGTTCTTGATGCTGCGCAAGATACGATACATGTAATGCTGGTCACCCTCAAACTGAAGAACCGTGTCGACAATATGCTCCAACACCTTGGGACCGGCCAAAGTGCCTTCCTTATTGATATGCCCAATAAGGAGAATACTGGCTCCGCCGCACTTGGCATACTTAAGAAGGCTGGCCGCACACTCGCGTATCTGAGTCAGACTGCCAGGACTGCTGTCCACATTCTCCGTCTGGATGGTCTGTATGGAGTCTATCACAACAAGGTCGGGATGCGTTTGCTCTATCTGAACAAATATCTGCTCCAGGGAGGTTTCTGTGAGCACAAGCAGGTCACTTGCATACTGTATTCCGGTCCGATCCGCCGGGCATTGCATCAACCTGTCAGCACGAAGCTTCAGTTGCCGTGCACTTTCCTCACCACTCACATACAGCACACGACGTCCTTTCAGGCGCAAGACGGTCTGCAACACAAGCGTACTCTTGCCGATACCCGGCTCTCCACCCAGCAGAACCAGACTGCCAGGCACAAGTCCCCCACCCAGCACCCTGTTAAGTTCACGGTCACCCATATCCATTCGAGGCTCTTCATCGGCATGTATCTCTGTGACCGGGACAGGATGCGCCTTATGCACGCCCTCCTGACCCGCAGCCTTGAGCGCCGCTCTGACAGCCCCCGACTGCGCCTTCTCCTCACGGATAACCATCTCCTTCATCGTATTCCATTGCTGGCAAGAGGGACAACGCCCCACCCATCGCAGACTCTCCTGTCCGCAATAATCGCACACATAAACCTTCTTTTCCTTGGCCATAACAATGTCTGTTTTTGCAATACTCCACCTGATTGTACACTACAAAATTACATAATTTCAACCTATCCGCACCGCATTCTCTCCATTTTTACCCGAGACACGCCCAGATTGGCAAGCACCTACGATGTAATTCGCACCACAAGAAATCCCTGCCTCAACATGCCATAAAAGGCATTTTCAGAGCTTAGCGCGCATAGCGCACGCATTATATAATAATGTGTAGGGAAGAAAAATGAAGATTTTTGCAAAAAAAAGGGTGCAATACTTTGCCGGTTTGCTAAATCTGTCTACCTTTGCATCAGCAAACGGAAACAAGCACTGCCAAGCGAGGCAGAGAGCCCGGAGGAAATTGGACGCTTAGCTCAGCTGGTTCAGAGCGTCTGCCTTACAAGCAGAGGGTCGGCGGTTC
>JBJEKL010000072.1:0-3510 GCA_051878615.1 Bacteroidaceae bacterium | reverse complement strand
GGAGAGGCAGATGATTCAGAAAGGATTTCTCATGGAACGGCCTTTATGGAACACCACCAAGGTTGAGAAATCCCATACTTGCCCTATGCAGGTTCGCCTCGTCTTTAGAACCTCTAAAAACGGTCCTTTTTCCCGCAAACGTTTGCGGGAGCGGTTGCAAACGTTTGCGAGGGCGGTTGCAAACGTTTGCGGGGAAGGTTGCAAACGTTTACGTCTAAACCGTACAAACCATCCGGCCGCCAACCTCTATCCTCTGGGAGGGTGGTACCCCAGGGGACGTGTTCCTTATTCTCCATGAAATTTCCGCTGAGCCGGAACTGTGCCTTCAAAATCCCGAACAGGATGCATTTTTTCACGCATACCAAGTTCCTTGCTTTTCCCGAGTAGGGAAGGATGATAGGGCTTGTGGTGAGTTAATAGCCAAGGTCTTTCACTATTTGGCTGATACGCTCCATGGTTGTCAGTCGTGTGGGCACGAGTGGCAGACGTAGCACATTTTCTATCATTCCCATCTCGGAGAGCATAGCCTTGACTCCTGCAGGGTTACCATCCACGAATAGGAGTTTGAAAAGTTCCGTGAACTTGTGGTGTATGGTGAGCGAAGAATTGTACTCTCCCCTTAAGGCCAGACGTACCATACGGCTCACTTCGTTGGGAAGGGCATTGCCTATCACGCTGATGACTCCTACTGCTCCAAGGGTGATCAAGGGGAATGTGATACCGTCGTCACCGCTGATAACGTCGAGGTTAGCAGGCTTGTTCTTGATGATATCATCCATCTGGGTGATATTCCCACTGGCTTCCTTGATGGCTACGATATTCTCGTGGTCGCGGGCGAGACGTAGGGTGGTATCTGCAGTCATGTTGATGCCTGTACGTCCTGGTACATTATAAAGTACAACATTGACAGGACTGGCCTTGGCTATAGCTGAGAAATGGCGATAGAGACCTTCCTGAGATGGCTTGTTGTAAAAAGGGCATACACTCAGCACACCATCTATCCCTGTCCAGTCTGTTTCCTGAAGTTCCTTGACAACGCTGGCTGTACAGTTGCCTCCGCAACCCATCAGCAGGGGCACTCGTCCTGCAACTCTCTGTACCAGACGCTCTTTGAGCATACGCTTTTCTTGGGCTGTGAGTGTGGGGGTCTCGGCTGTTGTGCCCATAATACACAGGTAGTCAGCGCCGCCTTTCAGTTGGTATTCCACCAGTCTGTCCAGGGCATCCCAGTCTATTGATCCGTCTGTTTTGAAGGGGGTGATAAGGGCAATTCCCAGTCCTTTGAATTTATTTTGTGCCATGTGTTCCGCTCTCTTTATGGTGGTGCAAAAGTACGACAAAACTTATTCTTGACCAAAAAAGGTTTCTTCCAATTCCATTTCCCTTGTAATTTATTACTAAATTTGTGCTATGTTCATCAATTTGCCACATGATAGGAATAAGCGATAAGGAAGAAATTCTCAGTTTGAGGGAGGAACTTCACAGGCATAATCATAATTACTATGTGCTCAATGCACCTATCATTTCCGATCAGGAGTTCGATATGAAGATGCGACGCCTGCAGGATTTGGAACGGATGCATCCCGAGTGGGATGACCCGAATAGTCCCACACAACGGGTGGGGTCGGACCTCAACAATGACTTCCAGAGTGTGCTCCACATGCGTCCTATGCTCAGTTTGGCCAATACCTACAGCCGTCAGGAGGTGGCAGAATTCTATCAGCGTGTGAGTGAGGGGCTTCATGGTGAACCTTTTGAGATATGCTGCGAACTGAAGTTTGACGGACTCAGCATTAGTCTGCATTACGAGTCGGGACATCTTGTCAAGGCCGTAACTCGGGGTGATGGGGTACAGGGAGACGATGTGACTCAGAATGTTCGTACTATACGCACTATACCTCTTTCTCTTCCGCCTGAGGCTGGTTACCCAGAGGAGTTTGAGATAAGAGGTGAAATTCTGATGCCCTGGACTTCTTTCGACCGCCTCAATTCAGAACGTGAACGCGATGGAGAACCGCTCTTTGCCAATCCTCGTAATGCGGCCAGCGGAACCCTCAAGAGCAAGAACAGTAGCGTGGTGGCTCAGCGTGGTCTGGATGCCTACCTTTATTATCTATTGGGAGATGGAGTTCCTGGAGACAGTCATTTTGCCAACCTTCAGGCTGCATCGGCATGGGGGTTTCAGGTTAGTGGACAA
Organism: Bacteroidaceae bacterium; assembly: GCA_051878615.1. GTDB lineage: Bacteria > Bacteroidota > Bacteroidia > Bacteroidales > Bacteroidaceae > Physcousia. The sequence continues at coordinate 1,313 of JBJEKL010000072.1, read as the reverse complement.
ATGCGTCTGGCGCATACTCTGGAGGAGATTTATCACTATATTGATTATTGGGATACAGAGCGCAGGAATCTGCCTGTGGCTACGGACGGCATCGTGCTCAAGGTGAACTCCCTGGCACAGCAACGTGTTTTAGGCATGACGGCCAAGAGTCCCCGATGGGCCATTGCCTACAAGTTCAAGGCAGAGCAGGAGGAGACTGTCTTACGTCAGGTGGTGTTTCAGGTAGGACGTACGGGGGCTGTGACACCCGTAGCCAATATGGATCCTGTACATCTGGCTGGTACTCAGGTGCGCCGCGCTACCTTGCACAATGCAGATATTATGGCTCAGCTTCACTTGCATGTGGGTGATCGTATTCTGGTGGAGAAGGGTGGTGAAATTATTCCCAAGATAGTGGACAATGTGACCCCCGATCATCCTGATTCCATTCCTTTTATCACACGATGTCCTGTGTGTGGCACGCCTCTGGTACGATACGAAGGCGAGGCTGCTCATTATTGTCCCAACGATAGCGGGTGTCCACCGCTTCTGCTGGGACGTATAGAGCATTTTATAAGCCGTAAGGCGATGAACATCAATTCGCTGGGGCCAGAGACTGTGGATGTCCTCTATCAGTCGGGACTTATCTCCGACGCCTCTGGCCTGTATTATCTCACAGAGGAACAGCTGCATGCCATAGAGGGTGGTGGGCGCGAGATGGCACGTCGTATCATACAGAGCATAAACGAGAGTCGAAATGTGCCTTTTGAACGTGTGCTTTTTGCCATAGGAATCCGATTTGTGGGAGAGATTGCGGCCAAGGCTTTGGCGCGTAATTTCGGCAGCATTGAGGCTTTGCGTAACGCATCACTTGAGAGTTTGCTTGCCATCAGCGGCATAGGGGAGGTGATTGCCCAGAGTGTCATTGACTTTTTCCGTGATGAGAAGAACTTGGCATTTGTGAATAGACTCAGTGAGTCAGGTCTGCAGATGCAGTTGTCTCAGCAGGAGCAACAGGTACATAGTGACACACTGTTGGGACAGAGTGTGGTCATCAGTGGTGTGTTCCGCCATCATAGTCGTGATGAGTACAAGACAATCATCGAACAGCATGGAGGACGCAATGTGGGTAGCATCAGCGCAAAGACTTCGTTCGTGCTGGCAGGAGAGAATATGGGGCCTGCCAAGTTGGAAAAGGCTTCCAGACTCGGGGTCAGAATCCTCTCCGAGGACGAATTTCTCTCCCTTATAGCTGAATAGCTGCGTGACAGGTAAAAAGTTATTGCTGTCCGGTAAAACTTTTATGCGCCAACGAAATTAGGGCTGACACTTCT
>JBJEKL010000071.1:0-14327 GCA_051878615.1 Bacteroidaceae bacterium | reverse complement strand
TTTTGTTGCCCAGGTACTTAAAAAAATACTAATAACTAAGTTGCGGAATTAAGGTAAAGGAGAATATGAGAAAAATATTATTATGTGGCGCATTGTCTTTGATGACTATGCTTACGGCATGGGCCCAGCAGTCCTTGCCAGTCTATCTGGATAATAGTAGGTCTGTGGAGGAGCGTATCGAGGATGCTCTTTCTCGAATGACACTCATGGAGAAGATCAGGGTAATTCATGCTCAGAGCAAGTTCTCGTCAGCAGGAGTCCCTCGTCTGGGATTTTCAGATTTCTGGACGGATGACGGTCCTCATGGTGTTCGTCCTGATGTGCTTTGGGATGAATGGGAGCAGGCCGGGCAGACCAATGATTCCTGTGTGGCATTTCCCGCACTCTCCTGTCTGGCTGCTTCGTGGAATCCTCAGATGGCACGCATTTATGGAGAGGCGCTTGGAGAAGAGGCTCTCTATCGGGGGAAGGATATGATTCTGGGTCCTGGCGTGAATATCCTGCGTACCCCTCTCAACGGACGAAACTTTGAATACATGGGTGAGGATCCTTTCCTGACTTCTACTTTGGTGGTCCCTTACATTCAGGGACTGCAGTCGAAGGGTGTGTCGGCCTGCGTCAAGCATTATTGTCTGAACAATGATGAGGAATATCGCCATCAGGTAAATGTTGTTGTGAGCGACCGTGCCCTTCATGAGATTTACCTGCCTGCCTTCAAGGCTGCCGTCCAGAAAGGACGTTCGTGGGCAATCATGGGGGCATACAATCTGTATAAGGATGAACATAACTGTCATAACCAATGGACCTTGAATCAGATTCTGAAGCGTGACTGGGCTTTTGATGGAGTTGTCGTAAGTGATTGGGGAGGTGCTCATGATACCGACCAGGCTATCAGGAACGGGCTTGACATGGAGTTCGGTTCCTGGACCAATGGCCTTACCATGGGTGCCAGCAATGCTTATGACAGCTATTTCCTGGCGCTTCCTTATTATAAGGGAATCAAGGAGGGCAAGTACGGAATGAAGGAACTTGATGAGAAGGTTCGCCGAGTGCTTCGTCTGTTCTATCGTACAACGATGAGTAGCAATCGTCCTCATGGATTCCTGTGTTCGGAGTCTCATTATGAGACCGCACTCAGGGTGGCTCAGGAGGGTATCGTATTGCTGCAGAACAACCGAGATGTGCTGCCCATCAATATGAATCAGGCCAGACAGGTGCTGGTAGTGGGAGAGAATGCCATCAAGATGATGACTGTGGGTGGAGGAAGTTCTTCCCTGAAGGTGCAGCATGAGATTTCACCCTTGGATGGCTTGAAGGACCGTTTGGAGAAGCAGGGTATTCGGGTTGATTATGCTCGCGGATACGTGGGCGACGTCTCCGGTAATTATAATGGGGTGACCACAGGACAGGACCTCAACGACAAGCGTTCGCCCGAGGAGTTGATAAAGGAGGCTGTGGAAAAGGCGAAGAGTGCTGACTATGTCATCATGTTTGGTGGCTTGAACAAGAGTGATTATCAGGATTGTGAGGGCCACGACCGCAAGTCGTACGACCTTCCGTATGATCAGAACAGGCTCATCGAGGCTTTGGCAAAGGCCAACGAGAACTTTGTGTATGTGAATATCTCAGGCAATCCAGTGGCTATGCCCTGGAAGGCAAGTGTCCCGGCTATCGTGCAGGGATGGTTCATTGGTTCAGAGGCAGGCAAGGCTCTGGCATCAGTACTTGTGGGAGATGTCAATCCCAGCGGAAAGCTTCCCTATACCTGGGTGTCTTCACTCGAGGAAGTGGGTGCACATGCCTTGGGCACCTATCCCGGAAGGTGGCGCAAGGAGGGTGGTCACGAGACTCCTGGAAATATTATAGACGAGGAATACAAGGAGGGAATTTATGTGGGCTACCGATGGTCGGACAAACAGAAGACCCGTCCCCTCTTTGCTTTCGGCCACGGATTGAGTTACACCACCTTTGCCATCACGGATCTTCGTCTTGACAAGACAGAGATGGACCTTGATGACACCATCACCTTCACGGTACGTGTGGAGAATACGGGTAAGCGTGCGGGATCCGAGACTGTCCAGCTATACCTTCATGATGTGAAATCCTCTGTTGACCGGCCATACAAGGAACTCAAGGGTTTCCAGAAAGTGTTCTTGAAGCCGGGTGAGAGTCAGGATGTCACCATTACCATCGACCGTGAGGCACTCAGCTTCTATGATGAGAGTACCTCCTCATGGAAGGCAGAACCGGGTAAGTTTGAGGCGCTGGTGGGTAATGCTTCCGATAATATTCGTCTGAAGAAATCATTTGTTCTGAGATAAACATGTATGTATGTCCAGGCTGTTTCGCTCGGGGAGGTTTTCCGGTGATGCTGCCTGCCCTGTCAGGATAACACAAAGAAAGATATGGATATGAAAAGAAATGTACTGATGTTGGCCGCAGTTGTGTGCTCTATTGCCACCTGGGCCCAAAAGAGTGTAACGGAGGAGAAGTTTACTCCATTCTATTCCACTGCTGAGGCTCCTCGTATGGAGAATGTCATCCCTGCACCTCCTTCGCTGACCGATGCCCGGTTTTATGACGACTGGGCACAATACCAGTGGGGAAAGTCGATACGTGATACCGAGCGTGGCAAACAGGCCGTAGCTGATGCGGATATATGTGCCAAGTATTTCCTGGAGCGTTTTGGTGCCGTGATGGAGCGTACCATGACGCCCGACACCTATCCCGAACTGTTCCGCCTGCTCTCTCGCCTTCATCTTACCGAGCAACAGGCAGGCGCCAGCGCCAAGGCCTATTTCCATCGTGTGCGTCCTTATCAGCAGTTCAAGGAAGCCACAAGTGTGCCCCAGTACGAGAATCCCAAGGATTTCACCAGTTATCCATCGGGTCATACGCATGCTTCGTGGCTGGTGGGTCTCACGCTTACCGCCATTGATCCTGCCCATGCCGAGCAGATTATGAAGGTGGCTTATGAGTTGGGACAGAGTCGTGTCATCGTGGGCTTCCATTATCAGAGTGATGTGGATGCCGGACGCGTGATGGGAAGTGTCACATTCGCGCGATTGTGTGCAGATGAGGATTTCCAGAAGATGTTTGACAAGGCACGTCGGGAGTTTGCCAAGAACGGCCGAAGCAAGTAGGTCTGGTCATCATAAGCCCAAATCTAATGGCCGGTTTGGGATAAAGGAGAAATGCCATCAGGCAGAGTGGACTTGGGGTTCCGCTTCTTGCCTGATGGCATTTCTCCTTCAGTCAAAAGGAATGTCTGTTTGGCCGTAATTCCTTTTGTGTCCTTATGGCCTTCGGACGGGGTCTGTATCCTGTATGGGAACGGAGTTGTATTACAGGACTCCGCTTTCCAGCAACTTGACTTGTCCGTCGGGTATGATGGTGACCTGATTCATGCAGGCAGGCACCACAAGTGACTCTCCGCTATGCAGGAAAATGCCTTGTCCCTCGGGACTGAGGAAGCAGCATTGTCCACTCAGGCACATATACACGTGGAAGGTATCCTCGTCCCGGAAGTCCCTGACGAAGGTTTGCGTGAGTTTCAGTTCCGAAGTCTTGAAATAGGGGCATTCCACCAGGGGAATCAGCGTGTCACGCTTTTCGGTATATTGCACTTTGGGATCTTGGGTGATGTCGTTGAAGTCAATGGCATCCAGGGCCAGTTCGGTATGCAGTTGGCGCAGGTTGCCTTCCCGGTCACGACGCATATAGTCATAGATGCGGTAGGTTACGTCGCTTGTCTGCTGTATTTCGGCAATCACCATTCCAGCACCTATTCCATGCACTCGTCCGGCAGGGATGTAGAAGCAGTCTCCCTCTGAGACATTTGCCTTGCAGAGATCGTTCTCGATACTGCCGTCGGCCACCTTGGCGGCATAGTCCTGGGTGAGCATCTGCTTGCTGAATCCGGCTATGAGTTTGCTTCCTCGGTCGGCATCCACCACATACCACATTTCATTCTTTCCCATCTTGCCATGACGCTTTGCACTCAATTCGTCGTTGGGGTGTACCTGTATGGACAGATCCTGTCTGGCATCAATGAATTTGATGAGGAGCGGGAAGTCGTGTCCGAATTTCTGGCTGTTGGCCTTACCCAGAAAGTCTGCTCCATACCGTTCTACCACTTGGGGCAGGGTGAGTCCCTTGTCCTCTCCTCCCATCACTACAGATTCCGACCCTTTGACGGCTGATATGGCCCAGGTCTCGGAGCCCCAGAGTGTGGGCTTGTAAATAGGGTTGAATTTTAGGATTTCCATCTTGTCAATATGTTTTCAAAAGGGTTCTGTATTTCATGTGTGGATACTTACTCGATGTGCTTGACCCAGTACACAATTCGCGCCAACCGAATCTCCTCCTCGCTGTACACATCTCCAAATTCCTTCTCCACCAGATCCAGGTTGTCTGTGCCGTATTCGTCAAAGCTCTCCGACAGTTCGTTGATACCATCTTCGCCAATAACCTCATCAGTAAAATAGGTAATCTCCACCTGTCGTCCTTGTTTTACTATTTCCTCCAGGCTGTCCAGCACGTCGGCAAAAGGGATGCTGTTGGTCTCGGCATATTCATCCAGGTCAATCTTTCTGTCAATGGCTCTGATGAGGTTGATAAACTGTTGTGTATGTCCTGATGTTATGTTTTTCTTTACGGGTGTGCGTCCTGTACTGGCTATGTTGATGATGTCGTCCAGGTTGCTTTCCGTATCGGGAACGCTGCTCTCCTCCTCTTCGTCGCTGATGATAAACGATACGGGCTTCTTGTGGAACTTCTTTCCCTCGGCTGTGAGAGTGAGTGCATCGTTGCGTGTGGACTTCTCCTTGAGGTATCCCCTCTCGTATGCGGCATCGATGATGTTTGCCCAAAATTCTTCGTCATGGCTGTCTCCGATGCCGAAGGCTTCCATTTCATCAAGCTTCATTTCGCTTATTTCGTCGGATTCTTTGCCAGTCAGGAATTCTATCAATATTTGGCGCGGGATGGGCGATTGCGCCTCAAGCATGGCTGTTACCAGTTTGTATAATGACTCTTTAGCTTCCATCTGTTCTAACAATCTTCTCTGTTTGGGGTGCAAATATAGTGTATAAATCAGATGCTGCAAAGGTTTTCCTTATTTTTCCTATTCGCAAGTTGTCATCCCGGTTTTTGTATGTGCTGCGGGGATGTTGTATATGAGCATAGACGGACCGATCCAGGCGTGTGTATATATGGGTCAGATATAGTAATCGACCAGGTCTATGATTCCCGTTCGGAGTGCATACTTGGTGGCGTCATGTGCATTGTTTACTCCCAGTTTGCTGAAGATGTTCTTCTTGTGCGTACTTATAGTGTACTCGCTGTTGAATCGCATGGCTGCTATTTCCTTTACGCTGTGTCCGAGTGCTATGAGTCGGAGAATCTCCTGTTCGGTGGGAGTGAGTTTCTGGGGTTGGTGCAGGGTGATGGATTCCAGAAGCGCCTTCACGGTGGCCGCTTTGGATGCATCCCTGGTCTCAAGGTCCATGAGCACAAGCGCATTAGGGAACCGATGTATGAGTGCAGCCAGTTCGGCATGGTCGGCAGCCTGGTAGATATCGTGTACTGAGTCCAAGGCTAGAAGGGCAGGCATCAGGCTACGGCGGAGTTCTTCAGGCAATGGTGTCAGAATAACGGTCTTGCGTTTCATATGTTTCGGATTTCTCTCATGTCCTAATTTGCATACAAAGATACGTCAAGGCCTTTACATGCACAATTATTCTGATGTGCCAAATTGCCTCCTGTCAACAGAAACAAGAGTTCCATCGTCACTTTATTGAGATAAGAAGGGCTGTTTGGTGGTAAAATGTGTTTTTTGGGAAGTAAAAAGGCTGTCATGACTCTTTTTGTTGATGGAAAAAGATGTACTTTTGTAAGTGCATAGATGAGAATTCACCCAAGAGCACATAGATGGGAGAGATAGGCCTTCGTGATGCTCTTTTGAATAAAGGAATAGCGTAAGAGATAGATAAGTAATTACTAACCAAAACGATTTTATGAACAGAAAGTTTACACGTTGGCTTTTGTGCATGCTGCTGAGTATGTGCGGGAGCGTGTCTTGGGCTTTGGACCAAGTGGGTGGTGTCTACCAGATAGGCACGGCCCAGGAGTTGGCGGAGTTTGCTGCCCTGGTTAATGGGGGCGAACGGTTTGCCAAGGCCGTGATTACGGCAGACATCGATTACACGGATCAGACGGAGATGGTCGGATCGGCTACTAACAGTTTCTATGGAACCCTGGATGGACAGGGGCACACCGTGACCGTCAATCTGACGGGAAGCGCTGCTCCCACGGGTCTGGTGGCTTACCTGATGGGAACCGTCCGTAACCTGCGTGTGTCAGGTACCATCACCTCAGCCTTCAAGAATATCGGTGGCGTTGTGGGCTATGTTTATGGCGGTATGGTGCAGAACTGTTATTGCGACGCAACTCTCAATTGTAGTGTGTCGGGCGATGCGTCCTGTGGCGGTATCGTGGCCAGCACCAATTCTGGTTCGGTAATAGACCGGTGTGTGTTTGCCGGTACCATCACAGGAAAAGATGCCACCAACTGTGGCGGCATCGTGGGTTGGGCTGCCGGAACCACTATGCTCACCAATTGCCTGGCCATCGGTGATCTGAATATCAATATGACTACTGGGACTTGTGCCATTTCGCGTTCGACTAATGCCAAAATCGCCAACTGCTATGCCATGTACGGATTCCAGGGTACTGTGGAGACCGGCACAACGCTGGTCACCACCGAGCAGCTGGCATCGGGAGAAGTGGCATTCAGCCTTGGCATGGGACAGAAGTTGGGCACCGACGCCATTCCTTCTCCTCAGAGTGCCGACAAGGTGTATGCCTCCGCCGAGACTTGTAGCGGCGAGGGAGCCACAGGATTTACCAATGTGAAGGACGAGGCTCAGATGCCTGCACACACTTATGACGGTTTCACATGCAGCGTGTGTGGTGCCATCAACGAGGAATTCATGACTCCAGAGGATGGCGTGTACAAGATTTCCACTCCTGAGCAGATGGACTGGCTGGCCAGGATGGTCAACAGCGGTCATCCGTTTATGGACGTGAAGTTGATGGCCGACATTGACATGAGCGCTTATCCCCAATATGCCATGATAGGAACTACCACACTTCCTTACCGTGGACATTTCGACGGACAGCATCACAAGGTGAGCAATCTCACACTGGACTATCCCGAAGCATCGGGAGTGGGACTTTTCTGTACCATCGGAGCAGGATCTGTGGTGGAGAACCTTACTCTTGACAATACCTGCTCGTTGCGCGGACAGACCCATATAGGCCTTATCGGTCACTCACAGGGTGCCGGCTACATCACTCTGCGCGGATTAGGTAACATGGGCAGCGTGGCTGCCGTGCCGACTTCCGAGGGAGGAAGTAGTGATGCAGGCGTAGGCGGTATCATAGGCAACAGTCCGCAGGGATGTCTGGGACAGATAGACAACTGCTGGTTCGTGGGTACCATCCCGTCGGGCATGTCGTGTGCCTACATCTCGGGATGGACAGGCTCCAACCAGTTTACCATGACTGGTTGCTGGGCCGTTTCCGAGAGTACCAGTATCGTGAACGTAGATAAGCCGCTGGCACGTACCGGTAGCGGTGTAGCCATTGCCAACTGTGCCACTATTTACGGCAATCAGGGCACTTTGGTAACCTCTGAGCAGGTGGCAAGTGGAGAACTCTGCTATATTGTCAACGGAAAGAGCAGCGAAAATCCTGTATGGTATCAGACTCTGGGCACAGACCCCTATCCCACTCTGACAGGCACCGATGTGGTGTATATAGTGGGCAGTAAGAACTGTGATGGCACAGCAGGTGACAGCTTTGGCTTCTCTAATGTGGATAAGGGATTCATACAGGATTCCCACCAGATAGATCCCAGCACGGGATTCTGTACTGTATGCGGACAGCCCGACCGTGATGAGGACGGATATATCCTTGTCGGAACACCTTTGGCTTTGCGTTGGGTAGCCGAACAGATCAATACAGGATCCATGACCAGTATGGACTTCAGACTGACCAGTGATATTGATCTGAGTGGTGAGAACTGGACTCCGATTGGTGATGATACACATCCCTTTGTGGGTAATATGGACGGAGGACGTCACACCATCAGCAACATGATTGTGGAGAGTGAAAACGTGGCCGGACTCTTCGGTACCGTCAATTCCGGAAGTTTGCACGACCTGCTCATTGATGCCACTTGTTCTGTGAAGGGTGCTACTTATGCAGGAGGATTGGTAGGCCATACCTACGGAGGTTACAAGACAGAGATTTACAATGTGGGTGTCATGTGTCCTGTGACAAACACCGGTAGCGGAGGTACGGCTGCAGCAGGTATTATCGGTAATGCCAATGCCGGCAATGTCACCAACATCACCAACTGTTTCAGTACAGGACTCATCACATCCTCTGCCGATGTGGCATGCATATCCGGATGGCAGGGAAATGTGGGATCCAAGATTACCAACTGCTGGTCTGTCAGCGAGATTTCGCAACATACCGGTTACAACTTCTGCCGTGGAGGCAGCACCACTCAGATTGTCAACTGCTATTGCTCCAACGAGGAATACAAGGGAGCGCTTCCTGCCACTTACTATGTGGAGATGAATGCCGACATGCTCTCTACCGGTGAACTTTGCTACATCGTCAATGGCAGGAGCAGCGAGAACCCCGTTTGGTATCAGAATATCGATGAGGACTTCTCGCCCGTTCCCTGGGATGACCATAAGGTGGTGTATGCTGTAGGTACGCTCAATTGCGATGGCAGCAGCGCAGGTGGCTCCCTCACATACTCCAACGAGAACCAGTCTGAGATTCCTCCTCACGATGAGGACCATGGTGTCTGCGTAAACTGCGGAGCAGTCAACAAGGACTACAAGAAACCCGTCGGCGGATTCTACGAACTGGCAGATGCCGAGGATGTCGTATGGTTCAGCCGTATGGTCAACAGTGTGGACAACACCATCAACGGATGTCTGACCGATGACGTGGACTTCTCAGGATGCAATGACAGGTTTGAGCAGATGGGTAAGGACAAGAAGGGATACGGCGGTATCTTTGACGGACAGAACCATACTGTCAGCGGACTCAATATCGATGTACAGAACGATGATGCAGGATTCATCTGTGCCTCCAACTCGGGCATGGTGCTGCGCAACATCATCTTCGACTCCACATGCTCCATCAAGAGTACCGGTAACTATGTGGGTATCATCGGTGCCTCCAATTGGGATCAGACAGGTACCACCACCATTCAGAACGTAGCCAACGAGGGCGACGTGACCACAGGCGGTGTGAATGCTGGCGGATTGCTTGGCGGCAACCATGGCTCCAAGGGCATCATCATCATGCGCAGATGCTATACTACCGGTTCGGTGGTGAGCAATGGTAATGGAGAGAGTGCAGCCCTGGCAGGTTGGATCGGAGCATCCGGAAGCTCTGTCATCGAGTCCTGTTGGACCACAGCTGATGTGACAGGAATGGAAGGTACCAAGGAGGCTTATCGCGGAACGGCTTCTGTGAAGAACTGCTTCAGCACGCAGGGCGGTCAGTTTACACAGTTCGATCCCAGTGAGGTAAGTACAGGATCTCTGACCTGGAAGCTCAACGTCAAGTCGTTCCTTAATGCCCAATGGTATCAGGATCTTCATGAAGGAGGCAATCCCACATGGGTCAATGGGGGACTTGTATATGCTTCCGGTGAAGACACTTATGAGTGTGTATATGACCAGGATTCCTATGAGGCTTTCCGTGATTATGTGATCACATCGGAGAAGTTGAAGAATGACGAGACCATAGCTTGCGATTCGCTGCTTGTTGCTTATGCTTCCACCCTGGATGAATTGGAAGAAGTGGAGACTCTTGATGAATTCCTCCGTGCATATGCCAAGGAGGAGTCTTTGCGCACCGCCATCAAGGCCTCGGTTGCTTTATATCTGGCATATGAGGCACAGGCTGAGTATGCCATCGCGTATATCAACAACAACACCTTCGAATGTGAGGAGGCCGAACGCCTCAAGGCATATCTCACCGAGGAGCGGGAACCCGACGAGGAATTCCTCAACGGTACTTACCGTCACATCATGAGCACGCATCAGCTCAACGATGCCGCCATTGTGTCAGAGACCGAGTTCGTGAAGAATCTCCTGTCTGCAGCCATCGCAGCCGATTACCAGCCCGGAGCAGATATCACCGATCTGATGGTCAACGCCAATCTTGATGCAGGACGTGAGGGTTGGGACATCCAGACGACCAACACCGCTTATCCTGTCTTCAAGACCGTAGAGGGAATCATGACAGCCGGAGAGTTCTGGAACAGCAGATTCTCTATGACTCAGACCCTGAAGGGACTCAAGCCTGGTGTGTACATGCTGCAGTCCAATGCAACCTTCCGCCCCGGAGGCGACGGATATAGCAAGCTCCATGCCGGACAGGTAATGTTGGGCAAGAATATCAACTTTGCCATGACCGAGGTGGAGGATGCCATCAAGGTGGAGGATGCTGTTGACCTTGTGAACTGCAACCTTTCTGATTCGGGACCTGACTACAAGATTGTGACCGAGGATGGTGAGGTGTACATACCTCAGGGTCCCACAGGCTGCGCCTATGCGTTCAAAGCCAGCCGTTATCCCAACTTCGTGGCTGTCCAGATTGAGGAAGGCGACTCCTTGGTTGTAGGTGTGAGAAACCAGGGTACAGGCATGGAGCGTGACTGGATGGGATTCGGTAATTTCCATTTGATATACCTGGGTACTGCCGCCGAGGGTCAGGAGCAGTTGGCTCTCGCACTTCAGAACTATCTGGGCCGTGCCCGCACTATTGATGCGTTTGAGTTCAGTGACGGTGCCGATTTCATGCAGTACCCCAACTATTCAAAGGCCCTCAAGGCTGAGTTGACATCTGCTATCGCAGCTGCGGAGGCTGCCACTGAGGGTGAGGAGATGATGCAGTTGATAGACCGCTTCTCCGAGATCTTCCAGCAGATATACGAGTGTCGCACGGCTTATGTTGCTATGGCAAAGGCGGCCGAGGAACTGAGCAGCATGGCAAGCTCGTTCTACAACCAGGGTATCTTTGACGAGAATTCAGAGGAACTTGACTACATCAACGGACTCTCCGATCAGATGTGGGGTCATTATTCCAATGGTACCGTGAGTGCCGAAGAGGCTCTTGATCTGGCAAACAACAAGTATCAGATCCCAGTTCTTCCTGCTGTAGAGGATGGTTATTACATGTTGGGCACTCCAAAGGATTTGGTTATATTCTCTGCCATGGTCAACGGAGGCATGAACGGCATCAATGCCAAACTGACTGCAGATCTGGATATGACAGGTATAGAGGCATTCCAGCCCATCGGCTATAATATAGAAACGGACAACAGTTCAGCAACCGAAGCCGACAAGGTAACCTATAAGGGCGTATTTGATGGCCAGGGCCATCGTATCAGTAACCTGACCGTTAACCATGAGGCTTCTGTGGGTGTGGGTCTCTTTGGTACGATTATTACTCCCGCTGTAATCAAGAATATCGTCCTGGATGCCACATGTTCCCTGAGGGGTTATGATCGTGTGGGTCTGGTAGGCCGAAGCAACAACTCCGGAGTGGTCACTTTGAGCTGCTTGGGTAACGAGGGCAGTGTGGAGGCTGTATATCAGGCCGCTGCCGGTATCCTGGGTAATGCCAACAATGGTAGCCTTGCAAACTTCAATGACTGTTACAGCGCAGGCAGTATCAAGGCAGGTAATGGCAAGAATGCTGCTCAGATATGCGGCTGGCTTGGTGCATCAGGAGGTACTCTTGTCAACTGCTGGTCCACCGCCGAGATAGAGGGTTATGACTCTCAGAGCAAGCTCTTCTGCCGCTACTCAAGCAATGTTGTCCTTACCAACTGTTATAGTACAGATGGTGACGGCACACAAGCCAGCCTGGTTACTGCCGAGGATTTTGTCAGTGGTAAGATTACTTGGGCGCTCAATGGTGAGAAGTCCGAAGCTCCTGTATGGTATCAGAAGTTGGGTACTGACTTGCATCCTGTCTTCGATGCTTCACATGGTGTGGTAATCAAGAATGCCGACGGAACCTTCTCCAACGCGGGCGGAGATGCCGTTGAGGGTGTACTGGCTAAGATCGGTGCTATCGTAAGTGTGTATGACGTGCAGGGTCGTCAGGTACGCTCTGCAGTTCCTGCCACCCGAGCCATGCAGGGTCTGCCCAAGGGTATGTATATCCTCCGGGGCACATCTGTAAGCCGGAAGGTAATGGTCAAGTAATCTGACCAGATGAAATAGAAAGGAGTTGGGAGCATCAGGCATGGAGTCTGAGGCTCCCAATCTTTCCGTTTTTGAGCAGGTGTACATATACATTATATATATATATAGTAATACAGAAATGCTTATGAAGAGGTTATTCGTGAAATTCTCCCTCGTGCTCGCCTGTATGCTTGCCGCATCCTTGCAGGCAGATGCCGCGACGGAGAAGTTGCGCATCATGACTTACAACATCCCATACGGAAATATCAAGGTGACCGACGGCAACGGGCAGAACACATGGGAAAACCGTGTCAAGGCCATACACAACTATGTAGACAGCATCTCTCCCGACCTGCTCGGTATACAGGAAGGGGTGAAGGCCGAGCTCACCAGTATCCTGGCGGGAATACCCGGCTATGCCATGGTGGGATGTGCCAGAGAGGATGGTGCCGAGAAGGGTGAATATACCCCCATATTGTACAAGACCAGCCGTTTCCTGCTGGAGGAGAGTGGCAACTACTGGCCCACCAGTACACCTGATGTTCCGTCGAAGACCCCCGATGCCATATGCTATCGCATCGTCACGTGGGCCCTCTTTACCGACAAGGCCACAGGAGCACGCTTCATCTACACCAATACTCATCTCGATCACGGAGCGGAGGCTGTACGTATCTCTCAGGCAAAGGTTGTCAAGGAGAAGATGGCCGAACTGGCCGACTTTTATGGAACGGATTTACCGCAGCTTCTTACCGCAGACTTCAATATGAACAGGACCTCCAACGTGTATCCCTATCTGATCAACTACAAGCTCAAGACAAAGGACATGTGGAGTGTGGCGCGCAAGACGGTACAGAGTGGTGTGGACGGAATGAGTTCCACACCTGAAAACCAGATAGACTTTATCTTTGCGTATGGTCCGGTATCGTGCTCTTATGCCGAGCTCGGGAATCGCAATACACCGGACGGCTTCATCATGTCGGACCACAACCCCCATTTTGCCGATGTCAGTTGGACTACATCTGTGAGTGACGATGCCCGTGCGGCCATTGCCGATGCACGAAGTGCTGCCGACAGCACATTCCTGTGGCAGAGTTCGCACACCAAACTACTGACAGCAGCTTCTCAGTTGACTACCGATGGCATCGAGAGTTCCACATCGATTACCAATGTCTATGACCGGAATACAAGCACTTATGTGCGTAGCCTTTACAGCGGTTCGTTACCTCCCAACCAGCCACATTACATCCAGGTGGCACTTCGGGAGCCTCTCTCGGCTTTTTCTGTCCAGTACAACAAGAGCCTGGATGGAGATACCGGTCAGGATGACCGTTGGGAGGATGTCATTGTATATGCCAGTCAGGATGCAGAGAACTGGGATTATATAACGGAGTTGTTCGACTTCTCTGGTGTAGTCAACAAGACCTATTCGGCTAATGTGCAGATGCGTCGTCCCTATCAGCATATCCGCTTCCAGGTGATGCGCACCAAGGGTATGGTGCTCAGCAACGGTGCTCCCCGGTATTCGCTGTCTGAACTTCAGATATATGAGAACAGTCCGTTCTCCACCTGTGATTATGTGCAGAGTGAGGACATCTCCAAGGCTGTTGATGCCCTTTATGCTCAGGCCGATCAGTTGCAGCAACTCATCGACGATGGTTCTGTGACGGCTGCGGATATCGCTTCCCTTGTGGAGGCCACAAAGGCTTTGCGTCAGGCTCGTTTGGACTTTGCTCAGTCGGTAGGTGCTGTGACAGAGTCGGGCTTAGGTACTCCATGCATGATTTATTCACCAGATGGCAAGCGTCAGGACTCGCTTTATAGGGGCGTGAACATTATCCGTGCCAAGGATGGAAAAAGCCGTAAGGTTCTACTCAAGTGACACCTTACTGGGACATAATCAGTAGAGAAGGGGTTGGCAGGATATTATGCCAGCCCTTTTTTCTTTTTGTACGCTGCATACTCATCCCTCAAAAGATGGTGCGGAAGAGACATAAAATGGTGGGGAAAAGGCCTTAATACAAAGGCAAGGAAGTTCTC
>JBJEKL010000070.1:0-14367 GCA_051878615.1 Bacteroidaceae bacterium | reverse complement strand
AGGACGTTTACCAGCTTTTGGTGTTCAAAAATAAATTCGAGGACTATCGTTCTGAGAACTTCAATCAGGAACGTGGTGCTTGGATATGGTGAGAATCAATAATCAAAAAACAAATAAAATGGAAAACGAAGAATTTTTCGATGACGAGTTCATCATCAATCTGACAATCGATGGCACTGCGTACGAAGAGGTGGAGGTAAAGGTGACTGACCCTAACAAGACCATTCGTGACCAAATCAACAGTATCGTTCACGTGTTTGAGTTGCCCAAATTGGACAATGGCGGAAATCCTATTCAGTATCTGCTTGGGCAGGTGTTGGAGGATGGCGAAGAACCTCAGATTTTAGACTTTGAAGATGAGGACGGCCGTGAACAGTGTTTCTTGGACTACAACATTCAACCTGGTGATCATCTTCATCTTGTTTCCGTAGCCATACCAGGATAGTATTCGTAGCTTGTCATGAACGATCTGATTAGTAATTTCAACCAAAAGGAGCTTTCGGGAAGAGACCAACGCCTGTTGATTGAATGGCAGGCGTTGGACTCTCTCTGCAGAAAGCGAAAGCTGTTAGGCTCAGACCCCCGTAAGTCTTCTATTTCATATATCATAAGAAGGAAGAACGTGATGGGGCTGCCCACGGAATATGAAGTGTGGTATCGCTGCAAGTCTATAGTGGGCGTTAAGGACACAGGTGTTCCCCGTGAACCCATCTTTGGGTATCTTCATAAAATGTCCATCATTCTGCCCAACAACTATCCGGCTGCTGACGGCAATCCGCTTTTTACCTTCAAGACAGATATCTGGCATCCCAACATCCGCCATTCTGGAAGCTTTAAAGGAAAGGTATGTTTGACTATCAAGGAAATGGGTGTGTTGGCTTCGCTGAAGGATTTGGTGGTACGCGTTGAGCAGTACCTGAAATACCAGCTTTATCATGCCCAAAACACTTATCCTTATCCGGAGGATCAGAATGTGGCCGAATGGGTTCGTGAAGAAGCAGAGCCTAACGGTTGGACACGGTTCGGTCAGGACATGACTGAGCCCAAACCAGCACCTGCGACAGGACCTACTACAAACAAAATCATTGTCCAACAGGAAAATGCTCCCAAAAAGAAGTTAAAGATATGAAGCGTAACATACTTATTCTGCTTTGCTTTTGTCTCTGCTCGTATGTTTTCGGAGACGAAACAAAGAACGTCACGATAAAAGCTAATGAAGATTTTCCACGGGAGATAGTATTAAATGAAAGTTGTAGGCTACAGGTTTCAGCGGCACGATACCAAGATGGTGTACGAATTTCTGTCACTATAGAAAATAATGATGAGGAGTATCCTTTCTTTATCTTCAAGCGGGCCTTTACAGAAAAGGACTTGAAGAAACAGGGCATTCGTTTTGACAAAAAATCATATGGTCCCAACAATAGAAGTCTGATAACCTGTAATAGCATGGATGGGGATGATGCAGTACAAATTGACCCGGCACAAAGCGGGATATTCATGTTTCATGGAGATGAATCTAATATAACAGATGTAACTATACCTATATATATTGCAAAATATAAGAATAAAAAAAAGACCAAGTTCTTAATCTTGCAGCGTAATAAAATTCGGCTGAATGTAAAAATAGAGGCAGAACCAGTATCTGAAGATAATGATGACTTTGATCGATTACAGGAGGCTTATGATGAATTAATTCGTGATTTGCAGAAACAGAAGTTCTGCCCTAATTCTAATCATGGTTCATCATTGGAAGAGCAAGAACAACCGTACAGGGAAAAGATGGATGAAATAAAATATGAAATTGGACAAATAAAATCGGCTCATAACTGGAGCGATCAAGATACAGCTTATCGCAGATACAAGGATTTGTTATGCAGACTGGATAAGATTGATTGGAGTAAATACGAAGTAGATTGTGGAAAACATCGTATAAGGCGTCCGACTGTTTCCCCCCAATCCTCATCCAATATCCACAATTGTGCATACAGTGCATGGACAGTAGACAAAGTGCTTAAGCAGTTGGAGTCTCTATACAAACGTCTTGACCAAGGCAAAATAAGCAAGTCTGTAGCTGTAGAGCAGGCAAAGGCCATGCAGCGCGAATGGTCCAACAAGTCCTGTCCCTTATTTAATAAGATGAATGCCGATTCGTCAAAGAAGAGTCGGATTGTTGGACGCTATAATGCAATCGTAAACTATTGAGATACATGCGCTTCGATAGGATACTATTACTTATTTTTATTGGCTTGTGTGGTGGCTGGCTTTCGGCTTTCACGAAAGAAGTCAGGGATACCATCAAGTCGTCCTCAAAGGATCTGGTCTATGTTGAGTACAATATTCGTGAGTCCAATGGAAAAGTCACCATATCTTTTTCTGAGGTGAGAAAGAAATTGGGGCTTGATCATCAAAGCAAATATGACCTCAAAAAAGTTTGTGTATTGTACTTTGATAAAGGAGGTGGCTATAAGGATAAATTTACAGGTAATATAACTACTCATCCTTTGCACGTGTCTTCTGATAAATTTTGCTATCACTTCTCGGACGAAGGTTACGTAAGATTGGAAGATGGTGCAGAAATCCAATTAGATTTGCTTGTCGAATCTGCCACTCTTTCTTTGCCTGTCTACTTGGCCAATTACGAAGGGAAACACCGCTATAGGGTGTTTGCCCAATGTGAAAATCTGGACATCGTTCTGAAGAAAAAGAAGAAACAGGAGGCATCAGTAGTCAGGACACAAGAAAGTGTACAGCGAGAAATTCCCGTAACTGAGCAGGTGGAGGTTGACACTGACATGCCGCCGGCACAAGAAGCGGAATTGCTCATCGAAAATTTGGGAGAGAAATTGCGTCAAGGACCGTTGCCTTTGTCAGAACTTGAGTCGATGAGTAGAAACATAGACAAGTTGCGCGATTTAGAAATAACTATCCCAGACAAGGCATTACAAGGCAAGATACGTGGTATTCTTCAGGATTACGACTCCCAATGCCAAGCTGCTAAGCAACAACAAGAGCAGGAAGAGAAAACTGAAATGGCAGTTGCACAGCAGCAGGAAAAGGAGCAACAGATAAAGGAGAAGTTGGCTTATGTCCGGGAACGTCTGGACAGCATCGACAAATTGTCGGATAACGATTTGACAGACTTGAAGAATGCTTCTATTGAGTTGAGGAGGGAAGCTCATAGCATAGACAATAGTGAGTTGGCTCAGCAAATGAAGGACACGGCTGCCAAATGTGATGCCGAATTAAAAAAAATAGAAGATGGGAAGAAAAAGCGCAATATACTCCTCATCGTTTTAGGCATCTTGCTGGGCATACTGTTGTTTGTCGGGAATCAGCTCATGCAGCATTTCCGCAATCTACGCAATATGAAAAGCATGGAGGATGCGCAGAATAAGATAGCCAAACGTGCGGAGGATGAGGCTAAGCGACGTGCCCATGCAGCCATCAGATGCAAAATCAGTACTGCTCAGGGAAAAGCCCGGCAGAAGCAGAACGAGGCTGTCAGGGGGATGGGAAAGAGTGTGGCAAAAGGAATTAAAAACAACATCAAGAAAGATTTGTCTATATGAAAGCAATACACCGCCTGTTACTCATGTCATTCCTGTTGACTTTTTCATTAGGAAGCGCAGCAGATGATTTTAAGAAAAGTCATATAAGGATAAAATCGGAGAATAGTAAACACCCTGGAAGAATCCGGGTGACAGAAATAGCAAACAATTATAGTGATTCGGTTTTAGTCCGTGTTAGCAACGCATTCGATAACCAGAAATCTGAATTTTGGTTAGCCAGTGGGACAGTATCAAAGAAAGACATAACATGTACTGTCGTTTCAGCAAAGGCCAAGAGAAGTTCCAATTTTATAGATTTAGTGTCTTCAGAATCGAAAAAGAGGAAGCAGTCAGAAGAAAAAAGAGACAGTAGCAAGGTAAAGGGAGTGCAAGCCCCCAAAGCTCCAGAAGGCAGGGCCGATGAATCCAACACCCCAGAAGGCAAGGCCAATGAACCCAAGGCCAATGAACCCAAGGCCGCAGAACCCAAGGCTGAGGATGTCAAGGACAATGAGGCCAAGACCGATGCAGGCAAAGAACTGTCAGTTAGCACCAACCCTGCAAGAGAAAAAAAGCTGCAGAAATGGATGGATGAGATGCTTGCTGCCATCGATACGATTCCTGTATACTCCAAAGTGCAGATTGCCAAAGATTCTGCTGAGATGGTGATGCATGTCGAGAATCTCCGCGGCTGGAGTGACAAGGCAGCCTATAGGGAAAAGCAGATAGAGCCTTTTATCCAGAGGCAGCAGGGTGTCATTGATTCGTGCAAGAGCAATGAGGCGCAGTTGATTGAAGACCTCCTAAAGCCCTATAAAAGAAAGTTAGACATTTTAGAACAGAAGGCCTGTAAAGATAGACTGGAAGAAATTCTTGGAGAGAGAATCGCAGCACGAGAAAACCACCTGCAGATGCTGAAAGATGAGCTGGAAGAGCCCTCTCAGAATAATATTAATAATGTGATTGGGGTATGTGTCGTTTTGGCAATTGTATTGATCTGTCTGGTTTTGTGGTATAGGAAAGCGGCGAAAAAAGGGTCCACTGCAAAGACGCATACCACAACGCCTGTGTCCACAGCTGATTCGGAATCGCTGGTCATTATAGGGAAGAGGGCAACATCTTCATTGAAAAAACAGTCACTTGATGATGTGTATGACAATAATGCCTACATGAAGATTGATTGTAGTGACTTCTGTGAGGATTCGGCAGTCAGGACCATGTATATCAAGAATACGTGCGTCAAGGACATTTACAACATGTATGCAGAGGACTTGCGGAATCCCAACAATCCGAAGGAAGACGGCTGTTTGGTGGTCGGCAGGTGGGTTCTGGATGATGCCTCGCAGCAATATGACGTATCGCTTGAGTACATCGTAACACCTGGCGATGATGCCATCTTCGCGGAATATGAGTTGAACTTTGGCGGTAAGATACAGCTGAAGAAGGGAAACCTGCTCAAGAAGTTGCGCCGTGACACAGGCTTGCAATACGACTTGACCTGTTGGGTGCATTCTCATCCGGGTCTTGGTGTGTTCTTCAGTAATTCAGACAACAACGTGCAGATGCAATTCAAGAACGAGTTGCATCCGCATTTCCTGACAGCTTTGGTGATTGACATCCTCACCCCCGAACAGGAAACGGGTATCTTCACTTTCAAGCCTGATGACACCATCAATTCGAAGAACGACCTGAAAAAGATGTACTCTCTTGAAGAGATGTACAAGTGGGCCTTGGAGAGTGAAAGACGCTCCTTTAACAAGGATGATTTTTATAATACGCTTGGTCATGCCGACCAGCGCATCAATGAGTGTTATGGCATAGAATTGAGTAATGGGGCCATTATCGACATGGCATTTATGGCTACTAGTTCAAATGGATTTGTGGGCCATGTGCATGGTTATCCCATCCTTCAGGGTGAAAAGCAGGAGCACATCGTCACTGCTGTGAAGAAGCCGGATGCCTTCTCCGACAAAGAAATGATAGGATGCTATGTCGTGTCGGCACATTGCAGCATACCGTCTATTCGGAAGATTGTTTCTCAGTATCTCGACAGAATCCGTTTCGTATTGGTATATACGCCGACTGACGGGATTGTCACATCCATTCCTGTGCAGGACCACGATTTGTGTAATAATGAAGAATTGTATGGCGAACAGCTATTAGAAGATTTAAAGATATGGACCAGAAGAAAAAGATAAGCATGACGCTCCGGCTGCTGTTGTGTGCCTGTTTGTTTCCCGTTGCCACGTCGCTTTTGGCGCAGGACGTTTCCAGAATAGAGTTTTGCGGTAGAGAGTATAAGGACGGAGTGGGCAATGACAGTATCACGTTATACTTGAATTTGTTCGATAAGGACCACAACAAGGCGCAGGTAAATGACAAGGACTTGGCCGCACGCCTTCACATCTATGAGGATGGCACCGAGATGGTTCCATTGAGCGTAACTCGGTTAAGCGGAGGATTGCGTATACCCAAAGAATACACTTTCTCCGTATTGGTGGACCTGAGCATTCATGCGGAGGGCAAGCAAAAGATCTATGAAGCACTGGAACAGTTGGTGAAAAGTGCTCCAGACAGTTGCGTCTACCTTTCCTTTTTCGGAGACGGCAATCCGCAGAGCAAGTTAGTGACCCAACAGAACTTCAGTGAGTTCAGGGAGGATTTCAGGAGAGCTGGCCATGAGAAGTATTTCTACAGCGCCATCCGGTCCAGGCTGATGGAGTTTGACGGCACACAGTCATCGAGACATGCAGAATACCTGTTTAATTCCGCTATCGCAGAGCGGGCAAGGGTTCATGGCGATAAGGTGATTCTGTTTGTGTTCGTTGACGGAACAGAAAGTCCCAACATCAATGACCCTATTTCCTATCTTGATATCGTGGAGAACGGAGATGGTATAGACAAGTCCTTGTGGCCCAAGACCTACGCTTTCTATTATGTTCCTAACGGAGTCAAGCTTGACGAGGATGTAGATCTGACCTTAGACGGCATCACAGGCTCTTCTCGAAAACTGGCTTTGCCGGAGGAAAAGAAAGGAAAATATAATCAGATAGATAATATCGAAGAGATATTAAGAGGCTTTGGAAAGGTAGTCCAGGACCAAATGTATGACTACGCATTTGTCTATAAGGCCCATAGAACGTATGCAGGTGAAGCCATAGCATATACGGCAAAATGGGGTGACAGTGCTATTTCGGGAAATGCAGAGTTCGCTATTGGTACACCTGAAAACCCGTGGCCCAAATTAGCTGGCAGTTCTACCGATATCCTCTTGAAGTATTTGATTGCCATCTTGATCACCTTCTTGACTATCTTGTTCTTCTTCTGTGTGATGAAGATTCTCATCCCGTTCATCAAGTCGAAGAACTTCTCTGTCAAGTACTACAAGTCATACGTGGCGGAAGAGGGTGTCCAGAAGAAAATATGTTATTATTGCAAACAGCCCATCCTGCCCGGTCAGAAAGTAGTCATGAAGTGCAAACACGTCATGCACGTAGACTGCTGGAAACAGAATGACTATCGCTGCTCGGAGTATGGACAGAATTGTAGCACGGGTATTCAAGAACATGTGGAATGGCACAACCTGTTTACAAAGTCTTCTATCCGCGATTGTCACCAGACCATTTCAGGTCTGCTTGCAGGCTTTTTCAGCTGGGTCATTTACGAAATCATAGGCCGTGGTATCTTTTCGTCATTGTCGGCAGGTATTGCCGAAATGTTCCTGTCATCCGAAGCACAACGCAGCCAATTGCTTCAGCCCTGCACTTCCAAGGTGACATCGTTCCTGGCCATTGGCATGCTTCTGGGATTCTTCCTTTCGTTTGTGTTCCGTTGGAACGAAGAATACCGCAAGAAGAATATCGGCATCTATCTGAGTGTGATCGGACTGTCGTTATTATCATCGTTGATCGGGTTCCTGGCATTTGCCTTCGGCGGAATCATCCTTTGTATGATTGTTTCGTCCATGGATACCCTGACGATTCCTTGGTATTGTTCTCTTCCGGCTTACATCCTGTTCTCGGTATGTACGTCATTAAGCTTGACCATCAAGACTTCTATACCTATTAAGAGTGCCATGTTGGGAGGCTTGTGTTCTGCGGGAATCGGATTCCTTGTACTCTATTTTGCCAATGTGTTCAGCGATGATCATCCGTGGGTAAACATACTGCTGGACTTCATCATCTATGGCGGCGGACTTGGTGCCTCGTTGGTGACCGTGCGTATGTTGGCTGAAAAATACTTCCTGGTCATTACCAATGGAGTCAAGGCTGGCACACGTATACCTATTCACAAATGGATGAATGCGACAGGTGGAGGCAACAAGGTTTCTATCGGCATGACAGGCGAATGCGAAATACAGATGAACTGGGAGAAAAGCAACAAAGTCGCCAAGGAACATGCCGTGCTGTTTATTGACCAGAACAAGTCTCTGCCGGTCATCAAGCCCTTGGCGACAGGTGTCGTCTATAACTCTCGTGCAGAGCTGCCGCTGCGGCGACAGGCTGTTCTCAGCAATGGAGATACCATCAAGATTGGTGAAACCATATTCCGATACGAAGAAACGGAATAAGACTAAAGACAGCGAGAGAATCCCAGTCAACCTGGTTGACAGTACACTCCCAAATCAGAAAGACAATCATGGACACAGGTTCAAACAACAAATACGAATGGGGTGACGGTGTTTTCACACTCTTATCCTGGTTTAGGAAAGAAAAGGTCAAGAATGCCCGGGTCTTGGTGATAGGGGCAGGAGCCTTGGGTAACGAGGTGGTAAAGGACTTGGCACTGTTTGGTGTAGGTCATATCTATGTCGTGGATTTCGACAGAATTGAAATTACCAACCTGACACGTTCCATTCTTTTCCGCGAAGAAGATGCTTTCAACCATTTATATAAAGCCGAGGTCGTTGCGCGGCGAGCCATGGAAATCAATCCGCAGATTCAGGTTATTCCCATTGTCGGTAACCTGTTTTCGGATGTAGGCCTTGGCCTGTATCGGGCCGTGGATGTGGTCATAGGTTGTTTGGATAGCCGCATAGCCCGTTATCAGCTGAACAGACTGTGTCTACGTGCAGGGAAAAAATGGATTGACGGTGGCATAGAGAACATGTCGGGCAATGTACGTGTGTTCTCACCAGGTATCAACTGTTACGAATGCGGTCTTTCACGCGAAGAGTTTAACCATATCATGCTCCGCACAGGTTGTGCCGATGTTGTCCGTCTCCAAGAGCAGGCTGGAAGGGTAGCTACAACGCCTATCAGTGCCTCTATCATTGGAGCCATGCAGGTACAGGAAGCTATGAAAATCATCCATCAGGATGCCAACGAACCGACACCTTTCAAAACGCTGGAGGGTCGCATGCTTCGTTATGAAGGGCTCCTGAACACGATGAAGATTTACAAATATGCTGCATGGAAGAACACTTGTATGGCGCATGAATATTGGAAGGAGGTCGTCGCTGGAGAAAATTTGTCCGCTACGATGTCTGTAGGAGATTTCTTGCCAGCCTTGAGGTCGCTGCTTGACGTTCAGTCTGTCGAAATCAATATGCGCAACAACAAATTTGTGGAGAAGATCATTGCAGAGAAGACCGAAGAAGAGTTCCAGGTCATGATTCCCGAATCACGGCTGGACGAATATATCAACAAGCATTCGGAGCTTCGCCGACTCAGTTATAAAACCGTATTCCAGAAGCTGTATGATGAAAACATTGATGCAGATTTTCCCTATCAGGAACTCACGCTGGAAGAAATAGGCATTCCGCTCTTTGATGTATTGCAGATCAGTTGTGAGAAGGGAATGTTCTATGTGGAACTCACGGGGGACGCTTCGCATTTCTTGTAAGGATTCATCTTTCGCATGAAAGAATACTTGACCAAACCTAAAGCCCAACCACCATGCTGCCAAGGAATATTCCTTCTGACATGAACATTGAACTGCTGCTGTCATACTTCCAGAAGGGCAGTTTCAAGGTCAACCTGAAGGGTCCGCACAAGCGGAATGCCTATAATGATATTATCGGCATTGAGGAAGGTAAAGACGGGGTGCTGTATGTGGATGTAGGCAGAAACGGGCTCTATAATGTACTGCCGGAATACATGTTCCACCCGATAGACCGCTTCAACAATTTGCCTCAGAAAGAAGAAAAAGAAAGATTTGTGGAGGAATATGAGAAGCAGGAACGGGAAAAGGAACTTGCCCACCGCTTCTTTGCACCGGTAGATTTGCTCTTGTTGATGTTCAAAGTAAACGCACGAGAAAGGTTGCGCGCCTATACCGACATCAACAAGGTGCTGATAGACATCATCTTTGATGACCAGCATCAATTGTCTGAAGCACAACGCGGGAATCGGTTCGTCAAGCAGACGATTCCTTTTGTCATATACAGCAAATATATTCGTGGCAACAAGACATTGCTCACACTGTTGCTGAGAAAGGTGTTTATGGATGAAGGCTTAACGATAGCCACACACGAGAACTGTATAACAGAAACCGATTTGTCGCCACGCTATGCAGACGGGTTGAACGGGCCGCTCAATGAAACGTACATAGGCAATGTCTATGACGAGACGGTGAAAACCTACGATTTGTTTTATTGGCCGGAACTGTGTGACGGACCGTTTCTGGATTTTGTAAATGAAGTGGATGTATTTCGCCGTTTTGTGGAAGATTATTTCTTGTCTGTAGAAGAAGTGTTGCGCTTTTTCATCATAGACGACAAAAGCGAATTGATACTGCCCAATGATGAAGAATTAAATTACTTAGGTTACAATACGAATTTATAGCACACTCTGTAACAACCATCGCTGCGTACTTCGAAAATAGGAGGGCTTGCCCTTACGCGCTGGGATGCAGTTGTCATTACACATGAAAAAGTATATACGATGAAAAGAGTATGTTGGAAACGAGGCATGCGACTCACGGATGACCTGCTACGTGCCTCTGATGAATGTACGGAGGAGTTGTTAAGCAAGGCTTTGATACTGACCGCATCGGGACGTTTCGGGTTATTGCCTTCCACTGTTCCTTTTGAACTGTCAGTCAACTTTTTTGATAATCTGCTTGATGTAGAGTCACTCTCCTGTTTGGGTATAACGAAGGGGGGGGACATCATCGATATGCATTATGACACCAGATACGGTAACAACATAGACACGAAGTTGGTCATTCCCGAAATACCGGGTGTCACAGACTACATACTGACTGTCAACGTATTGCCCGGACAGTGGCAGGAAACGTATGAAGGATATGAAGAACCTGTCTATTCCTTTTCACTCGTACCGCCCGACACCTCCATTGGTGACCATGTTTTGCCCATTGGACATGTTGTAGACGACCAGGGCTGGAGGCTGGACGATGTGTATTTCGTTCCGCCCTGTCTGTTCGTGTCATCACACAGGAAGTTCGAAGAGCTGCTTCTCCGGTTTAATGATCTCCTTGCGGTATTAGACACCAAATCCAGAGAGGCACTGGGTTCAGAAGCGCGCAGTGTGATAGGTGTGTTCTGGCCTTTGGTACAGCAACTCAGGATAACTTCCAGCAAGGAGCACGAGTTGATGACCCCGATGTCCTTGTTGGCCAATGTACAGAAGTGTGTGAGTGCCTTCACCTGTGCTTGTGATATGGATGAAACGCTGGAACTGACAGATGCGAAGATGTACAGAAGTTATGTCTTTGCTCCCTATACCTATAAGGAGGCCTATCAAAGAATCAAGATAGGTCTGGACATTTGTGCATCGATTGGTGAGAAAGTGGATAAGCTGGCGGAGTCTCTTCCCAAACAAGAACCCCGTAAGGCCGAGGTGTCGAGACCTGTGGCACCAACCCTCTCCCCCAATCAGCTTCAGCAGGAATGCGCCACATCGGAAACTACATTGTCTGTAGCCTACAACCAGCCCAATGCGGTGATTTATTTCACTATAGATGGAAGTGAACCCCATAGCGGTTCGCAAAGGGCCTCCAAGAATCGGAGTGGATTTAGCGTCAAGTTTGACAATGGATTCCGAAAGGAGAGGGGACAGGAGGCAGACAAGAGACTGCGCGTGAAGATGGTAGCTGTTGTTGACGGCGTAAGCAGTGCCAGTAGCAGCTATGACATCCTGTTACACAAGAGTCTGAAGTTCAGGAATGCCATTCCCATCTAAGCACTAACGTATGAGATACATCAGTACGCCTTTGTCGTTAAAAGAGAATGACAACAACAGCGAGATACGCATATCTCGCGAAATAGAAAAAAGAACAGTCATGCTTGACAATCTGATTGACCTCATTGTCTTGTCACCTCAGGGCAGTTTTAATGCAGATCCTGATTTCGGGCTGCCCTACTGGGACTTAGAATACGCTAATGTGAACGACATACAGTTTAATAACGATGGTATGGTAAATGACGGGTTCTACAATGAGAGTATCCGGCGAACCTGTGAAGAAAGCATTAAAAAGACCCTCATGGCCTATGCCCCAGACCTGAAGGACGTTCATATATCCATGAACCTCGATGCGGCAGGAACTACCATGCAGGGAAGAAGAAAGGTTAAGTCAAGACACATGGTGACCATTCTGGCTGAGGGGCTTATAGACGATGGACTGGGCACAGCTCCCTATCAAAAGGAGGTGTCCTTCCTCGTAGAACCTGCATCAAAGAAATTTAGAATCTAAGGGCTGCAAATGGATAAGGAATTAGAAAAGAAAGTAAGGGATGCCATTGAGCTAATCCATCAGGTCGGAATGGAGGAAATCGAAAACCTCGATTTCGACAGAATAGACCCGATGGTGAAGATGATGATTGTGGCACTGATACATGAGGAACAGAAACTCAAGGACTATATCGACACCATACCACAGAGGATAGCTGAACGATATGGTTCGGATTTCATTCCTTATGAGAGGGTCGGTGCGCTGCCTGCCATTACCTTGCTCCACCTGACTTTTAAAGCGAAGGCCCATACGGACATCATCACTCTGGGTTCAGGGGCTACATTCTTATACAAGACTCCTCAAAACAAGCAACCCATAAACTATATCCCTGTTTTCGGGACCACACTGATTCCGTATACAGACTTGTTCGTTCTCACGCCTTACAAAATCATAAGCAAGGATGGGGCGTTTGACATCAATACCCGTCCGCCGAAGCAGAACAAGGTGTGGGTTGGCATTGTCACGGAGCAGGAGATAAACTCCCTCCAGGGGTTGTCACTGTTCATAAAGGGAGCCAACGGCATATATCCCGAGCACATATATGTCATTTCGGAAAACAGAAATGCGGTGAACACGGAATTGGAGTTCTCTACCATGAGAGAGATGGATAACATTGAGATGGTCGAGCCCTTTGATGCCCAGCAGGCATCAGGCCGGTTCTTCGCCTTTGTCAACAAGTGGCAGGAATGCCTGCTCAATATGGGGAATGCCAATTTGGTCTATGTGACAGACAAGACAATCGACCGCGATATTTTCAAACCATACGCCTATCCCAAAATTTTCCAGCAGTGGCTTGAGGACGAGTCACTGGATAAGTTTCAGGAAAAAACAGTCTGGTTGCAATTGGACTTTCCTGAAGGTTATTCTGTCACTGATGACATAGAAATCTACTTGAATGTAGTCCCCGTGGTGAATGTGGACGTAAACAGTGTAACGCTGACGCAGTCTTCACCCATAGCCAAGTTGCAGAAGCAGGAAAACTCTTATTTCCTGGGAGTTCTGGAGACGAGCACAGCCTCACACAGGCAGGGCTTCAACATGGCAGCCGATGATTATCTTATTCGGGACTTTGACGCTTCATGCTATCATAAAGGCAACCTTTATCGGGATGTCCGCAATCTGTATAACAGGTTCTTGGATGACTATTATGCCTTTATAGAGTATAATGGCATCAAAGACGGCGAACTTCTCAGGCGTTTGCGGGAGACAGTCCATAAACTGGGTAAAAGCGTTGGCGACCAGAATAAAAAATTCAAGTTCAATAGTGGCACTTATGTGATGAGGAACATCCATCAGGAGACAGGGCCTTCCACCACGAAGGTGAGTTTCATCACAACGCTTGGGGAACTTGGAAACATGCCGGTGAAGGGTGAAGTCATGGAGAACAGAAAGCTGCCGGCCATTAACCAGAAGGTAGACGTGCTCGTTTCTGCCACCGGCGGTTCAGACAAAGCTTCGCCTGACACACGCCATGAGTTGCTGCGTTACTATGCACTGACCAATGACCGTCTGTATACGCGTATGGATATTGATGCCTTCCTCCGTAAGGAGATTATGCTCACTTTTGGAAGGGAGGAGGCGCATCGCATCTTCATCCGTATGCATATCGAAGGGGCAGGAGGCAAACACGCCCTGCAACGTGGCCTGTATATCGATATTGAATTCAAGGATAAAAAGAACTTTGACGAAGCGTGTCGTCTGAACTTTGACACACTCATGCAGCAACGCATTGCCAATCTATCGTGTATATCCATGCCCATCATTGTCAAACTTAAAGATTTGGAAGGCTCAAAATGTATCTGAGGTTTTCGCATCATCCCAAGTATTCAGCAGAAGTCAAGCGTCTTCAGCAGAAATTGAATGCTATCAAATATAACATTCATGGGAACTGGCCTGTGTTGGTAGTAGACGGACTATATGGAAACGAAACCCGTAAGGCAGTTATGGGGTTTCAGGTCTATAGAAACATTACTCCGGCAACAGGACTCGAAGTCGGCAGCACCACTATGCGCTATTTGGATGAGTCCTATGGCCATGTACCGATTTGGATGCCATCATTATTGGGTGTGTTTCAGCCGTAATTGCTGAATTGCTGATTGGTTTATTGATTGCATTAACTGGTGCT
>JBJEKL010000069.1:0-14494 GCA_051878615.1 Bacteroidaceae bacterium | reverse complement strand
GGATGCAAAGGTAGGACGATTCCTGAAAACACGCAAGGGCATCACGACTTTTTTTCAATGCAACGACAAATTTTGTATTTATACATTATATATATAATGCGCGCGCGAACGCGTGTACGTGAAGGATGCCATGCCCATCTCACGGTCCCATTCCCTCTACATGACTGTGCCTACGGCACCGTCTCCCCTGTCTGAGTGCAGGGAGAGGCGCGTGTGTCGAATGCGAGAGACAGTCGATTCTCGGAGTCTCTTATGGCATCACGGACGGCCTGTGAGCCGGGGGTCACTATCCAGGCCAGTTTCCGGTGATAAGGATGCGGTCTCCTCAACGGCAGGAGCAGTCTCGCTGACGAGACGTATGAAGTCGGGATGAGCAACGTTTGCAACATCAATTGAGGGATGCCATAACCTGGGTCCCATGCCGGCCATAAGTTGAGACCATAGGCAGGCATAAGTTAAGACTGGTGTCGTTCAAAGTTAAGGCCAAATGCATAAAGTCCTGGGAAGTCTGTCAGGTCATTGATTCTTGGCAAGAAAGTCAGTTCCTGTCGAGATGCCAACAGTATCTTCCATGAAGGGAATCTGTTCTCGCCTTGCGTTCAGCGCAGGCTGAACGGTCGGAGCAAACGTTTGCGACCGCGGTTGCAAACGTTTGCAGGAAGGGTTGCAAACGTTTGCGTCCAAAACAGACAAAATGGACAGAAAACCTAATGAACTGTTTGGGCTCCGCAGGACAACCTTCTTTTCTCCTACACGAACTGGTTCAATCCACAAAATTTAAACCCAAACGTATATAAAAGATGATTTCCTGAAGATCAACCATCATTTCTTGGCTCCCCAGAGTTTGCACTCCCAAATTCCTTGGATTCATGGCATAAAAAAAATCTTTTTTCTTAGGGGGGGGTACAAACTATTTTTTGTAATTTTGCAAAAGTTTGCGTCAAAACGAGTACGTCCTTACAAAAACAAAAGATAACAAATCAAGAAACTAAATAACTAAAACAATATGAAAGCAGCAAAAGGTGTTCTGATTCTTATGCTCGCAGTCATCGGACTGGCCGCGTGCAAGGAACATGTCGACATGAGTGCACGCTACGTCATGAAGGAAGAGACTGCCTACAGTTATCTGTGCAAGCACGATCAGTACAGCAGTTTTGTGGATTTGTTGAACATCGTTCCCGTAAGCCGATTGTCCAAATCCACCGTCGGCGCCTTGCTCTCGGCACGAGGAAACTATACGGTATTCGCACCAGACAATGATGCCATACAAGAATTCCTGGACACCCTGTTCGCCAAGAACGTCATTGAGGAGCCCTCCTGGGATGGCTTCCGTGACAGTCTCTCGCTCGATTCCATCCGCAAGGTTATTGTCTATAACAGTATCATCAACGGAGGAGACAACCTGCAGGCATATGACGTGGCACAGTTCCCCATCAACGACGGAGGAGAGTTCCCACTGAGCAACATGTACGACCGTAAGCTCATCGTCAACTACTTCGATGACCCGGACAGCGTCACCATCAACGGAGCGCTGATGGACCCACGCAACAACAACATCCGTGTCCTCAACGGATTCATCCACAACGTGCATTCTGTTGTGGCACCCACAAACAACACCATGGGATACCTCCTCAACTCCATATATACCGAGAAGAGATCCGGATACTACGTTTCGTCCATGCTCGTACATGCAGCCGGCATGATCGATACCCTGCAGAAATACAGAGACGATACATATGAGATGGCATACCAGACCGGTCAGGTGCCGGAAATGATTGCCCACACATCCGGTATTGGTTATACTACAGGCAAACTGCCCGAGCACAGATATTACGGCTACACCTTCTTTGCCGAGACGGACGATGTATGGGAAAAGGAGATAGGCAAGGACCGCTTCGATATTACCGTGGAGGATGTGGTCGACTGGCTGAAGAGCAACGGCTACTATCCCAATGCAAAGGTGGACGAGGACTACCCAAACGAGAACAACATCCTCAACCAGTTTGTCACCTATCACTTCCTGCCCATGAGGCTTGCCTCCGACCGTCTGGTCCTGCACTGGAACGAGAAAGGATACTCTTCACAGCTGAAGACCCCCTCGGTGGTACAGTACGAGTACTACACCTGCATGGGCAAGCGCCGTCTGGTAAAGTTCCTGGAAAGTGCGGAGAGCAACGGCGTGTATATCAACCGTTTCCCGAAGATTGACAACGGACGCAGGGGCACCTACCACGAGATCAGTTGCGATCCCGACAAGGCGGGAATCAAGGTGCCTGTGCCCGAGACCGAAGGCGAGTTCAACGTGCGCAACGGTATCATCTACCCCATTGACCAGATCATGGCCTACACCGAGGATGTGCAGAACAACCTGCACAAGGAGCGCATCCGCTTCGACATCGTATCGGCCATGCCCGAGATGATGAACAACGACATCCGCCTGCAATACTACACTCTGGGACAGCGTTGGGGCTTCCCCTTTGACAGTCAGTACCCCTACTTCGACGACGTGTACATCGGGGATGAGAGTTGGTTCTTCTATTACAATGGCTACAACGAGACGATGAAGAACTATCAGGGTGACGAGCTGAACGTGAGAGGATTCCTGGATATCACGTTCCGTCTGCCTCCCGTACCTGCCGACGGTATCTACGAGATACGCTTCAACATCCAGAGTGAGGGCTACAACCGAGGCATGGTGCAGTTCTACTGGGGCGAGAACAAGAACAACCTGCCTCCCATGGGAATTCCTCTGGACATCCGCACCAGCGGACTCGAACGGAGAACCACCAGCGGAACCTTCCCCAGCAACGTAGGATGGGAGAAGGACACCCAGGACGATGACTACAATGCCGAGGTGGACAAGAAGTTGCGCAACAACGGCTTCATGAAGGGAGCCGAGATCTATTGCGACGGCGGTCAGGGCCTGTCTGTGATGGCCCGTGCCGATCCCGTGATCGTAAGAAGAATCATCGTGCGCGAACCCATGAAGGCCGATGAGACCTATTACCTGAGATTCAAGAGCGTGCTGGATGACCAGACACGAGAATTCTACATGGACTTCCTGGAGTTCTGCCCCAAAGAAGTATATGACAATCCCGAGACGCCCGAAGACATCTGGTAATCCCAGGGCATCCCGAAAGACACATTTACCGAAGCCATGCAAAGAGTATTCAGAAAACAAGGTGCGACAGGAGCACAAAGGTCAGGAACGACCTTGTGCCTTGTTGCCCTGTGCCTGACACTCATCCATGTCCGCACGGCCGCAGCAGACACTTATGAGCAGAAGACCACATTGCCCACGCTTTATATCGAGACCTTCGACCAGCAAAGCGTGACAGACCATGACAACTACAAGTACTGCCGCATCGTGATGGTCAACGGTTCCGACACCGCTGTCTATGACTCCGTGAAGATACGCGGGCGCGGCAATACCACATGGACCTTGCCCAAGAAGCCCTACCGCATCAAATTCCCCAGCAAGACCCGTCTGTTGGGTGCCCGGGAAGCAAAGGCAAAGGACTGGGTACTTCTGGCCAACGCAGGCGACAAGTTGCTGCTCCGCAATGCTCTGGCCACATGCGTAGGCGAGTTCATGCAGATGCCTTTCAATCCCTGTTTCCAGTTTGTGGACCTTTATCTCAACGGCCATTACGATGGCAACTACCAGCTGACCGACCAGATGGAAGTGCACAAGGGCCGCATAGAGATTGCACATCAGGACACCGTCGTCACCGACCCGAGTACAGACATCAGCGGCGGATATTTCCTGGAGCCAGAGGGGAACACCGCAGGAGACGGCCTTTATTTCATGAGCCAGCAGGGATGCCACATCCGCATACATGACCCCAAGCCCGAGGTCATCAACAGCAAACAGTTGAACTACATCAAGGCATACATCAACAAGTTTGAGACTGCCCTCTACGGCGATGACTTCGCCCACGAGAAGCGTGGTTACAGGCAATATACCGACACCACCTCCCTCATCGACTGGTATCTGGTGCAGGAGATAAGCGCCAATCCCGATGGTTTCTGGTGCTCCTATATATATAAGGACAGAGCCAGCGAGATTCTGCATTTCGGTCCTATCTGGGATTTCGACATCTGCTGGAACAACTGCTCACGCATGGGGGATGTGACCCAAAGGCTTGCCATCCAGTTCGGTTATGGTAGCAACTACACCATCAAGGGGTGGTACACCCGAATGTGGGAGGATCCATGGTTCAAGAATGCCGTACATGCCCGCTTCGAACAACTTCGCGAGCAAGGACTTGACGAACGTATGCTCTGCTTCGTGGATTCCATGGCAGAGGTAATACGCCCCTCGCGCATTGAGAACTACAAGCGCTGGAGCATCAGCACGAAGGTGTATGACGAGGTGTACCTCTTCAATACCTACGACGAATATGTGGAGAACATCAAGTCCTTCATCACGGCCCACAATACATACCTCTCCAGTGAATTCCTTCGCCGGAGAGGACTGGTTCCCACCAAGGACTTTGTGGCTCAGGAGGACTATTCCTACAAGATCTACTGCAAGGCATTTCCCAACATGACCATCAAGGCAGAAGGGGATCAGGTGGGCATCAGCAGAGTGACGGATGAGGACGACGATGCCCAGAAATGGAACATACATGCCACCGAAGGACATTTCATGATTCTCAATGCCGTGACAGGGCAGGCTCTGGCCGACCAGGGATCCATGACAGGAGATCTGCTCAGCATCTCTCAAGCAGACAGTCTGGACCGCAGCCAGCTGTGGGACTTCATCCCCCAGGGAGTGGGCGGATACTACAACATCAAGAATGTCAGGACCGGGCGTGTGGCCTACAACAAGGACGGAATGGCCATGGAGGGCAATCCCATATGCAATGCCGAGAGTGATGAGCGCGATGCCACCAGCGGGAACCGCCAGTGGCAACTGATGACCGTGGGCAAAAGTGTCCTTACACCCGTGGAGAGTATCGAAGCCCAAACGGAATATGTGCTGGCTTATAGCGCAGAAGCCCAGACGCTGAGATTCCTGTGCGAGGATACTGACCGGGCAAAGATGAACTTCACAGCCAGCCTGTACAACGCCTCGGGCATGCTCATGGACCGCATTCCGGCATCGGGAACGTTCAGTACATCCGCTCTGCCACAGGGACTTTACATCGTGACCTGGAAGTTTGGCGGCACCAGCCACAGCTGCAAGTTCATGAAGAGATAAGAATGAGAAAAGAAACGAGTGATTAAATATACTTTTTTAACTAACCTAAAACAAATGTGTATGAGAAAGAAAGCCTTCTCCGCCATGATGTTGCTATTGCTCAGCATGGTATGGAACGTGCAGCCTGTCTCGGCTCAGTTGTATGAACCGGATTTTGGAAATCCGCTCATCACCAATGTGGTGGCCGATCCCACAGAGAGCCAGCTGACAAGTAACTGTACGTGGAAGATTACCGATCCCAACAACGACAACTACCCCTACAATGCGGTGTATATCGATGCCGGGAATGAACTGGGTGCCCTGATTGATGGTGACCAGACCACCTATTGGCATTCCGACCCCACAGGTGCCAACCTCAAGACACAGGACCTGTACATTCAGGTGGACCTGAAGCGTACGGACATCAACCAGTTCTTCTACGTGTATGACCGTCGCGCAGATGTGTACCAAGGCAGTGTTCGCCGTGGTATAATGTGGACCAAGATTGAGATTATGGCCACCAACACCCCCGAGGACAACTCCTCATGGGTGACCATTGCCACACACGACAACCTGCCCGCAGAGACCGTGGAAGATGTATGGCCCTACACAGCCCCCGTGGTAGTGACAGACCAGCCCTATAGATATCTGCGCTTCTATGCACGTAATGCCGGACAAGCTTACTGGTGCTTCAGTGAATTCCAGATGTATCCTGCAGTTGAGGTTACCGACCCTCTGCAGTTGCTGATCAGTCTGGTTGACTCCACCGACCCAGGAGTATTCACGGCAGGTACAGACCCCGGCTACTATGATGCGGACAAGATCAAGGCCTTTGCCGGCGAATGGGACAAGGCCAGCAAGTTGACCAACAGTTCATCTGCCACCGACGAGGAGCTGACCGCAGCAAGAGAAAGTCTGAGTCAGGCACTCGAGGAAGTAAAGGCAAGCCGTGTACCCGTTACTGACGGTTATTACCGCATCGTAAGCAGCAACGAGGCCTTCTTCAAAAATCAAGGAGTAGAAAAGGCCATGTACGGCAAGAGCGACGAGAACCGCATGGCATGGCAGGACCTCGATGAAGAGAGTCCCTATCAGGTGTTCAAGATAACCCAACTGCCCAGCGGAAACTTCAGCATCCAATGTGTGGGCAACGCCAAATATATCGACTGGGTGGATGGTGACGCACGCTACACTGCTGCGGCCTACGTCCTGCCCATCGTTGACGAACAGAAGACCGAGCAGACTATTCTCCCTGATGATGAGTATTACAAGCCCTGGTTCCGCATACAGAATGTCAAGAACAGCTGTTCATACCATATGCTTTCCCATGCGAATGGCGATGGCACAAGCGGTTACATCTGCGCTGCCGAAGTTGGCTACAACCAGAGCAATTACTGGTATCTCTACCCCGTGGACAATGCCACAGGAGATGCTCTGATGGAGGAAGGCCTGAAGAAGACCTATGCCGAACTCCTGAGCAAAGCCGTAGAAAAGGCCGAGGCCGTGCGCAAGAAGGCCAACGACTATGAGGTCCTTATCTTCGAGGCCGATGATGAGGATGATGCACACAACCAGTTCTCAAGCAACGCCCGCTGGACCTACAAGGATGCTGCCAGTGGCGGTCAGGGTGCCTATGCCAACCTGATTGACGGAAGTAGTGACACCTATTTCCACTCTGTATATCCTCCTCAGAATGCCGTAGGCTTCCATTACCTGCAGGTGGATTTGAAGCGTACCGATATCAGCGAGTTCATCTTCAAGATGCTCCGTCGTGGTGACGGTGGATGGCGCGACAGCTGGAACCAGTTGCCCTGTGATATTGACATCTGGGTAACCAATGATGCCAGCGCCGTGGAAGATCCCACGCCCACCACGGAAGAAGAAGAGGCATCCTCTGCATGGAAGAAGGTCATCAACCTCAACAGCGGATTCCCCTCCATAAGCAGTCGTGAGTACTATACTTCTCCCATCATTGAGATGGGTGGCAACTATCAGTACGTGCGCTTTGTGTCACGCAACACCGTCAGCAACACGGGCTACTTCAACATGAGTGAGTTCCAGATGTACGGCACCGTGCCCACTGCCTCTTCAGAGTACAACACCGTACCAGGCATGAAGGAAGTATGCGACCAGCTGGATGCCGAGATAGCAAAGGCCAAGGAGAAGATTGAAAACCAGACTGCCCTTCGCGAGGATACAGCCATCATCAATCAGTTGGCCCGCCAGATAAACGAGCTCTATGTGGACCGCACAGGCATCAACTATACGCTCAATTCCTATCTGACACTTGCATCTGCCACCTACAAGACCGCCTTCGCATTTGACGACCTGTTGGTTGACGGAGATCAGGAGAACGGACAGATTCTGTGCAACACTCCCGAGGATGGCTTCACCTATGCTTCCTTGCTGGATGGCAATCTGAGTACCTATTTCCAGAGCAAGCATCCTGGAGCAGAGCTGAACAAGAGTGCCACCTATCTGGAGTTTGACCTGCGCCGCAACGACCTTAGCACGATCAACTTTGAGTTCTATGGCATTGCCAGCGGCTACCAGAACCCCAACGCCATTGACGTATACGTGTCCAAGGATGCCTCCGATGATACCAGTTGGAAGCGCCTTATCGGTCTGACAGACGGATTCGACACCAACAAGCCCAATGCTCACTACGTAAGTCCTGATATCGATTTGAAGGACACCTATCAGTACATCCGTCTGTATCCTACCAGTTCGCCCACCAGTGACTGGACCATCAATCTGGCAGAGATACAGTTCCACAGCACCATCCCCAGCACCGAGAAGTCCCAGTACTACTATGTGGAGGGTCTGAAGGATGCCGCCGACAAGCTGAAGGATGTCATCGACCGTGTACAGGATAAGGTGAACAAGGGTATGGCCATTGACCTGAGCGATACCACTGCCATCAACGAGGCAGCAGCCGCTGTGAAGGCTCTCGTCATCAACCCTGCCGAGTACAAGACCATGGCCGCAGACGTGGAAAAGACATTGTCTAATCCTTACAACATCGGTAACTGCATCGGTCAGTATCCTGCGGAAGCAGTCACTGCTCTCAAGGCTGTCCTTGAGCAGACCAATGCCATGGTGAACTATGACAAGCCCGAGCGCGAGGCATTTGACAATGCCACCAAGCTGCTCTCTGAAGCTCAGAAGACCTTCGAAGAGAGCCGAATCGGTGTGAACACCGGCATGTGGTACACCATCAGATACCCCAACCTGGAGTATTTTGAATACCGTGGATGGACAGAGCCTTCATGGTGGATAGAGGGCAATTACCTCTATGACCAGTATCTCGTACCCGGTCTGCGCACAGAGGATGCTGCAGAAATCCTGTCAGACGAAGATGTGGCCATAGGCGACAAGGTATATTTCTTCGACAAGGAGGATGCAGAGAACGAGCCTACTGCAGCCCAGTGGCGTTTCGTGGAAATTGGCAAGGGCAAGTATGCTCTTCAGAACCGCAGAAGCGGTCTCTTCATCTACTCCGGTACCGAGAACAACAGCAGCTCCATGCAGTTGACTCCCTCTACCGTTAGAGTTGAACCTGTGGGCTACGGACAGTGTGCCCTCAACCTGAGCACCATCGAGGATGCTTCTCTGGGCACCTATCATTACATGAACGCACAGAGCCATGAGTTTGCCAGCCTGCTTGTCACATGGAGTGGTATCAGCACCAGCCAGCCCGATAACAGTCTGTTCATCATCGAACCTGCCGAAGAGGTAGAGAGCGACTACGCTCCCACCTTCAACCTCTGTCAGAAGGTGGGTGACCACACTCCTCTATGCTTCGCTACAGAAATCGCAGCCATCGACAACGTGCCTGCCTATACTGCAGCCGGTACCGTGGAGAAGGATGGTGTGAAGTACATCGCACTCCAGGAGGCTGAGATGCCCATCAAGGCCGGCCAGCCATTCTTCCTCATTCCCGAGGGAGATTACGATGGAGAAGCCACGGAATATGCTACCATCACTCCGGGCAACAAGATCGTTACCAAGGCCGGTAGCAGCAATGGTCTGACAGGTGTGTTCAGCAAGACCTTCATTGAGGAGGGTACCGTATGGGTTGGCGCTACAGAAGCCAAGGCTGTCGACAACGTGACCTCCTATGTCAACGGAGGTTCTGCCTACATGAAGTATGGCGTACTCCAGCTTCCCGAGGATGGTGATTATGCCGAGTTGATGCCCATCAGCGGCAATCCCACCAACTACGGTTCCTATGACCTGGATAAGCATGCCGGTACCGAGGACGATCCCTATCCCGTATCCAACGCCACCGAGTTGCTCGCTCTGCGCAGCGTGATGCACACCGGTCAGATGACCTACGTCATCCTGGATGAGGATATTGATATCAGCGGTATGGAATGGACACCTCTGAACCTTGCCGAGAACTCTTATGGAACCACCCAGTACATGAACTGGATTTCATTCGACGGCAGAGGCCACACCGTCACAGGCCTCACCTGCACCGAGACAGGCAAGCCCTACAACAGCTTCTTCGGCATCCTTTGCGGTAGCGTGAAGAACGTAGGATTCATCGATTGCAACGTGAGCTGCGATGCCAGCGGTTCAGGTATCCTGGCCGGATACATCGGTCACAGCATCTTCGTGGATGCCAACGGCAATCCTCAGACTACCACTGTGGAGAATGTATGGGCAACTGGTAAGTTGAACATCGCTTCGGCATACTGCGGAGGTCTCTTCGGTAACGTGGGCGGTCCCACTGTCATCAAGAACTGCTATGCCAACGTGGACATTACCAGCGGGGCTGACTTCGTGGGCGGACTCATCGGACGCATACGCAGCGCTCTCACTCTGGAGAATGCCTATGCAGCAGGCACCTGCCCGGGTGGCGGTATCATAGGTGGCGGACAGAACGCCTCCACTCCCGCAAGCACCTACAGGAACCTTGTCGTGTGGAACAATACCGAGAGCAACTTCGGCTCCACGGTTGATGCTGACACCAAGGAAGGCATCAGCTGCTATGACGGCACCAACTTCGCCGCTCTGCAGCAGACCGTCGTGGACTGGGGACGTGCCTGGTATTGCGACATGCAGGAGGGAAGCTATCCCACACTGGCAGGAAACGGCATGGCTCTGTTGCTGGACATCGTCTTCAACGAGGACGGTACAGCCACCGATGCTTCTCCCATGAAGAGTGCCGTGGAGATTCTGGGCACTGCTCCCACCACCTACTGGAGTGACCAGTTCAACCGCTATGTGGCCAAGTTCGATGCTCCTATGGGCAGCACTCCCACTGGTGTGTATAAGGTGGACTTCGAGAAGAACACCTCCTTCTGCCGTGCCCTGGCCAACGGACACTCCCTGGAGATGGTCATCAAGGCCGACCTGGGCGGCCAGCCCTTCAATGTTGTGGCCAAGCCCTTCTCTGCCATGCAGAGCGGCGGTACAGGCTTCGAGACAGCCGATGTGAACGGAAAGCGGGTAGTACGCTTCAACCCACACGTAGGTGGTGACTGGGGACGTGTAGACAGCGATCTCACACCTGAGGACGGAATATACTACCACATCCTGGGCGTCTGGAACAAGCAGGAGCAGAAGGGTGACATCTACGTCAACGGTGTGCTGAGCAACACCAAGGAACTGCCCGGTGACTTCAAGTTTGCATCCACAGGACGCGGATGGTTCGGCATCGGCGGTGATCCCGACAAGGCGACCACAGCCAGCAACGCATGGTGCGGTGATATAGTGATTGCACGTGTTTACAACGACGCACTCACTGCCGAAGAGGTGACCGCTCTGTGGAATGACGTGAAGGGTGGCGTAGGTCTGGATGGCGTGAAGGCCAACAGCGAGCAGAAAGATGCCATCTACACCATCAACGGCATACGTGTACAGAAGACCCAGAAGGGTGTCTATATCATCAACGGAAAGACCGTTCTGGTGAAGTAAGATTCCTCTTGCCTTTCCTCCATGCGGTCTGGACTGACAAGGAGGAAAGGATAACTGCAAGGGCAGAGAGTCACGGCTCTCTGCCCTTCTCTTTTGCTCCGTGGATATATATAAAGGTACACGCACACGCATGTATGAAGGCTTTTTCGTACCTTTGCACAAAATTATAAATGCTCATACGATATGACCAACACACTGGAATCCATCTTCGCAGCCAAGTTGCTGAATGTAAAAGCCATCAAGTTGCAGCCTGAGAATCCCTTCACATGGGCAAGCGGCTGGAAGAGTCCCTTCTATTGCGACAACCGCAAGACACTCTCCTTCCCCGACCTGCGCACCTTCGTCAAGGTGGAACTCACACGCACCATCCTCGAGAACTTCCCCGAGGCAGAGGCCGTGGCAGGTGTGGCCACAGGAGCCATCGCACAGGGAGCCCTGGTGGCAGATGCTCTTGCCCTGCCCTTTGCCTATGTGCGCAGCAAAGCCAAGGACCATGGCATGGCCAATCTGATAGAGGGTGAACTGAAACCCGGTACAAAGGTTGTGGTAGTAGAAGACCTCATCAGCACAGGCGGAAGCAGTCTGAAGGCCGTGGAGGCCCTACGTGCTGCCGGCTACGAGGTGGTGGGCATGGTGGCCTCCTACACCTATGGTTTCCCCGTGGCGGAACAGGCATTTGCCGATGCCCATGTCAAGCTCATCACACTCACCAACTACGAGGCTGTGGTGGCTGAAGCCCTGCGCACAGGTTATATTGCAGAAGATCAGGTGCCCATGCTGCACGAGTGGCGCAAGGATCCTGCACACTGGAATGTCTGACAAACATCCGCAACAATCACAATCTGATAAAAAAGAAATATGGCCGAATATAAGAGTAAGGTGCATGTGTCACCATTCCCCCAGCAAAAAGTCTATGACCGCCTCTCCGATCTCAGTTCCCTGGCATTCCTCAAGGACAGTATCAGCAGTCCCGAAGCACGTCAGCATGTACTGGAGAAGGCCGGCGGAAAAGTAAGCGCCGAACAGATGGACACCTTTGCCGAGAAGATTCAGCAATTGGAATTTGACAGGGACAGTGTCTCGGGAGAATCCCCCTTTGGAAAATTGTGCCTGCACATCGTTGACCGCGAGGAACCGAAATGCGTCAAATTCGCATTGGAAGGTGCCCCCATACAAGCCAACCTGTGGATACAGATGTTGCCCCAAGGAGACCAATGTGCGTTACGCGTGACCGTGAGAGCCGAACTTAATTTCCTCCTCAAACAGATGCTGGGCAAGAAACTGGAACAGGGAGTAGAGGAAC
Source organism: Bacteroidaceae bacterium (assembly GCA_051878615.1). GTDB lineage: Bacteria > Bacteroidota > Bacteroidia > Bacteroidales > Bacteroidaceae > Physcousia. Next base: position 2,081 of record JBJEKL010000069.1, on the reverse strand, counting down.
TGGCACGTATGCTGGCAGGCATCCCCTATTGACAGACAAGGAGACAAACCTACTAACCAGGAAAAGAGAAAATGCCGAAACTATGGGACAAGGGCTTCAGCACAGCCCAGGAGATAGAACGCTTCACCGTGGGTAGAGACCGTGAGATGGACCTCTATCTGGCCGAAAGCGATGTGATGGGCAGCATGGCACATATCACCATGCTGGAAAGCATCGGATTGCTCACCTCCGAGGAACTGAAAACATTGCTGCACGAACTTCGCGTTATCCGCAAAGAAATCCTGGAAGGGAAGTTCACCATCGAGGAAGGAGTGGAGGATGTACACTCTCAGGTAGAACTCATGCTCACACGCCGGTTGGGCGATATGGGCAAGAAGATCCACTCCGGACGCAGCCGCAATGACCAGGTGCTGGTGGACCTGAAACTCTTCACACGCCGCCAACTGCAACTGGTAGCCGAAGATGTGCGCACACTCTTCACCGAGCTGCAGACACAGAGCGAATGCTACAAGCAAGTGCTCATGCCTGGCTACACCCATCTGCAAGTGGCCATGCCCAGCAGCTTCGGTCTGTGGTTTGGAGCCTATGCCGAGAGCCTGGTGGACGACATGATGTTCCTGCAGGCAGCCTTCCGCATGACCAACCGCAACCCCTTGGGTTCGGCAGCCGGATACGGAAGCAGCTTCCCGCTCAACCGCACCATGACCACCCGGCTCCTGGGTTTCGAGTCTATGGACTACAACGTGGTGTATGCACAGATGGGGCGTGGCAAGATGGAGCGCAACGTGGCCTTTGCATTGGCCAGCGTGGCAGGAACGCTCAGCAAACTCGCCTTCGACGCATGCCTGTTCAACAGCCAGAACTTTGCTTTCGTCAAGCTTCCCGATGAATGCACCACCGGTTCCAGCATCATGCCGCACAAGAAGAACCCCGATGTATTCGAACTCACACGCGCCAAGTGCAACAAGATACAGGCACTCCCCCAGCAGATCATGCTCATCATGAACAATCTGCCCAGCGGATACTTCCGTGACCTGCAGATTATCAAGGAGGTGTTCCTGCCCTGTTTTCAGGAACTGCGCGACTGCCTGTCGATGGTCACCTACATCATCCGCCGTATCAAGGTCAATGAGCACATCCTTGATGATCCGCGATATGACCTGATGTTCTCTGTGGAGGAGGTCAACCGGTTGGCCGCCGAGGAGATGCCCTTCCGTGATGCCTACAAGAAGGTGGGCATGGACATCCAGGCAGGACAGTTCAAGCCCTGCAAGGAGGTTCACCACACCCACGAGGGGAGCATCGGCAATCTATGCAACGAAGAGATACGCGCACTGATGGACGAGGTGTGGAGCGGATTCCATTTCGAACGTATGGAGGAGGCTGAGCGCAAACTGGCAAACGGAGAATGAGAAGATTTTGCACTATAACAATCATCACTCTGCTGTCGGGCCTGGCGGCATGCACCGAGTCCGACAGCCTGTATTGTCACATACCTGCCAGACTGGTGGTGGACAATGCTTATCAGGCCCAGGCTCTCTACACCGCGTGCAATAGCCTGGGGGAGTTCTGCTCCGTGACCATGGATGGCCAGAAAATATATTTCCAGGGAAGCAAGGAGAAATCCGAGCTCAATCGCGTGGCTCTGAACAATTACGACAACACCATTCTGGGACTGGGCGGCCTCATCATAGGCCTTCCCTCATTGCCTGAGATAGGAAAGGACGTGAGCCAGGTGGTATGTTTTGACCTCAATTGTCCCAACTGCTATGAGCAGTATGGAGGTATCAGCAAGCGCATGGAACTCTCACACGCTGACGGAACGTCCCGCTGCAACGGATGTCACCGCACTTATGATCTCAACAGCATGGGTATCGTGTCCGACGGAGAAAGCGGACGGGCTCTTTTCCGTTACAGAGTGTCCTACGTGGGAACAGCTCTTGTGGTCAGCAATCGCTAAGGAAGGAGAAAAAAGAGGCTGAGAATTTGGTCAGTTGGCTGGAAAGCCATACCTTTGCAGCCGTAAAAGCCCAGATGGCGGAATCGGTAGACGCGCTGGTCTCAAACACCAGTGGGGCAAC
>JBJEKL010000068.1:0-3596 GCA_051878615.1 Bacteroidaceae bacterium | reverse complement strand
CTCCTAATTCTACAATTGAATGAAACACATCGTTTGCTTCCATCTTTTCAACGACTACAGCGGTAGCCCGAAGGTATTGAAGATGGTATTGGAAGGACTGCTGAAGGAAGGATACCAAGTGGATTTGGTGACTTCGAAAGGTGGTGTACTGGATGAGCTGACGGGGCATGGCAACCTGCACATCCACAGCTATCGCTATCACTTTTCCAGCAATCCAGTGCTGACAATGTGCCGGTATGCCATGGTGCAAGTATATACCTTCCTTGTGGCACTGAAATGGGCATTGCGGAAGGATGTGGTGTTCTACATCAACACACTGCTGCCCGTAGGCCCCGCACTGGCCGGCAGACTGACGGGAAAACATGTAGTGTATCACTACCATGAAAATGCCTTCGTGAAAGGGATATTCTACAAATCCCTGGCTTGGTGCATGCAAAGGCTGGCAAGCAGGATTGTGTGCGTGTCGGCATACCAAGCCTCCTTCCTTCCGCAAAAAGGGAAAGTGACGGTGGTTCCCAATGCGTTGCCAAAGGAACTGGCCGATATGCTGCAACCCGATGCACAGGCTGCATTCAAGCGCAAGACGATACTCATGCTGTCGTCCCTGAAAGCATATAAGGGAACAAGGGAATTCATCGAACTGTCGGAACGACTGCCACAATACAGATTCATTCTGGTAATAAACGACCTGCAGGAGCATATCGACGCATATATGAAGGATCATCACATCCGCCTTTCTGAAAGAAGCAATCTGACAGTGTATCCGAGGCAAAGCAATGTAGCGGCCTTCTATATGCAGGCATCTGTCGTACTGAACCTGTCGAACAAGGACTTGTTTATAGAAACATTCGGGATGACGGCCCTGGAGGCCATGCGTGCAGGACTGCCCGTGATAGTACCCACCGTGGGAGGCATTGCCGAAATGGTGGACGATGGAGAGAACGGATATAAAATAGATGTGCAGAACCTGGGCCTTATTGAAAGGAGAATCAGGGAAATGCTGTCGCATGAAGAACAATATACAATGATGGCAGACAATGCCCTGAGACATGCAGCAAACTTTGACTGCGAGGCCATGGTGACGAAGATTGGACAAATTCTGGAAAAAGAAAGATGAAGAAAATAGCTATAGTGGGCATACAAGGTGTGCCGGCAAAATATGGAGGGTTTGAAACGCTGGTGGAGAATATCATCGGGGAAAACTGTTCTCCCGACATTGAATATACAGTGTTCTGCTCAGCCAAGGACTATGAAACAAGAAGCAAAAGCCACAAGGGAGCCCTGCTGAGATATATCCCCCTTTTCCATGCCAACGGCATGCAAAGCACGGCATACGACATGCTGTCGATGCTGCATTGTACAGGCAGGTATGACGCAGTGGTGGTACTGGGCGTTTCAGGCGGATGCTTTCTGCCAATATTCAGGCTGTTCTTCCACAAAAAACTGATTGTCAACATTGACGGGCTGGAGCACAAGCGTGCCAAATGGGGACGTTTTGCGAGATGGTTTCTCAAGACCAGTGAGGCAATGGCTGTGAGATATGCCGACACGATTATCGCCGACAACAAGTGCATACAGGACTATGTGACCCAAACCTATCGCAAGGCATCAACACTGGTGGCCTACGGAGGAGACCATGCCATACGCAATGTGTCGGAGAAAAGGCAGGAGGGGATACTGAAGGAAATGGGTGTGGAAAGAAAAGGGTACGCTGTGTCTGTGTGCAGGATAGAGCCAGAGAACAACTGTCACCTGGTGCTGGAAGCTTTTGCTGCATGCAACCACAAGCTTATCTTCATTGGGAACTGGGAGCGAAGCAAATACGGGCAGAACCTGAGGAGGCTGTATGGCGGACGGGAGAACATACGGCTACTGGACAGCATATATGACCTGGACATCCTGTATACACTCAGGAGAAACGCCTGCCTCTACATCCACGGGCACAGCGCAGGAGGCACAAACCCTTCACTGGTGGAAGCCATGTTCCTTGGGTGTCCCATAGCAGCCTTTGACGTGAATTACAACAGGGAAACCACAGGCAACAGGGCCTACTATTTCAGCAACAGCATGGAACTGACCGTCCTGCTCAACAAAGGCGAACTGGACGGTGAGCCCATGAAAAGACTGGCAGAAGAGCAATATACATGGAAACATATTGCCAAACAATATGAGGAACTGTACTGACGGGGAAAGTTCCGGGAAATAAGGATAAAAATTGTTATTTTATTTTTTTTTCTGTATGTTTAGCACTATCTTTGCAAAAAAATCAGTCGTATATTGAGCCATATGGGAAGATTTATCAACAAGGGCAATGATGGTTTTGCTTCTGTCTGCAACTCAAATTTTGTGGATAAAAGTATGCTTATTGCAGAGGTCAATTCGGTCATGCTGACCGAAAACCGTTTCATGTGTGTTACGCGGGCCCGCAGATTCGGGAAGTCCGTGGCAGTGAAGATGCTGAATGCCTATTATGACAAGTCGTGTGACTCAAAGAATCTATTCGCAGACCTGGCCATCAGTCATTGTAGAGATTTTGAAGCACATCTGAACAAGGAAACCGTTCTTTATCTGGACATGACAGATTTCCTGACAAAATATGGTGGGAATGATGAACAGCTGGTGAGCAGAATGAAACGTGATATCCGCGAAGAACTTCTCGACCTATATGAAGGCATAACTGTTTCGGAAAGCGATGACTTAATGGATGTACTTGTAAAGATAGTAGACAAGACGGGGAAAAAATTTGTTTGCCTTATTGACGAATGGGACGCATTGTGCCGCGAAAGCAAGGAAAAAACCACGGATTTATACGTGGAGTTGCTACGACGTTTGTTTAAGGGAAGTCAGTCTGAGTATGTATTTTCTCTTGTATATATTACTGGTATCCTCCCCATAAAGCGCTATAACACTCAGTCTGCCCTAAACAATTTTGAAGAATATACAATGCTGAGTCCAGCCCAGCTTGCCCCATATTTCGGATTTACGGAAGCTGAGGTCAAGATGCTGTGCAACAAGTGGAATCTGGACGCATACGAAATGAAACGATGGTATGACGGCTATGAGCTTGGAACAGAAAAGTCCATTTACAATCCGTATGCCGTGATGCGTGCCTTCAAACGAAAATCCCTGGAGAGCTATTGGGTGAGCACAAATACATTTGACGACCTGAAGCGATACATCACCATGAATTTCGACGGACTTAGGGATGACATTATTTTTGCCATGAATGATGTGCCGGTGAAAGTGAATTCTCTGCGGTTCAGCAACGACATGAACAAGGTGGACTGCAAAGATGACGTACTGACACTATTGTGTCATTTGGGGTATCTTTCGTATAACAAGGAATCTCAGACTGCTGTGATTCCAAACTACGAGGTAAGACAGGAATTTGAAATGGCAGTGTCGGATACAGGCTGGAAAGAAGTGACAAATGCACTCAGGGAATCAGAGCATCTACTATCTTGTATACTTACTGGAGAGAATGATATAGTTGCAAAAGGAGTGGACGAGGTACACAGACAAAACACCAGCGTGCTGAAATATAGTAATGTGCAAAAAATAACTTCCGCAGTTTCTTCGGTCAAACGCATTTGATA
>JBJEKL010000067.1:0-14745 GCA_051878615.1 Bacteroidaceae bacterium | reverse complement strand
CTCGTATATTTGATGAGTTTGTGCTTGCCCCTACAACCAGTCAGTTTTTTGTGTACAGGTGGATAGAGAGTCTCAGTAATGGACTTATGCATTTCAATCCTGATTTTCATGTGAAGATTATCAATATCAATGTGGCAAGTCAGTTCATGACGCATATTCAGACGTCAATCTCCTTTGCAGCAGTCATGGCTTTCCCTTATTTTATCTGGGAGATATGGAAATTCATTGAGCCAGCCCTATTTGAAAATGAGATACGTCACCTGAGGCCTGCATTCCTTGGCGGAACGGTGATGTTTTATATTGGATGCGCTTTGGGTTATCTTTTGGTGTTTCCTTTCACTTTCCGCTTTTTGGTAGAGTACGACTTGAGTCCCTCTATTGAGAATCAGATTAATCTCTCCTCGTATATTGGTAATTTTACCATGCTCATACTTGTGATGGGAATCGTATTTGAAATGCCATTGCTGGCATGGCTTCTCTCACAATTTGGTATCCTTCGCAGGTCCTTTTTGAGAGAATATAGACGCCATGCAGTTGTTTCTTTGCTCATTCTGGCGGCCGTGATAACTCCCAGCGGTGATCCGTTTACTCTCATGCTTGTATTCATACCCTTGTTTGTCCTTTACGAGTTGTCAATAGTGGTTGTAAAGGAATAGCGTGAGAAGAATAGGGTAGCACACACACCGGCATATGCCTCTTTTCTTATGGCCTTCTTGCGTTTACGTATGTTAAGCGTAAGGTATATGTGTTATAAATTTCTAATTTATACTTTTGGGGATATATTTGTGCTGTTTTGGTATGGTCTATAACGTCAGAATATGCTGTAAAAAACGTATATTTGCAGTAGAAAATTAGGTTATAGATATTAGTATATGAGAATTTTGTCCAAGTCAGTACTTTTGGCAGCAATGCTGTTTATGGTTTCATCAGGTATGTATGGAGCAAAGCGTGAATATGTAGACTATGTAAATCCATACATTGGTAATATTAGTCATCTTCTGGTTCCTACATTTGCCACTGTCCAGCTCCCTAACAGTCTGATGCGTATATATCCTACGCGAGGCGATTATACATCAGAACTTATTGATGGTTTGCCTGTTGTGGTGACCAACCATCGTGAACGTTCTGCCTTTCGCATCAGTGTGACTCAGGGTGGGGAACTAAAACCCATCATCAGGACAAATTGGGATCAGGAGCGAATAACTCCTTATTCATATTACGTGGAGATTGCCGATAATACAATTGATGTCAGTCTGGCAGTATCTCATCAGAGTGCAATATACGATTTTGAGTTTCAGAATCCGGAAAAGCCTTCCACGATTATCGTGTCCTCTGATAATGGAGCGATGAGCGTGTTTGGCAATCGTGCTGAAGGATATCAGCAGTTGAGTTCAAACATGCGCATCTATTTTAGTGGAGAGTTTTCTGTAAAGCCTATAGAATCAGGCATACTGAAGGAAGGTAGTATACAAGCAGGACATACTCGTGCAGAGGGACGTCAGTCTTGTGTAGCATATCGCTTTCCTGCCGGCACACGTAAGGTAAGTTTGCGCTATGGTATTTCTCTTATAGGTGAAACACAGGCCTACTATAATCTTAATCGTGAACAGAAGGGGTTTAATCGTAAGGCTGTGGAGACAGAAGGACGTCGTGTGTGGAACGAGACTCTTGGCCACATTCAGGTAAATGGTGGTACGGAGGACCAGAAGACGATCTTTTATACATCATATTATCGCACTTTTGAGCGGCCCGTGTGTCTGAGTGAGGATGGTCGTTACTTTAGTGCATTCGATGGGAATGTTCACTTCGATGACGGAATACCGTTCTATACCGATGACTGGATTTGGGATACATATAGAGCCGCACATCCATTGCGTGCATTGGTATTTCCTAAAACAGAAGAGAGCATCATTTCATCATATCTGCTTATGGCCGAGCAGATGGGGACCAAATGGATGCCTACATTCCCGGAAATGACGGGGGACACGCGTCGCATGAACTCCAATCATGGTGTTGCCATGGTGGCAGATGCCCTGTATAAAGGTCTAAAGGTGGATGCGGAGCGTGCTTTTGAGTATTGTCGAAAGGGCATTGAGGAGAAGACCCTTGCCCCTTGGTGTGGCAATCCGGCAGGATGGATAGATGATTTTTACAAGCAACATGGCTATATTCCTGCCTTACATGAGGGAGAGGAGGAGACAGATCCTAATGTGCACGGGTTTGAGAAGCGCCAGCCTGTGGCTGTTACTTTAGGCACCTCATATGATGAATGGTGTCTGTCGCGTATCGCTCAGTGGAGGGGAGACCAAGAAGCCCAGAAGAAGTATCTTCAGTTGAGTTATAATTATCGTAAGTTATGGAATCCAGATACAAAATTCTTCCATCCAAAGGATAAGGATGGTGTATTCCTGCCCAACTTTGACTATCGTTTTGGTGGCGGACTCTCGGCACGTAATGCGTATGATGAGAACAATGGATGGACATATCGCTGGGATGTACAACATAACTTGGCCGACTTGGCTAATCTGATGGGAGGCCGTGAGCAAATGGTTGCCCATCTCGATCAGACCTTTGCAGAAGACATGGGTAGAGGAAAACGTGAGTTCTATTATCAACTTCCCGACCAGACAGGAAATATCGGACAATTTACTATGGCCAACGAACCTTCACTTCATATTCCATATATATATAACTATGGAGGTGCACCCTGGAAGACGCAGAAGCGTATCCGCCAGTGCCTGAATACTTGGTTCCGTAATGATGTTATGGGGGTCCCTGGTGATGAAGACGGAGGCGGATTGACTTCCTTCGTGGTGTTCTCTTCCATGGGTTTTTATCCTGTGACACCTGGCTTGCCCATCTATAACATAGGAAGTCCTCTGTTTGATGATGTGCGGATATCGCTTCCTGGAGGTAAAGTATTCCGTATCATTGCCAGGAATTGTAGTGATACCAACAAATACATACAAAGTGCGCGCCTCAATGGTAAGGAATGGAACAGGCCCTGGTTTGCTCATGATGATATCATGAATGGCGGCACACTTGTGCTGAAGATGGGATCTAGACCTAATATGAATTGGGGGAGCGATGTGGAGAGTATGCCTCCTTCGGCAGATCCCATGCCATAATTGTTAGGAAACAGAAGCAATACAGAAGGAGGCTGTGTTATCATTAACACAGCCTCCGCTTTATTGGTGGGTAATCAATCCGATGATTGCCTAAAGCACCTTCTTGTATAATTCCACAATATCCTGACGTGTCACCATACGAGGATTTCCAGGAGTACATACATCCTCAATAGCCTGATCGGCCAAGGCATCTATATCTTTCTCCGTAATGCCCAGGTCGGAGAGATGTTGTGGGATGCCCACTTCAATGGCCAAGGCACGTACAGCGTCGCATGCTGCCTGTGCAGCTTCAGCCTTGGTCATTCCCTCCTTGTAAGCATCCATAGCCTTTGCGATCTCTACATATTTGTCTATGCATACAGGCTTGTTGAACTCCATGATGGTAGGCAGCAACAGAGCATTTGCCACACCATGAGGAATATCAAAAAGTGAACCCATGGGATGTGCCATGCCGTGCACCACTCCCAAGCCAACATTTGAGAATGCCATACCTGCCACATACTGTGCCAATGCCATGCCTGAGCGTCCTTTAGGATTCTTTGGGTCATATACAGCCAAGCGCAGATACTTGTTTATCATGCGGATTGCCTCAATTTCAAACATGTCTGACAATTCCCATGCGGCTTTGGTGATGTAGCCCTCTATGGCGTGTGTCAGAGCATCCATACCCGTTGCTGCTGTGGTACCCTTGGGCAGACTATACATCAGTTCAGCGTCGATGATTGAACAGCATGGGATATCGTTGGGATCCACACAAACCATCTTTTTTTGCTTCTCTTCATCTATAATCACGTAGTTGATGGTTGTTTCAGCTGCTGTTCCTGCGGTGGTCGGCAGAGCGATTATGGGCACAGTCTTATGCTTTGTGGGAGCACATCCCTCAAGACTCACCACATCAGCAAACTCCGGATTGTTTGTCACGATGCCGATTCCTTTGGCTGTATCCATACTGGAACCTCCACCAATAGCAACGATAAAATCTGCTCCAGATGCTGCAAATGCGTTGACACCCATCTTGACATTTGTTACAGTGGGGTTTGGCTTTACCTCACTATAAACTTCATAAGGAATGTTTGCTTCATCAAGGACATCGGTTACCATCTTTGCCACGCCGAATTTAACGAGTCCTTTGTCGGTTACAACCAATGCTTTCTTCAGTCCAAGGTGTTTGACTACTTCTGGCAGTTCCTTGCGTGCTCCAGGTCCGAAATAAGACACCTCATTGAGGATAAAACGATTTACCATAACAATTTTAGGTTTTATTAAATTGTTTAATATGTTTTGCCTCCTATGCGAAGGCGTTTCTAAATTCTCATCCACAAATTTACTCATTTTCCTTTATACTATCTACGTTTAAACGTTAATTATTTGCAGACATGTATAAACATAGCTACCTCTGAACTGACAGAAAAGCTTGTAGCCATGGCTAAAGAGGTGAAAAATATGCCGGTTGATTTCCCTACGTGAGATTTATTGACTAATTTTGCAACGCTTTGAATGTAATTAACAAAAACAAGATATTATTATGTCGAAAAAGAACATTAAGGTTGAGACCAATGAGTTTGACGAGGCTATTGAGGTATCCAAGTCGTTTGTAGAGAAGAATATCAAGCCATTGGGTTATGGCATTGGGGCTATTCTGGTGGTGGTAATTGGCGTTTTGCTGATTCACCAGTTCTATATTGTTCCCAACAACAATAAGGCTGACGAGGCTCTCTACGCTGCTCAGCAGTTGTTTGCTGACGGAAATTATGAGAAGGCACTCAATGGTGAAGGTGAAACAAAAGGTTTTTTGGCTGTAGCTGATGAATATAGCTGCACTAAGGCTGGTAATTTGGCTACTCTTTATGCTGCTATCTGCTATGCTCAGACTGAGAAATACCAGGAGGCCGTTGATATTCTGGAGGATTATGATGGCTGTGGTGACGAGATGGTAAGCCCTTCTGCTATCGGTTTACTGGGTAATTGTTATGCCGAGCTTGGCCAGAATGAGAAGGCTGTAGAATTGTTGCTCAAGGCTGCCAACAAGGCTGATAATAACATACTCAGTCCCATGTATCTGGTTCAGGCTGGACAGATTTACGAATCTCTTAACCAACCTGAAAAAGCACTTGAGTGCTACAAGAAAGTGAAGGAGAACTATGTGCAGAGCGTTCAGTATACAGAGATAGAAAAGTACATTGAGCGTGTGTCAAAGTAAGCAGATGTATAATGGCAAGCAGACTGCATAATCTTTCTGATTACGATTTCGATGCTGTTCCCAACGGGAATGGTCTGAGCGTGGGAATCGTAGTAAGTGAATGGAATAGTAAAATCACAGGTGCCCTTCTTCAGGGTGCCTGTGATACGCTTATGAAACATGGCGTGCGTGAGGAGGACATTATTGTACAAACTGTACCGGGAAGTTTTGAGTTGGTATTCGGTGCTGCGCAATTTGTTAGGAGTGACATGGTGGATGCCGTCATTGCCATAGGATGTGTGGTACGTGGTGATACACCTCATTTCGACTATATCTGCCAAGGTACCACTCAGGGGCTTGCCTCGCTCAATGCTGATTATGACGTTCCCGTAATCTATGGCTTGCTTACATGCAACACCATGGAGCAGGCTGAGGATCGTTGTGGTGGCATTTTAGGAAACAAGGGCGACGAATGTGCCGTCACCGCTCTCAAGATGATAGACTATCGTAAAAGGTTTGTTTAATCTTCTACGTTAGTATTTTTATTAGCGCCATTATCGGTCTTGGTTTTTCGGTAGTGGCGTTTTTTTATCTTGTTCTTGCTTACTTTGCTTCCTGAATCATTGGTTAATGTAACAGATTCTGTAGGTTGGACTTTTGTTGTGACCTTTTCTTTGGGTTGTTCAGTATTGTCAGACGTTTTCAGGTGATTCTTGTCGTCTGTAGGGGACACTTGCTTCTTATTGGGACGTCTGTTTCTTTTCATACGCCTCTCTGTGTCAGTGTTCTTAGATGCCTCTTTGCCTGTCTGATCCATCTTTTCTTTATCTGAGACCATGCTGTTCGCATGAGACTGTGCGCCCTTGTTCTGATAATTCTTTTTCCGGGTGTTTTTTTTGTCGCTCTTCCTGTTTTTGGAATTGCCACGATATCCTCGTCCATTATTTTGATGGCCTTTGTAAACAGGTCCTTCACCCAGTTCCTCTGGAATGGCTTCTTTCTTGATTTCTTTTTCCAGGAAACGTTCTATTTGTTTGAATTCGGGTTGTTCCTTTTCACTAATCAAAGTAATAGCCCTGCCGTTTCTGCCTGCACGGGCTGTACGTCCTATGCGGTGCACATAGTCTTCTTCATCATGTGGAACATCATAGTTGATCACCAATTGTATATCGTCAATATCAATGCCACGTGCCACTATGTCTGTGGCTACAAGGATATCTATTTGTGCGCTTCGGAAGAGATACATGACCTCGTCTCTTTCACTCTGTGATAAATCGCTGTGCATAGCACGGGCATTGTATCCTATGCGTATTAGGGCTATTGCCAGTTCCTTTGTCTTAACCTTGGATCCTGTGAAGATAATCACTCTCTGAGGCTTCTCTTGGCTGAACAGGTTCCTGATGATGCCTATTTTCTGTGTCTCATAGCAGATGAATGCGCTCTGTTTTATCTTCTCTGCAGGTTTGCTGACAGCCAGTTTCACTTCAACAGGATCGTTCATGATGGTCTTAGCCAGTTGCTGGATCTTGTCGGGCATGGTTGCGCTGAAGAGAATGGTTTGCCTGCTTTTGGGCAGTAGCTTGGCTATCTGCAGTATATCTTCGCTGAATCCCATGTCCAGCATGCGGTCTGCCTCATCGAGAATGAAAAATGACACTCGGCTGAGGTCAATGTTGCCAAGGCTGATATGACTTATAAGACGTCCAGGTGTAGCTATGATCACATCTGCTCCGTTCTGCATGCTTCTCTTCTCTTGTTCGTACCTTATTCCGTCATTTCCTCCATATACGGCTACGCTACTCACATTGGGCAGATAGTAGGAGAATCCTTGCATGGCTTGATCTATCTGTTGTGCAAGTTCTCTGGTTGGAGACATGATGATGCAGTTGATGGCATCAGAAGGATAACCTCCATCCTGCAGTTTGCTTAAGATGGGCAACAGATAGGCCGCAGTCTTTCCTGTTCCTGTTTGTGCTACACCCAATACATCGTGTCCCTCCAGGATTGGGGGAATGGAGTGTTCCTGTATGGGAGTCGTTTCCGTGAAGTTCATGTCATCCAGTGCATCCAACACCAGATCATTTAGGTCCAAATCATAAAAGTCCATTTCCGTCTACTCTTGTTACCTGGGAGCCTTGACATAAAGGTACCAGGCGATAAATGAATATATAATGTTGGGCAACCATGCTGCCAAAGCAGGGTGTAAGCCACCATTGGTACTAAAAGTTGCAGACACTCCTTGCAGTAGGATATAGCTTGCGCTGAGTGCAAGTCCTGCTCCCAATGCCATTCCCATTCCACCTTTACGCTTTCGGGATGAGAGTGCCATTCCGATAGTGGATAGGATAAATGCAGCAAAAGGTGAAGCAAATCGTTTGTGATATTCCACTTCGAAGGCCTTCAGGTTTCCTATTCCGCGATTCCTCTGTTTTTCAATGTATTCCTTGAGTTCTCGGTTGGTCATCGTCTCTTGTTGGCTACGGATAAAGAGGAAGTCCTGGGGCTCCATGGTTATGATGGAGTCCAGACGATTGTAATGAGTGATGTGTTCCCTTAATCCTTTCAGTTCGCGTATGGTCACATTGTTGAGACGCCAATGGTATCTTACATCACTAAGTGTGTCATATTCAACATTAGTGGCTGTCAGATGTGAGACCAGTTTCTTGTTCTCAAATTTATCCAGCGAGAAGTGAATTCCCGTTTTGCTGATACCGTCAAAGTGCTCCATGAAGGCAATCACACCCGTGTCAACTTGCAGTTGGACATTGTCGGCATACGTGGGGTTCTTCTTGTTTCGTTTATATAGGTTTTCAAATGCCAGTCGTTTGGCACTGCCCTTGGGGATAACCTCTGCTCCGAGGTAGAAGGTCATGGCTGCAATGATGGCGGAACTTATGATGTAAGGCCTCATGAGTCGTCCAAAACTCATGCCGGTACTTATCATGGCAATGATCTCACTGTTGTCTGCCAGTTTGGTTGTGAAGAAAATAACACTCAGGAAGACGAAGAGCGCGCTGAAAAGATTGGTAAAGTAGGGGATGAAGTTGAAGTAATACTGGAATATGATGGCATGCCATGAGGCATGATGTGTCGTGAACTTGTCCACATTTTCGTTAAAATCAAACACTACAGCAATGCTGATAATCAAGAAGATGGAGAAGAAGTATGTCCCCAGGAACTTGGCTATCAGATACCTGTCGATACGTGTCAGAAATCTTTGTCTCATGCTTTGTTAAGTTCTCTTGTCCCCTTGTGTGTCACAGACGTTGTGTCACGCGCTTGATCATTGTATTCTTCCATGTGCGGAAGTCTCCTTCCAATATGTGTTTGCGTGCCTCTCCTGTCAACCAGATGTAGAAGGAGAGATTGTGGATAGAGGCAATTTCCAATGCAAGTAATTCTTGTGCTTTGAAGAGATGATGCATGTAAGCCTTGGTGTACACGTGGTCAAGCGAACATGGACCAAGAGGGTCCAGCGGGGAGAAGTCGTCCTGCCATTTGCGGTTGCGGAGGTTTATGATACCTTCTGATGTGAAGAGCATAGCATTACGTCCGTTTCTCGTAGGCATGACACAATCAAACATGTCCACTCCTCGTTCGATACCTTCGAGCAGGTTGGCTGGTGTACCAACCCCCATGAGGTATCGTGGTTTGTCTTCAGGCAGAATGGCATTGACCACCTCTATCATCTCATACATGACCTCGGATGGTTCACCTACAGCCAGTCCGCCAATGGCGTTACCGTCACAGCCCTTTTCAGCCACGAACTCTGCACTCTGTATGCGTAGATCACGGTAGGTACATCCCTGTACTATGGGGAAGAGGCTTTGCTCGTATCCGTATTTTGGATTTGTCTCATTGAAACGTTTCAGACATCTGTCAAGCCATCTGTGTGTCAGTCCCAGACTTTTTTTTGCATAGGAGTATTCACTTGTTCCTGGTGGACATTCGTCAAGTGCCATCATAATATCGGCACCGATACTGCGTTCAATGTCCATTACACGTTCGGGGGTGAATATGTGTTTGCTTCCGTCTATATGGCTGCGGAATGTACATCCTTCCTCTGTCAGTTTCCTGATTCCTGTAAGTGAAAAAACCTGGAATCCGCCACTGTCTGTAAGAATGGGGCCATCCCAACTGTTGAAGCGATGCAATCCGCCCGCTTTTTCTAATATCTCAGTTCCCGGACGTAGGTAGAGATGATAGGTATTGCCCAGTATTATTTGTGCTTTCACCTCTTCCTTGAGGTCACGTACCGATACGCCCTTTACACTACCTACTGTTCCCACAGGCATGAATATAGGGGTCATTATCTGTCCATGTGCAGTCTGTATGACTCCTGCTCTGGCTTCCGATTCCGGGTCGGTGTGTTGCAATTGGAATGTCATGCCTCTTTCTTATCCTCTTTTATGTCTTCAAGATGATATACAATGGGGTTTTCCACTTTTTCTGGCAATAGAGCAATGTTCCACACATCAGCCACAGTCTTCACATAATGGAATCCTATGCCTTTAAGATACATTTCGGGAATTTCCTTGATGTCTTTTTCGTTTTCTTCACAGAGTATGATGTCTGTTATGCCTGCACGTTTGGCTGCCAGTATCTTTTCCCTGATTCCTCCCACAGGAAGCACCTTTCCCCGCAAAGTGATTTCGCCTGTCATGGCCACCTTGCCGCGTACCATACGCTGGGTAATGGCGCTGGCAATGCTTGTTGCTATGGTTATGCCTGCACTGGGTCCGTCTTTCGGAACGGCACCTTCAGGTACATGAATATGTATGTTGTAGTTGTCAAAGATACGCATGTCAATACCCAGGCTGTCGGCATGGGACTTGATATATTCGAGGGCCAGCATGGCACTCTCTTTCATGACGTCTCCCAGATTGCCTGTGAGTGTAAGCTTTCCGCTCTTTCCCTGGCTGAGACTGGTCTCAATGAAGAGAATTTCGCCTCCAACACTTGTCCATGCCAATCCTGTCACGACACCGGCATCCTTGTTTCCCTGGTATTTGTCGCGGTTGTATGGTGGGTTACCCAACAGTGTTTCCGCGTATGCAGGACTGATGCTCTTGGGCAGATTGTCTGTTGTGCCACGTGCCACGTTTAGCGCAATCTTTCTCAGTAGTTTGTCAATTTGTTTTTTCAAACCTCTGACACCACTTTCTCGGGTGTATCTTTCTATGATGTATTCCAAAGCTTCCTTGGACACCCTGGGCGAATTGGTTCCGTTGAGTCCCATTTCCTCTTTTGCCTTAGGGAGGAGGTGGCGACGTGCAATTTCAATCTTTTCTTCTGTAATGTAGCCTCCGACGCTTATCAGTTCCATCCGGTCAAGTAGAGGCCGGGGGATGGCATTGATGTTGTTGGCCGTAGCAATGAACATCACGCGGCTTAGATCGTAGTCCAGGTCCAGAAAGTTATCGTGGAATGCGTTGTTCTGCTCTGGGTCAAGTACTTCAAGTAGGGCAGATGAGGGATCTCCTTGAATAGTGTTCTCTGTCACCTTATCTATTTCGTCAAGGATAAACACGGGGTTTGATGCTCCAGCCTTCTGGATTCCCTTGATAATGCGTCCGGGCATGGCTCCAATGTAGGTACGTCTATGTCCACGAATCTCACTTTCGTCATGCATGCCTCCCAGACTTATGCGTACATATTTTCTGTTTAGTGCATCGGCGATGCTTCGCCCCAGACTGGTTTTCCCTACACCTGGAGGGCCGTACAGACACAGAATTGGGCTTTTGAGATCGTTCCTCATCTTGAGTACAGCAAGATGTTCCAGGATGCGCTCCTTCACCTTTTCCATGCCATAATGATCTTTGTTCAGTCGACTTTCTGCTCTTTTGAGATCAAGTGAGTCACTGGTGCAATAGTCCCATGGCAGGTGTAACATGGTTTGCAGATAGTTGAGTTGCACATTGTAGTCTGGTGATTGTACGTTGATGCGGGCCAACTTCTCCAATTCTCTTTCAAATACTTCCTTGACTTTTGCATTCCATTTCTTGTGCTGAGCCTCCTGTCTCATCCGCTCCTGGTCATCCTGCTTTACGCTGGAGTCGTCCTTATTGCCCAGTTCGTTTTGCAGCTGTCTTATCTCCTGACTGAGGAAATACTCGCGTTGTTGTTTGTCTATTTCTCTCTGAGTTCGTCGCTCAATTTCTTTGCGTAACTGGGCCAATTGAAGCAGACCGTTAAGCGTGGCCAGAGCTTTTTCTGCTCTTTCCGTCTCTGACAGAGCTGAGAGCAATTGATACTTTATATCTGTGGCTATGGGCAGATATCCACATATTACATTGAGCAGTAGTGCCGAGGGTTGCAGGTTTTCCACATACTGTACAAACTCCTGGGGACAGAATTCTGTCATCTCTGCCAAAGCCTTTATTTTACCTTTGAGTTCGCCCAGCATGGCATGGAAAGTGTCCTCTTCTATTTGGGTTGGCTCTATGTCGGGACATGATTCTGTCATGCCATGGTAGCCATGGGTGTCTTGTGTGAGCGAGAGCAGTTCTATCCTGTTGGCTGCATGTATAAGTGCTGTGTAGTTGCCATCGGGTAACTTCAGGAAATGTACAAGCTTGCCTATAATGCCAAAATGGTATAGGTCGTTTATGTCAGGATTATCTACAGACGCATCTTTTTGGAAGAATACGGCCACGAGTCCGTTTCCTTTTTCTGCTTTTCTGAGAGTCTTTATGCTTATGTTGCGTCCTATTGTCACTGGTGTCATTGTACCAGGGAAGAGTATGGAATCCCGTACGCATAGGATAGGCATGTCTCCACTGATATTGGAATGCATCATCTTGTCAGATTCTGCACTTAGGTCTGCAACAAAGGAGAATGAAACCTTTTTTGTGTTTGTCATAGGGGCAAATCCTCTTGTTTGTATCTTTCTGTCAATCCAAATTAAAACGGATGCAAAAGTACGAAAAATAATCGGATTCTTATGGCAGTCGAATGCTAAAATACGTATCTTTGTCACGGAGAATGGTCTTAGAGGATCAGGCTCTATAAAATTTTGTTTAGTGCACCCTGTCAATGAGCCAACCATTTTTCCGATTCCGCCAGTTTCTGGTACGTCATGATACATCATCGATGCCTGTAGGTACGGATGGTGTGTTGTTAGGTGCGTGGGCGGACTTGTCCCAGGCACATCATGTGCTTGATGTTGGAACCGGTTGTGGCCTTATTGCATTAATGGCAGCGCAGCGTGCTCCTCAGGCAAAAGTGGAGGGGATTGATATTGATATGCCTTCTGTGAAGCAGGCTCGCCAGAATGTGGCGGATAGTCCTTTTGCCTCACGAGTGAGAATCCATCAATGCGATGTCCGGGAGTTTGTATCGTGCGATGGTTTGTTTGATTGTATTCTTTCCAATCCGCCCTTTTATATCAATGATGTCCTTCCTCCTGCTGAACGTCGAATGTTGGCGCGTAATGCTTCTGCGCTTCCTATGGAGAGCTTGCTTGACGCTGTGATGCGTCTTCTTTCCGGAGAGGGACTGTTTTCTGTGGTATTGCCTTCTTCGTCACAGGCTGGTTTTGTGGGTTTGGGATTGGAACGTGGCTTATTTCTTGCACGTAGCTGCCAGATACACACCGTCATGCGCAAGCCTCCCAAACGTGTAATGCTTGAGTTCTCTCGTCGTCGCGTGTCTCAACCTATATTTGATGAGTTGTTTCTGCAGGATGCCAATGGCTCCCGGTCTGCCGAATATCAACACCTTACGGAGGAGTTCTATCTGTGAGAGCTGGCAACTTTAGTCCTTCTTCAGGAAGATGGCATGTTGGAACTTCAAATTGATTGAACATTTTGAGAGCTAGTTGCAGGGATGTTCTTCCTTTGACAGTTTCTTGTTTCCTTTCTCTTATTGTTGATATTCTTGGCCAATAATGTTTTGTTATTCAATCAGTTCGTGAATATGACAGATATGCAGATTCATATGGTTGATGTATCCGCGTATCATTGCGTCGTGAGTCACGCGACAGCCCTTGTAGTCATGCCAATAGCTGTTGAGTCTTGTCTCGTCAATCGAACGGATAATGTGGCAGATGTGCTGGTTATATAGTTTGAACAGCATCACAAACTGTTGCCAGTCCTCATGCTGATAGTCTTGAAAGACAATCCACAGGCCGTTGTCCTGGGTGTAGTCGGGAAAGACGAGCATACCCATTTCAGTGTTGGACATTGAATGTCCCAACGTGGTGCATACTACAGGCACACCATGTGCTGATGGTGGTTAGAAGCTGAGTCAATGAGATGTCCCACGAGCATCTTCACAGTTCGGTTTTGATGATTCCTTTTCACATTTACCTGCTCTTCAGAAAGAGACAGGAGCAATGGTGTCTCATGGTTCATGGCCTCATTGATACCATCTATAACTTCTTGATAATCCGTAGTCTTGATTGTAGTTATTCATCCAAGACACGAATTGGTTGCCCTATGTACCAAAATACAGTATAGCATACTTTCGGCCTTGTTTCTGATATAGGCTAACATCAGTCTGTACAACAATGCGACAGGTAGTTTGCTCAATGCCGTCCATTCTACACATAGCAGAGGATTCACTATTATCCTAAGTGCCTCACATGGTATTCCGTGAGTTTCCTGTGATAATAACATGTAAGATTTTTGCGCTCAAAATTTTTTTTCAGAGATAAGTGCATTTGCCTTTATTTCTTTTTTCTATTTCTTGCCATTAGCAGCGTGTTTGCCGAAAAAATGCAACACAAGGCTATTGGCAGCGAATGGTGTTTTTCCTGATTCTTACCAAACATTGAAACGCATAGGAAGATTACTCCCAATAGAATTAGAGTCACAATGACTATAACCAAAAATCTGTCCTTATTCATAATTGTCGTTTTTTATTCATTAGAGGTTGTCGCACTACATACTACTACAATTTCTACTGCAAAATTACAGTTTTATGGCGAAACACCAAGAACATAGATCAAAAAGCTGAGAAATCTGACTAAGAACTATGGGGGGAAGGGGAATGTCGATTGAGTTGATTTTGTGAAATTCGGTTGCACTTCATCGGCATATTTGGGCAGAATCAATCATGTCTTCAAAATTCCGAATTGGATGTATTTTTCATGCAAACGTTTGCGTTGAAAATAGGCAAAATTGATGGAAGGCCCAATGACCGATTTGGGGTCAGATGTAGTCGTTCCGTTCCATGGAATTCTTATATGGATTCGGATCTGTCATTCCAAATACATCGGTCGGGGATGACGGGCATGCTTGCTGTGTCCCCATGGAATTACGCCCGTCTTTTTTTTGAATAATGGTGCCCAGGACAGGAGTCGAACCTGCACGCCTTTCGACACACGCACCTGAAACGTGCGCGTCTACCAATTCCGCCACCTGGGCTCAATAAGATGATTGATTTGAGCGGAAAACGAGACTCGAACTCGCGACCCCAACCTTGGCAAGGTTGTGC
>JBJEKL010000066.1:0-14967 GCA_051878615.1 Bacteroidaceae bacterium | reverse complement strand
TTGTTTAATGGAAGTCATATCATTATAAATTCTCCATACATGGTGTTGCCTGATAAAGTCTTTCATATTCAGTCCGTTGTCTATATATTACTCCTAATCATCATACTCCTGGCTCTCTATCCATTCCCTGATCTTCTTGGCTCCTTCAATGTATCTTTCGTATGCGAGGGCATTTATTGGGCGTTCGTCCTGCATAAACTTTTCCCCTTTTTTCATTCGTTCCATCCGTTCCCATTCTTCTGGCTTTATCCATGACAGTTTTTGCTGTCTTCTCTCCTCCAAATAGTCCAGTGCAGCTTTCTTGTCGTGCTTCCATACGCAGTACATGATGGGGATGACATATTCAAAGAAAAGCAAAGATTTCTTCTCCAAATCAATCGCCTTCTCCAGCGCACTATCCTTATATGAAAGAGCTTCAACATAGGGTAACAGGTGAGTCTTTATTCGTTCTATAATCTTATTCAGTTTCCGATTGTATTCATCTTCTGAATCACCGTCCCAAAAGCAGAAATCAGCGTTGTACTCATGTAAGTCCATTTGGAGAATTGAAAAAAGTTGGCATGAAATTCCAAAATGCCTACGGGTGGTAGCAACTGATACGTTGGTGAGTTTATATAGTACCTCTTCTATGTCTCTATATTCTCCTTTGGCAAGCAGGATAACATCTGTAAAACCATGTCGGAAGCATTCTGGTATATATACTATTGAGATGATGGTGTTTTTGTCTACTTTTCTCGAGAATTTCCCTGTTGATTTGAAGTAACGATAGCCTAACGGCTCCAGTTCGGCTCGTAATGCCAATAAAATTCTTTCCTTATTTTTCATATATATTATGGATAATTCGTTAAAATAAAACCATTTTATTTTCTTATTTGAGGGACAAATCTTCTTAATCTAAAGATGTAATCAGAGATAGGGTCCAGCGGAAGATTACTAGCTTCTGCCTTAGGTCCAAAAAAGGTTACCATAGCTCCCTCTTTCATTTTTTGGAATGCTTTTCTTTGGAACTTTGTAAGTCTGGCATATGGCCCATTTTTTGCTTCTATAATATAGATGGTATTACCCCTCCTGCCTACCACATCGGTGAATCCGTACCCTTCCACGCCCTCTACACGATAAGCAAAATGACCTTTTATAACTTCTATCCCTTGTTCTCTCAGTTCAGCAGCAGCCATCTCTTCTCCTAATTTTCCCAGTTGATTTGGCGTCAGCTTGCTTCTGTCTGTTCCCGTAACAGCAGTCTCAATCTTTCCCGATGGTGTCTCAAGAGCCTGCGAAGGAATGACGTTCTGCTTCCCTGTCCAGAAGTCCTTCCCGTTTATCTTGGCTTGGATTCCACTGGAAAAACCACCGAGTGCGCTGGAGAGGGCTGTTTGCGGTTTTTGCTTACCTCCTTATTTCTTGTGGCTCAGTAGTGGGACCATCCACTATCAACTTGCCACTGTCCTCGATGTGCATGCGGTCCATGAGTACCACTCGTTCATCGGGATTGCTCTTCATGCGTCCGTGGTAAACGGTGTAGAGCGAACCGTCGGGCATAGTGATGGCCATATTGTGGCCTGTACCCATGACTTCACCACCCTTCTGAAGGTTTTCCTGGAGAATGGGATTATTGTCTGCCTTGCAGAAGGGTCCCAAGGGATCACAGGCTGTGGCGTAACCTACGGCATAGTATCGGCCTTGATAGCAGTTGGCGCTATACATCATATAATAGAGTCCATTGTGCTGGAAGATGTAGCTTCCCTCTGTCCAACGGCGGTTTGCTTCACCATGTGTGGCGCTTCGGCTTTCCCATTCCGCCTGTCTGTCACTCAGGTAGGTTGGCGGTTGTAGCAGCAGTACGGGTTCGCCAATCACTCCCGTGAAGTCACTCTTCAGTTCTATGCCATACACCCAGCTCTCTTCTATCTGGTCATAAACTCCCTCACGCTTCAGACTGTCGGCCACCTCACTCTCTACCGGGTGCTTGTAACAGCAGCGGCTGAAATAGAGGTAGCAGCGGCCATGTGCGTCATCGAAGAGCACGTTGGCATCGATGATGGGATAATCGGGAGAGAAGATGGGACGGTTCATCAGATCCATGAAGGGACCCTCGGGTCTCTCACTCACGGCAACGCCTATCTTGAAGTTTTCGGCCTCGTTGGTGGGATTCTTTCGCCAGTTGGCGCTGAAGAACATATAATATTTCCCGTTGCGCTCATATACCTCGGGTGCCCAGAAGCAATCCTTGCACCATTGGTTGCTGTCGCCACCATGATATACCTGTCCGCAGGATTCCCAGGTGACGAGGTCGTCACTCACGTATGCTTCAAAGCCATCGGCCATGGAGGTGCCATACATGTAGTATCTGCCATTGGAGGCATGCAGGAGGAACGGGTCGCCCAACTTCATGGGCAGGGGATTACATACTTCGCTGGGTATGCCCGGTTTCTTCTCGAACAGACTGCATGAGGCCATGCTGAGCATGGTAATGGCCAGTATGATACACAGGTGAGTCAATCTCTTCATTTTGCTTTTTTTGAGGTTAATGATATGATGAATTCGAGAATACGCTGTTACTCGATTCGGTATTCTTCGCTGGTGGTCACTATCTGTGTGGATGATGGGTTGGAGTCGGCTTTGCGATACCAGTCGCTGTAGGCGATATAATGGCTTGCATAGGTCTGGTTGAGTGCGACTGCCTGCTCAGGATCCACTTTCTTGATGAACTTGGCAGGCACGCCTCCCCACAGTTCTCCGTCGCCGATGATGGTGTTGCTCAGGACGAGTGCTCCTGCAGCCACGATGGCACCCTTGCCCACCACTACATGGTCCAGTACAGTGGCACCCATGCCCACCAATGCTCCATCCTTCACTTCACAACCATGCAGGGTGACGCTGTGCCCTATGGTCACGTCATTGCCCAGTATGCATGGCGCTTTGCCATTCAGCGTGTGGATGCAACTGTTGTCCTGTACGTTGGTTCGGTTGCCTATCCTGATGAAGTGCACGTCCCCACGTATTACTGCATTGAACCATATGGTGCAGTCGTCTCCCATCTCCACATCTCCCACAATCACAGCCCCTTCGCTGAAGTAACAATGCTTGCCGAATCGTGGTGCAGGCATTCCTGCCAGTCTTTTGATTATTGCCATACCTATACCTTATATATATTATATAATATGCTGTTCTGTCGCCTTTATGAGCCAGTCCAAGTCTTCCCCATCAAGCAAGGGTGCCAATTCCCGGCGCACCCGGGCGTGATATTCATTGAGATAAGTTACCTCATCCTCTTGCATCATGTCCCACAGGACAGGTTCCATGTCAATGGGGCAAAGGGTGAGGGGATACAGTTGGAGGAACTGGCCGAACTCACTCTCCATCCATTCCTTCACAATCATGGTGTTTTCTATGCGCACTCCATGCTTGCCTGCCCGATAGATGCCGGGTTCGTTGGTAACAGTCATACCGGGCATTAACGGAGCCGGCATATGATTCATGCGTATCTGATGAGGACCTTCGTGCACGCACAGATAACTGCCCACGCCATGTCCTGTACCATGTCCGTAGTTGATGCCTTGTTGCCACATGGCATATCGTGCCAGCACATCAAGTTGTGTTCCACAAGTTCCTACAGGAAATTTGACCATAGCCAGACGAATGTGTCCCTTGAGCACAAGGGTATAGTCGAGCCGTTCTTCTTGAGTAAGCGGACCCAGGGGGATTGTTCGTGTGATGTCTGTGGTACCATTCTGGTATTGTGCTCCACTGTCCAGGAGGAGCAGACCTCCCGGTTTCAACGCCATATCGGTTTCTTCCGTGGCTTCGTAGTGAACGATGGCTCCGTGCTGGGCATAACCTGCAATGGTATCGAAAGAGATCTCTCTGTAGAGCGGCTGTTCTGCTCTCAGGGAGGTGAGATACTCGTCCACACTGATCTCTGTCTGTCCTCCTGCCTCTACAGCGGGCTTGAGCCATCGCAGGAACTTCACCATTGCCACTCCGTCATGACGCATAGCCTGTCGGAACCCCTCCTGCTCGGCTTCGTTCTTGATGGCTTTCATGGGTGAGATGAGTGAGTCGCCCCTTATTATCCTCCAGCCCTTACCTTCGGGTGGAAGCATATGACAGTTGCACGAGGCGGGATCAATGAGCAAGGTGCAGGGAACCGTCTGGGCCAACGCATCGGGCAGGGCTTCGTAGGGCTGTGTTGCTATGCCCTCCTGACTTAGATATGCATATACCTCCTGGGATAATTTCCGGGAATCCACATACAGGATTGCACTTTCCTGTGTGATGGCCATATAGCTCACGAAGACAGGATTGCAATGGACATCTGTTCCCCTCAGGTTGGTAATCCACGCGATTTCATCGAGAGGGCAGATGACGGTCATGTCCGCTCCCACTTCCTTGAGCCGTTTTCTGATGCGAGTCAGTTTGGATGTTGCCGATTCTCCTGCAAACCTTAGGGGCTGTATCTCTACGGCATTCATGGGTATGGAAGGACGATTCTCCCACAGTTCCTCTGCAGGATCCATACGGGTGTCCAGTATGATTCCTGATGATTGTAATGCCTGACGTAAGGATTCTGTTTGTGCTATGCTGTTCACCCATCCGTCGATGCCCACGGTCTGTCCTGACTTAAGGTTTTGGCAGAGCCATTCCGTGATGGTAGGAGTCTCGGGCAACCGATCCTTCATGAGCCGGAAGGGAGTATTGGCCAACTGTTCTTCTGCCGCCAGGAAATATCTGCTGTCCGTCCATAGGGCAGCATCGTCGAGTGTGACTACCGCGGTGCCGGCACTGCCATTGAATCCGCTTATCCATTCCCTTGTCATCCAGTGTCTGGGGATATATTCCCCATTGTGTGGGTCTGTACTTGGGAAGATGAAGGCTTCCAACGCATGTTTGCGCATATAGCTTCTGAGAGCTTCTACGCGTAGGGTGATGTCCTGTTTCATATATCGTCCTTGGTAGAGTTTTTCCTTGCCTTGTGCCACACCTCGCTCATGCGCAGCCATTCCTCGTATGTGCGCTTCCATCGGTTGTGTGTCCACAGCCAGATTTCCGGTTGCTCGAGTATCTGCTTTTCCAAGGAGGCGGCATAGAGGTCGGTTATCTCATAATTGGGATGCTCCTTGGGTTCCCACGAGATAGGTATGATGCGGCAATGGTAATATCCTCTCCTTGGCCGGGTCACTTGCACGTACACACTGCATGCCTGTACTCGCTTGGCCATGAGCTCCGACCCTACGTAGAAAGAAGTCTTATGGTTGAGGAATTGCGTCCAGTGGTGTTGTGCTTCCCATTTGGGACATTGGTCGGCTATGAATCCGATGATTTCACGTTTTTCTCCCTTGCTCATGGTCACGATATGCCTTCCCGTCTCCTTCATGGGTATGCACTCGCCTCCGAACTGCTTCCGGAGTCTAATGAAGAAACGGTCCATCATGGTGTTTTTGAGCGGATGGTAAATCTGTCCTCCACAGAATCCCGGGCCAAGGTGGAGGCTGAAGGAAGCCACCCATTCCCAGTTCCCGTAGTGTCCCAGGTAGGCAAAGGCGAATTGTATGTTGCGTTTGCACATTTCAGTCTGCAGTTCGTCCAGTCCCTCGAAGGTCACCCTGCGCATAATCTCCTCTCTGCTCATGTGCGTGAGTTTCAGTGTTTCCACAATGTAGTCGCAGAAAAAGTGGTAGAACTTCTTTTCTGTCTGCCTAAGCCATTCGCGGGATTTATGGGGGAAGGAGTCTTTTAGTTGCTGATGTACCAGTTTGCGTCGGTATCGTGCCACGTGATAAATCAAGGGGAAAAGGCAATCCGAGAGCACATAGAGTACCCTCATGGATAGCCGGGCAAGTAACCACACCAGCCCAAAGGTTAGGTATAAGCCAAATTTCATACCGCAAAAATACGAAATAAAAGTGATGAAAAGCCCTGGGGAGTGGTAGGAATTTGTCATGATGCAGTGCTTGTTTTTGGGCGCTGTGCTTGTCCATGCCGCGTTTTCTTGCTAACTTTGTGGGAATCATGCGTGCGAGTGCCCGTGTGTATTATATTTTGGCAAGAGAGAAGACAATGGCAAATGATGTGACAATGACCGATGGTATCACCCATCATCTCAACCGCATGTACCAGGACTGGTTCCTGGATTATGCTTCATACGTAATCCTGGAACGTGCTGTTCCGCATATAGGTGACGGATTCAAACCCGTGCAGCGACGCATCATGCACAGCATGAAGCGAATGGATGACGGCCGATACAACAAGGTGGCCAACATCGTGGGACATACCATGCAGTTCCACCCTCATGGCGATGCCAGTATCAAGGATGCCCTGGTACAGCTTGGACAGAAGGACCTTCTGGTGGATTGCCAGGGAAACTGGGGAAACATTATCACGGGAGATGATGCAGCAGCCGGGCGTTATATCGAAGCCAGACTGAGCAATTTTGCTTTGGATGTGGTCTTCAATCCCAAGACCACAGAGTGGAAACTCTCTTATGATGGACGTAACAAAGAGCCTATTGCCTTGCCTGTGAAGTTCCCGCTTCTGCTTGCCCAGGGAGCCGAAGGCATTGCCGTGGGTCTGAACTGCAAGATACTTCCTCACAACCTGGGCGAAATATGTGATGCGGCTATTTCTTATTTGCGTGGCGAGGAGTTTCATCTGTATCCGGACTTCCCTACGGGCGGCTGTATCGATGTGAGCAAGTATAATGACGGTCAGCGTGGAGGGGTCGTACGTGTGCGGGCAAAGATAGAGAAACGCGACAGCAAGACACTTGCCATCACCGAGATTCCCTATGGAAAGACCACGGGTACGGCCAGCAAGCCGAGCACCTTCATAGACAGTATTCTCAAGGCAAATGAGAAAGGGAAGATAAAGATCCGCAATGTGGAGGACCTTACGGCTGCCAAGGCCGAGATCCTTGTCCACCTGACTCCAGGTGCAAGTAGCGACAAGACCATCGATGCACTATACGCTTGTACTGACTGTGAAATCTCTATTTCGCCCAACTGTTGCGTCATAGACGACAGGAAACCCCAATTCCTCACTGTGAGTGACGTGCTTCGCAGAAATGTAGACACCACACTGGAACTCCTGAGAAAAGAACGTCTCATACGACGGGGGGAATTGCTGGAGAGTCTGCTCTTCGCTTCCTTGGAGCAGATTTTCATAGAGGAACGCATTTACAAGGATCGTCAGTTCGAGAATGCCAAAGACATGGATACCGCCATAGAATGGGTTGACGGACGTCTGAAGCCATGGTATCCGAAGCTGGTGAGGGAGGTGACCCGTGATGATATCCTGCGTCTGATGGAAATCAAGATGGCCCGCATCCTGAAATTCAACAAGGAGAAGGCGGAGGAGAACATTGCCCGCATGAATGCCGAGGTGGAGCAGATTGACCGGGAACTGGCCAATATGGTGGAGGTGACCTGCCAGTGGTTTGAGTTTATCAAGGGCAAGTATGGCAAGGCTCATCCGCGCCTGACAGAAATCAAGAACTTCGACACCATCTCGGCGGCAAAGGTGGTGGAAGCCAACCAGAAACTGTATATCAACCGAACGGAAGGCTTTATAGGTACCTCACTCAAGAAGGACGAATATGTATGTAACTGTTCGGATATCGATGATGTCATCATCTTCTATCGCGACGGCACATATAAGGTGGTGCGTATAGCAGAAAAACTTTTCGTGGGTGAGACGGAACGGAGCAAGGCTGACCGCAGGAAGGCTGAGATAATACATCTTGCCGTATTCCGCAAGGGTGATTCCCGAACCACATACAATGTCGTCTATCGGGACGGACAGACGGCCACGTCTTACATAAAACGATTCAACGTGACCAGCATCACTCGTGACAGGGAATACGATCTCACACAAGGGAAGGCTGGCAGCCGTGTGCTTTATTTCACGGCAAATCCCAATGGAGAGGCCGAGGTAGTCAAAGTGATACTTAAACCCAATCCGAAGTTAAAGAAGATATTCTTCGACCGTGACTTCAGTCAGTTGACTATCAGAGGCCGGCAGAGTATGGGCTACTTGCTCACCAGACTGGATGTGAACCGCATCACACTCAAGAGTCATGGAGGAAGTACGTTAGGCGGTCGTAAGGTTTGGTTTGACTTTGATATACATAGAATCAATTATGACGAGCAGGGAACATACCTGGGTGAGTTCAGCAACGACGACAAGATTCTTGTCCTCCTGGATACGTCGGAGTTCTATATCACCAATTTCGATGCCAACAATCACTATGAGGACAATATAGTACGCATAGAGAAGTATAATCCGGACAAGATATGGACGGCGGCCCTTATTGACGAAGAGCAAGGGGGGTACCTCTATGTGAAGCGTTTCAAACTGGAGGCTACGGCTCGGCATCAGACCTACTTAGGGGAGAATCCCGCAAACAGAGAACTTCTCATTACGGATACTCCATATCCTCATCTGCTTGTTACAATGGGTGGGAATGATGACTTCCGGGCTCCTATAGATATGGAGGCTGAGGAATTTGTGGGAGTGAAGGGATTCAAGGCACGTGGCAAGCGTGTGACCACCTTTACTGTGGCGCGTGTGGAAGAACTCGAGCCTACGCGTCGGCCTGAGCCTAATGACATGGAGACTGCATCCGATGGTTCTGGCAATCTGGTTCCAGGAGATGCTGAAGATGTGACGGATGTCGAGGACAAACCCGAGAGTCAACAGGATGTGCTCGATGAGATGACTGGCCAACTGCATATATTCGATGACTGACGTTCTTTGTCGAGGTATTCGCTGCAGCCTTGCGGCCTGCATTCTTCTGCTTTGTATGAGTGGCAGGATGGGGCCGTTGTATGCCTGGCAGCCTGTTGTACCTGTGGAGTATCAGTCCGGTGGCAGACAGATTGACCGTTCGATACTGATGGGTATAGGTCGCGCAAACCAGCTGGACACCTATCTCTCTCCTGTGGAATACAAGGGACCACAGATTACATTCCTTTCCATGCGTGAGCGTATGACAGGCATGGCCGGCGGACGTATCTCGTTTCAGAGTATGTTGCAGGGTGCCTTCTCCTATGTGGAAAATCCTGCCTCTACGGCAAATGAGTTGGGAGGAAGGCTTGCTTATGATGCGGGATGGCATTATGTGTGGCATCCTCTCGTTCCATTCAGATTGAGGGCGGGTGCACTTGTTGGCACAGATGTGGGATTCCTTTATAACACACGCAATGGCAACAATCCGGCTCAGGCTCGTGCCTCGCTGGATGTCTCGCTCTCAGCAGGAGGCTCCTATGACTTCCGTGTGGCTCACCTTCCCATGCAGGTGCTGTATCAGGTCGATATGCCAGTCATCGGCTGCATGTTCTCTCCCAATTATGGGCAAAGTTATTATGAGATTTATCAAGGTTACGGAGACCATAATGTGTGTTTCACAAGTCCCGCAAATGCGTTGAGTGTGCGGCAACTGTTATGTGTTGACCTTTGTTTTTCCCGTACTACCTTGCGTGTGGGATACCTGAGTGATATCCGGCAGAGTCATGTGAACGGAATCAGAATGCATGACATCAGTCGCTCCTTCATGTTGGGTTATGTACGTCATTTCCAAACTTTAAAGAGAAAGAAATGAGAAGGAAGAACTATGTATGGTGCCTTCTTGCAGGATTTTTCCTGATGGTGGGATGTCAGCGGGGAGTGGATGACTATGATGACTCGCCACAGGCAAACGTAGAGGCACTCTGGCGTATCATAGATGAGCATTACTGTTTCCTTGATTACAAAGAGCAGACATTGGGCTTCAGCTGGTCCGACAAGCGTCAGGAATACTTGGGAATGGTACGCCCGGAGATGAACCATGCCCAGCTTTTTGAGGTTCTGTGCCGTATGCTTTCCACCTTGAAGGATGGTCATGTGAACATCTATAGCAGTATGGATATCGGGCGCAACTGGTCATGGAAGGACGATTATCCTGAGAATCTTGACCGGGAATTGCGTGACAAGTATTTGGGTACGGACTATCGGATTGCCAGTGGGATGAAGTACCGCATCCTGGAGGATAATGTCGCCTATGTCGTGTATGAGAGCTTCTCCGATGCCGTAGGAGAGGGGAACCTTGACGAGATGTTGTATTATCTGCGCCTATGCAATGGCCTTATACTGGACATTCGTGGTAATACGGGCGGGTTGCTTACCAATGTAGAGCGGATTGCCGCGCGATTCACCAACGAACGCAGGCTGGTGGGCTATATCAGTCACAAGACAGGCAAGGGACATAATGACTTCTCAGAACCTCAGGCAGAATACATCGAACCGGCACTGACAAGGGTACGTTGGCAGAAACCTGTTGTCTTGCTCACCAATCGCTCCTGCTTTAGTGCCGCCAACACTTTCGTGCGAGACATGAAGCAGATGCCCATGGTTACTGTTATGGGTGATCAGACAGGGGGTGGCAGTGGAATGCCCTTCTCGAGTGAGTTGCCCATAGGCTGGGCTGTACGCTTCAGCGCATGTCCATCCTATGATGTGAACATGCAGCAGATAGAGTCAGGCATAGCTCCCGATGTGGATTGTGCACTCGACAGTATTCAGGCAATGCAGGGCAGGGACAGTATGATAGACACCGCACGGGAGTTCTTGCGTAACAATTCGGCAGGCAGATAGACAAATCCGACAGGAATCCAGCAGAATGTCCTGGGAATGGGAGAGCACGTCCTTTGGTGTATTGCCCTTAACCTTGTGACTCACGTCTGCATTCCACCGGGAATTGTCGGAGCAAGTTTAAAAAATCCGCTGACCCAAAAATCCCATATCTACACGACACCGAGCCGCCTCGCCTTCAGAATCCCTAAAACGCTCCTTTTTCCCGCAAACGTTTGTGTGAAAAAAGGCCATCCTATTCGGTTTTCCTACACCCTCGTGAAATTTCCGCTAAAACGAGTACCGCATGCAGCATGGTTGAGTCCGTTCCCTGACTCCGTTAGGGACTTGTGCTCGTTTGATAACACACATGCGAAACAAACCAAGAAGCCGGGTGCACTACTCAAAAGTAGGTACACTCGGCTCATTATCTCTCCGGATTCTGCCTGAACGGCGGCAGGAGGCAAGACGTGTCCGTCTATGCCAGGGAGGCTATCTTACCTTTGAGGGGTCGTTGATCTTGGGCAGCCAAACACGATAGCGTTCAGCCTTGTCCCAGGTATTTCCTGCAGAGGCAAAGTCACAGAATCGTGTCTCAAATTTCTCGGTATTGTAGGCTCCGCGCGGCATGGTAATACGGAAGGCCATCCACATGCCCTTGGGGGCAGGGACAGGTTCCAGATTCACGATGTTGCCGTCGTGGGTGGGAATGAGACAAGCTTCGTCGACATATCCGTCGCGGAAGCGTGTGTCGCGGGCCAACACCACGGGACCGCGTTCGATGGCCTGCATGTCGTTCATCTCCACCAAGCGTGCCTGTATGTCCGTGTTGAGCGTCACCTTGTCACCTGCCTTCCATGCGCGCTCTATCAGACAGTACTCTCCGGCCTTCACGCCCTCCACCTGTTTGCCGTTTACCTCAACCCGGGTGTTCCTACTCCAGGCAGGGATGCGCAGAGCCACGGTAAAGGTGGCCTCGTGCTGTGGACTAACGCCGATGTGTACGTCCCCATGAAGCGGGTAGTCGGTCTCCTGACTCAATGCAATGCTTTGTCCGCCCATCTCAATGGTGGTCTGAGAGGGGACGAAGAGGTTGATGTCCACCCTTCCCTCGGAAGGCAGGCGGTACATCACGCGGGGAATCATGGCAAAGGCACGGGGACCATTGGCATTACAGCAGTTGATAGGGATATGGCACTGATGCTCTCCCTCCTGGCGATAACCTTCCAGCGGCGTGTACTTGACAATCTGCGACCCATCGCCCTTCATGCTCGCCATAAGCGCGTTGTACATGGTGCGCTCTATCTGGTCAACGTACTTGGGATCACCTGTGAACTCCAGCAGGCGCTCACAGAACTGCATCCAGGTGAAGGTCACGCAGGTCTCCATGGTAAGCGCCGACACCCTGGTCTGCAGGGCACGTCCGCCATACCAGCATTCGTGAGAGGCTCCCGAACCACAGATGTTGATTTCCTCGTCCACGATATGCTGCCATGTAGTCTGGGCGGATTTCAATAAATCAGGCTCGCCGGTCTCGCGGAAGAGCTCAAGCAGTCCCACATAACAGGACATCATCTCATAGGCCTTCTGCCCGTTCTTGTTACCGTACCACGCATCGCCCGGCTTCAGAGGCACGCGAAGTGCCACGGGGACATCGGCACGCGTGATAAGCTGCGGGCCTCCGACTCTATCAAGCTCCTCGGCGATGTATTTCGCGAAGTCAAGATAGCGCTGCTGCCCGGTGGTCTGGTACATGAACATGGTAGGCTCGAGGATGCTGCTTGGGGGCATACCCACATATGCACCGCACTCAAGTATTGATTTCTTGCCGGGCCCCACTTGGGTCATGGTGTAGTCAAGCAGGCGTGTGGCGCTCTTCAGTGCGTTCTTGTCACCTGTCTCCCAATACCACTTGATGAGTCCCAGCAGTGTGTACTTGCGGCCCCACACGTCCCAGCCGCCAAGCTGGTGCTGCTCGTCGTAGTCACCGATGTATCCGTTCTTGAGCTGGCAGGCCATGAGCCTGTCCTCTGCCTGTTGGATGATGCCCTTGA
This sequence comes from Bacteroidaceae bacterium, assembly GCA_051878615.1. GTDB lineage: Bacteria > Bacteroidota > Bacteroidia > Bacteroidales > Bacteroidaceae > Physcousia. The sequence goes on along the minus strand of JBJEKL010000066.1, from coordinate 2,311 downwards.
GCTCCTCGTCGTGGGTGAAATGATACATGCCTATGGCTCCCTGTACCCATTTTCCCCAGAATTCGCTTCCCCACATGTTTGATTCCTCGTCCTGATGGCGATAGACAGAGATGAGGGTGTCCAGATTCTCGGTCTTCACCCGACGGTTGAGACATTCGTCGTAGCGTTGTCCCACATAGCCCTGCATGCTCACAAGGCCGACTTTCTGCACAGGAGTTTTCTTGGCCGCATGCATTCCCGCTGAAATCATTACAGCAAGTGCCACGGCCAATAGGGTTGTTCTCTTCATAATAGATGATATGTGTATAGTTTTCAGATTTCTATCAGTGGATGACGTATCCGACGTATGGCGGGAACAGGCTCTTCCCAGCCCGATTCATGCCCGACAAAAAAAACAGTACGCCTGATAAGACTCGAACTTACACGCCCGAAGGCACCAGATCCTAAGTCTGGCGTGTCTACCAATTCCACCACAAGCGCATACTGCTAATGCAAAGGTAGAGGTTTTCCTCCGATTACCCAAGCAAGACGGTAGAAAAACGAAGATAGCCCGCATGATTCCCTCTTCTCTCGGGGGAAACATGCGGGCCAGGATGTGCAAGAGATGTATCAGAGGTTATCTTTCTCGATATCCTTGAAGTACTTGTAGGTGCCATGCTTCAGTTCGTCGGTGGCAGCCTCGTCGCATACGATGATGGCATGGGGATGCATCTGCAGGGCGCTGATGGTCCATTCCTGGGATACGGCGGCCTCGATGGCGTGCTGCAGGGCGCGTGCCTTGCCGTGTCCGTTGCATACGATGAGCACTTCACGGGCATCCATCACGGTGCCGACGCCTACGGTGAGAGCCGTGCGGGGAACCTGGTTGACGTCTCCGCCGAAGAAACGGCTGTTGGCGATAATCGTATCGGTGGTGAGACTCTTCACGCGGGTGCGGCTGGTAAGTGAGCTGAAAGGTTCGTTGAAGGCGATATGTCCGTCGGGACCGATTCCGCCCATGAAGAGATCTATGCCGCCTGCCTCCTGAATGGCTTTCTCGTAAGCTGCGCATTCTGCCTCGAGGTCTGCAGCGTTCCCGTTGAGTATGTGCACGTTCTCAGGCTTGATATCGATATGGTTGAAAAAGTTGTTCCACATGAAGCTGTGGTAACTCTCGGGATGCTCTTCGGGCAGACCTACGTATTCGTCCATATTGAATGTGACCACGTTGCGGAAACTTACCTTCCCTGCCTTGTAGAGCTCTATCAGGTGTCTATAGAGGCCCAGGGGAGAGGAGCCTGTGGGGCATCCCAGTTTGAATGGCTTTTCCTGAGTGGGTTGTGCTGCATTGATCTTGGCTGCCACGTACTCGGCCGCCCATCTGCTGAGCTGCTGATAATCGGGTTGGATGATGACTCTCATATTCTTTGGATGTTTAGTGTGTTATTGATGTAAAAACAGAAGGTAGCCTGCCGGCTGTCATTTGCCTGGGGGTTGCAGGTACCCCTTGTATGTAGCCTTCTCGGCTTCCGTTTCCCGAACACAATGGTTCAGGTCGGGCAGGGAGATGCGTATGGCATCCCGGGTGAGCTCGGGCACATTGTAGCTCTTCAGCAACAGGGTGTTGTACTCGGGATCCTCCTGCGGGATGGGGAATGCCTTGTGAGCTTGTCCGTTCCTGTCGAAATAGGTAAGGAAGATACGTGTGTAGTTGCCGTCGATGCGCCTGCTGCTGAAGGCTATCCAGCGCCCGTTGCTGCTCCAACTGTGGAAACTGTCGGTATCTGGGCTGTTGGCCTGATACAGATTGTAGCAGTTTTCGGTCTGCAGATCCTTTACCCACAGGTCGCTGGACTTGTGCCAGATGTGGAATTGTCCGTATTCGCCTTGTGTGTAGAGCACGTAGCGCCCGTCGGGACTTACACGTGGCAGGGTGATGCTGTGCCCTTGTGCCGATGCCTCCACCTCGGTACGTGGTGAGCCGAAGGTGCGTGTCTTGGTGTCAAAATCCACGGATTTCAAGTCGTAAAAGATGCTGTCATAATGGAACATCATCTGCATTCCGCGTATGCTGTCGGGACAATCGGGCGGAATGATGTGTCCGACCTGTGCGCTGCAATAGTAAAGGCGGTCGCCCGAGGGAGCCCATGCGGGGAAGGTCTCCAACTCGTTTTCGCTACGGAAGACGTGTGTCACCTCGTTGCGCCTGACATCGTAGAGAAGCATGTCGCTGGCCTCGTCCATTACCTCAAGTTTCTCGGGATGATAAGCGTGGAAGGTCTGTCCCGTCCTGTTGGTGGAGAAGGCCACCAGGTCTTCGCTGGGATGCCAT
>JBJEKL010000065.1:39658-46968 GCA_051878615.1 Bacteroidaceae bacterium | reverse complement strand
AGATTCAGACTCTCGAGCAAATCATCAAGCTCAGTGAGCGATTTCTTTCCGAAGTTGCGGAACTTAAGAAGGTCGGTCTTGTTGTACTGAACCAAGTCACCCAGCGTCTCCACATTGGCTGCCTTAAGGCAGTTGAGGGCACGCACGGAGAGGTCCATGTCAGCAAGCTTGGTCTTCAAAAGCTGGCGCATGTGAAGAATCTCTTCGTCAAAGCCTTCATCATCCGCACCCTCACCGTTCTCAATGGTAATCTTGTCATCAGAGAAAAGCATGAAATGCTGGATGAGAATCTTGGCGGCATCCTTCAAAGCATCCTTCGGATGTATGGAACCGTCTGTCGTGATTTCGAGAATGAGCTTCTCGAAGTCGGTTTTCTGCTCTACGCGGAAATTCTCGACAGAGTATTTAACATTTCTGATAGGAGTGTAAATCGAATCAATGGGAATGACATTAACATCGGTACAGAACTCACGGTTCTCCTCCGCAGGGACGTAGCCACGACCCTTGTTGATGCCAATCTCTATTTGCATCGTTGCTTTTGCGTCTAAATGGCAAATAACCAAATCAGGGTTTAACACTTCAAATCCTGTCAGATACTTGTTGAAGTCACCTGCCTTGAACTCTGTGGTGTTCTCAACAGTAACACTAACTTTCTCAGTCTCGAATTCATCTACTAACTGCTTGAACCTGATCTGCTTCAGATTCAAGATAATGTTGGTAACATCCTCCTTGACACCAGGCACCGTAGCGAACTCGTGCTCGACTCCGGCAATAGAAACCGTGTTCACGGCAAAGCCATCCAGCGATGAAAGAAGAATGCGGCGCAAAGCATTGCCTATAGTGGTACCGAAACCACCTTCAAGGGGACGAAACTCAAACTTGCCGTATCTCTCGTCCGCCTCCAACATTATTACTTTATCGGGCTTTTGAAATGCTAATATCGCCATTATCAATCTTTATTTAGAGTACAACTCAACGATCAACTGCTCCTTGATGGTCTCAGGAATGTCTGCGCGCTCGGGCTTGTGAAGCAACTTGCCGGACTTCTGGTTCTCGTCCCACTCAATCCAAGGATACTTGCTGTGGTTGAAACCTGCCAAGGCATTCTGAATCACCTCGAGGCTCTTGGAGCGCTCACGTACACCCACAATCTGACCGGGAGTCACATTGTAGGATGCAATGCCTACCACCTTGCCATCAACGGTAATGTGTTTGTGATTTACCAACTGGCGTGCTGCGGCACGGGTGGGAGCAATACCCAGACGATATACCACATTGTCCAGACGGCACTCAAGGTTCTGAAGAAGAATCTCACCGGTAATACCGCTGGCGCGAGATGCCTTCTCAAACATGTTGCGGAACTGCTTCTCAAGTACGCCATAGGTGTACTTAGCCTTCTGCTTCTCAGCCAACATGACACCATACTCGGATGTCTTGCGGCGACGGTTGTTACCATGCTGCCCTGGAGGGAACTTTCTCTTGGAAAGAACCTTGTCAGCACCGAAAATAGGTTCGCCAAAACGGCGGGCAATCCTTGATTTAGGACCAATATATCTAGCCATATCTATTCTGTTTTTACAGACTCGTTAATACTCAATATTATACTCTTCTTCTCTTGGGAGGACGACAACCATTGTGAGGAAGTGGAGTAACGTCCACAATCTCTACAACCTCGATACCTGCACCATGCACGGTACGGATTGCTGACTCACGGCCATTGCCTGGACCCTTGACATAAGCCTTCACCTTGCGGAGACCCAGATCGTAAGCGGTCTTGGCACAATCCTGAGCAGCCATCTGAGCAGCATAGGGAGTATTCTTCTTAGAACCGCGGAAACCCATCTTTCCGGCTGAAGACCAAGAAATCACCTGACCCTCGCTATTTGCCAGAGAAACAATAATATTATTAAACGAGCTGTGCACGTGAAGCTGACCCATTGCGTCAACCTTCACAACTCTCTTTTTTGCAGCAACAGTTTTCTTTGCCATATCTCAATTGTTATTTAGTAGCCTTTTTCTTGTTTGCAACAGTCTTCTTCTTACCCTTGCGTGTGCGGGCGTTGTTCTTGGTGCTCTGACCGCGAACAGGAAGACCATTACGATGACGAACGCCACGGTAGCAACCGATGTCCATCAGACGTTTGATGTTCAGAGCAATCTCGGAACGAAGGTCGCCCTCCACCTTGTAGTTTGCTGCAATAATCTCACGAATCTTACCAGCCTCGTCATCTGTCCAGTCAGACACACGCTTGTCCTTGTCGACACCTGCCTGCTCCAGGATCTTGGCTGAGCTACTGCGACCTATACCATAAACATAGGTCAAGGCGATTTCACCTCTCTTGTTCTGAGGCAAATCTACACCAACAATTCTAATTGCCATATATACTTATCTTTTCTTTTGTCCTAAAGACTTTAACCCTGACGCATCTTGTACTTGGGGTTCTTTTTGTTAATCACATACAAACGACCCTTGCGACGTACAATCTTGCAATCGGGGGTGCGTTTCTTCAAAGAAGCTCTTGTTTTCATATCTGGTTTTATTTATATCTGAATACGATTCTACCCTTCGTCAGATCATAGGGACTCATCTCCACCTTTACCTTGTCACCAGGCAATATCTTGATGTAATGAAGTCTCATCTTGCCTGAGATGTTGCAGATAATCTTCTGCCCAATCTCCAATTCCACACGGAACATTGCATTGGAAAGCGACTCCACAATGACTCCGTCCTGCTCAATTACCGCTTGTTTTGCCATATGTCTTTACATTCAGTTCTGTTGGTTCTCAATCTTCTCAAATGACGAGAGAATGTCTGGCTGGCCATGATGAATGGCAATGGTGTGTTCGAAGTGAGCCGCAGGCATGCCATCACGGGTCCTTATGGTCCAACGATCCTGCATCATGCAGATCTGAGGTGATCCCATCGTAATCATCGGCTCTATAGCTATGCAAAGGCCGTTCCTGATCATGATGCCGTTGCCCTTCTTCCCATAATTGGGTACCTGGGGATCCTCATGCATCGCCTTTCCGATACCATGACCGACAAACTCGCGCACGACACCGTACCCGGCACTTTCGCAATGAGTCTGCACGGCAGAACCGATATCACCAAGTCGTTTGCCAGCACATGCCACGCGAATACCTTCGTAGAGAGCTTCCTTGGTTACCCGAAGCAATTCCTTCACCTCGGGGCTGACCTCGCCGACACAAAAAGTGTAGCAAGAATCACCATTGAAACCATTAAGAAGTGCTCCGCAGTCGACTGACACGATGTCACCATCCTGAAGAATATCCTTGCCCGGTATTCCGTGGACAACAACATCATTGATGGAAGTACATACCGACCCAGGGAAGGGACCACCATAGGGATTAGGAAATCCCTTGAAGGTGGGTTCTGCCCCATGGTCTCTGATATATTCCTCAGCCACCTTATCTATCTCTGCAGTGGATACGCCTGGCCGAATCATTTTACCTAATTCGGCCAATGTATCCGCTACCAGCAGATTGGCAGCCCTCATCAATTCAATCTCGTCTTCGGTTTTGAGATAAATCATCAGATGACTTAATCAAACCTTAATGAGTGAGGACACCTGAACGTCCGTGTATGCGGCCCGAACTCAACAGTCCGTCATAATGTCGCATGAGCAGATGGCTCTCAATCTGCTGGAGAGTGTCGAGAACAACACCTACCAGGATCAGAAGGGACGTACCACCAAAGAACTGGGCAAACTCCTGCTGCACATTCAACAGACCGGCAAAAGCAGGCATGCAGGCAATGAGAGCAAGGATGAGTGAACCAGGCAAAGTGATATGGTCCATTATGCGGTCAATGAAATCTGCTGTATCCTTACCGGGACGGACACCGGGAATGAAACCGTTGTTACGCTTCATGTCCTCTGCCATCTGGGTGGGATTAAGCGTGATGGCCGTATAGAAATATGTGAATGCAATAATCAAAATCGCAAAGACAATATTGTAGGCCAAACTTGTATGGTCAGACATTGCCATCAGCACTGGAGATGCTGCCTCACCATTGGAGAGAAAGCCCAGAAGTGTGATAGGAATGAACATGATTGCCTGTGCAAAGATGATAGGCATCACATTGGCTGCGAATACCTTCAAGGGTATGTACTGGCGAACACCACCTACCTGCTGACCGGCATACATGCGCTTTGCATACTGTACAGGGATCTTGCGAGTTCCCTGAACAAGCATGATAGCCACAAGAATGACAGCAAAAAGCAGGAGAAGCTCAATGAGGAACATCACGAGACCGCCACCGCCGAGGTTGTTCAATCGTGACACAACTTCCTGACCAAATGCCTGAGGCAGACGAGCGATGATACCCAACATAATGATAAGGGAGACACCATTGCCAATGCCCTTGTCCGTAATGCGCTCACCAATCCAGAGTACGAACATACTGCCAGCAGCCAAAATAATGGTGCTTGCAAAGATGAACAATGTCCAGTTGAGGCTGGGATTCAAAGCACCACCAGACTGCATGCGTAGGTTAATCAGATAGCCCGGAGCCTGGAACAACAGAATAAAGATGGTCAGATAACGTGTATACTGATTCATCTTCCTGCGTCCACTCTCACCCTCACGCTGCAACTTCTGGAAATAAGGCACGACGAAGGCAAACAACTGAACTACAATAGAAGCGGTGATATATGGCATGATTCCCAAAGCGAATATGGACGCATTGGAAAAAGCGCCACCCGAGAACATATTCAACAGGGACATCAAACCTGTGTTGGTCTGCTCACGAAGTGCAGCCAAGCCAGAGGGGTCAATACCGGGAAGAACAATAAATGAACCGAAACGGTATATTGCCGCAAAGGCAAGGGTGATGAGGATTCGGGTCTTCAAATCCTCAACACGCCATATGTTTCTCAGAGTCTCGAAAAACTTCTTCATCGGAATTACAATTTAGTAGCAGTTCCACCTACGTTTTGGATCGCCTCTTCAGCTGACTTGGAGAATGCATTGGCAACCACCTCCACTTTGGCTGTGAGTGTACCATTGCCCAGAACCTTCACGGGACCCTTCTTTGCACTTGCCAAGCCTGCAGCCACCATGTCGGCAACGGCTATTGTGGTCAAACCAGACTTCTCGGCCAGACTCTGGATAGAAGACAGATTCACCACCTGATACTCGATACGGTTGATGTTCTTGAAACCGAACTTTGGCAGACGACGCTGCAAAGGCATCTGACCACCCTCGAAACCAATCTTCCTCTTGTAACCGGAACGAGCCTTGGCACCCTTGTGACCACGTGTGGATGTACCACCCAAACCAGAACCAGGTCCACGACCCAGTCTTCTGCGGCTGTGTGTTGAACCACAAGCGGGTTTAATATTATGCAATTTCATAATTACTTCTTACGTTTAATGTTGATGTTTGGATTAGTCGATCACCATTACCAAATGATGAACAGTCTTAATCAAACCACGTGTAGAAGGGGTATCCTCCACCTCCACCACCTGATTCAACTTTCTCAGACCCAGAGTGTCCAAAGTGGCCTTCTGAGTACGAGGAGCGTGGATTCGACTCCTTACCTGCTTTACTTTTATTGTTGCCATAATGAACCTCCTATTATCCTCTGAATACTTTCGCCATACTTACACCACGATCGGCAGCAACAGTCTTTGCATCACGCATCTGCGCCAAAGCAGCGATGGTAGCCTTCACCAAATTATGGGGGTTGGAAGAACCCTTTGACTTGGCCAGACAATCGGTCACACCAACACTGTCAAGCACAGCACGCATAGCACCGCCTGCCACAACACCAGTACCCTGAGAAGCGGGCATAATCAACACACGCGCACCACCAAACTTGGCAGTTGCCTCATGAGGCACAGTACCATTAAGAACAGGTACACGCACAAGGTTCTTCTTGGCAGACTCAACGCCCTTAGCAATAGCAGCAGTCACTTCACCAGCCTTACCAAGGCCCCAACCGATGATACCATTCTCGTTACCAACGACCACAATAGCAGCGAATGTAAAAGTACGTCCACCCTTTGTAACCTTGGTTACGCGATTGATGGCAACAAGCTTGTCCTTGAGTTCGACATCGCTACTTATTCTTACCTTATTAATTGCCATATCCATCTTAGAATTTAAGTCCACCATTACGTGCAGCATCAGCTACTTCCTTCACTCTACCATGATACAGATAGCCGTTGCGGTCAAACACAACTGTGGTGATGCCTGCCTCGAGAGCCTTCTTTGCAGCCAGCTCACCAACCTTGGCGGCCTGCTCCTTCTTGGGACATGCCTCCATGCCAAGAGATGATGCAGATGCAAGCGTAGTGCCGTTCTGGTCGTTGATTATCTGAACATATATTTGCTTGTTGCTTCTGAAGACCGTCATACGAGGACGCTCTGCAGTACCAGAGATCTTGTTACGGACTCTGTACTTTATCTTGATTCGTCTTTCAATTTTAGTTGTCATGATCTTACGGATTTGAAATTACTTGGCTCCTGCAGACTTACCAGACTTTCTACGTATTTGCTCACCAACGAACAAGATACCCTTACCCTTATAAGGTTCAGGCATACGGAAAGAACGAATCTTTGCACACACCTGACCCAGGAGTTGCTTGTCACATGACTCCAGGATAATCTTTGGATTCTGGTTACGCTCAGATTTGGTCTCCACCTTTATCTCTGAGGGAAGCTGGATAATGATAGGATGTGTGTAGCCCAAAGCGAACTCCAGGAGATTACCCTGATTGGACACACGGTAACCGACACCTACCAGTTCGAGTTCCTTCTTATAACCCTCTGAAACACCAACGACCATATTGTTGATGAGCGCACGATACAGACCATGGAATGCCTGCTTCTGCTTTCTGTCAACAGTATCGTTCTTCTCGTCAATCTCACAGGTTACTACTCCGTCCTCCATCTTTACGTTGATAGAAGGATGCACTGTCTGAGTCAACTCGCCGTTCTTACCCTTAACGGTAACCACATTCGCATCACTAACAGTAACAGTGACACCAGCGGGAATGTTAATTGGCAATTTACCTATTCTAGACATATCTTTCCTCCTTCAATTAATAAACGTAACAGAGAACCTCGCCACCAATCCGAAGGTCAGCAGCCTCCTTGTTTGTCATCACGCCCTTTGAAGTGGACAGGATTGCGATTCCCAGTCCGTTAATAACTCTGGGCATATCCTTGTAACCTGTATACTTACGCATACCAGGCTTGGATATTCTGATCAGCTTCTTGATAGCGTTTGCCTTGTCAGAGGCATTGTACTTCAGAGCGATCTTGATGGTACCCTGAGGGCCATC
>JBJEKL010000065.1:0-39558 GCA_051878615.1 Bacteroidaceae bacterium | reverse complement strand
AGGCATTGTACTTCAGAGCGATCTTGATGGTACCCTGAGGGCCATCCTCGACAAACTTGTAGTTCAGGATGTAGCCCTTCTCAAAGAGAATCTTCGTGATCTCTTTTTTCAGATTTGACGCAGGAACCTCCACAACGCGATGCTTAGCCATAATCGCGTTGCGCAGTCTTGTCAAATAATCAGCTATTGGATCTGTCATTTTATAAAAGATTTAATTAATCGGGACTCTCCCGACAATATTAAAGGATTTCTTACCAACTGGCCTTTCTTACACCAGGAATCATACCGCTTGACGCCAACTCACGGAACTGAATACGTGAGAGACCAAACAGACGGATATAACCCTTGGGACGACCTGTAATCTTGCAACGGTTGTGCAGACGAATGGGGTTCGCATTGCGAGGAATAGCCTGAAGTTTCTGAGCAGCCTCATAAGCTTCTGCAGGATCGCCAGTATTGACAATCTTCTTCAAGGCAGCACGCTTCTCAGCATACTTGGCCACCATCTTGGCTCTCTTGACCTCGCGAGCCTTCATTGATTCTTTTGCCATATCGATTAATCGTTTTTAGCGTTTTTGAAAGGCAGGCCAAACTCCTTCAAGAGTGCATAACCCTCCTCGTCAGTCTGGGCTGTAGTAACGAAAGTAATGTTCATTCCCAGGATGCGATCAATAGTGTCGATGTTAATCTCAGGGAAGATAATCTGCTCCTGAATGCCGAGGGTGTAGTTGCCACGGCCATCAAGTTTGCTTTCAATACCCTTGAAGTCACGGATACGAGGCAGAGCCACACGCACCAACTTCTCGAGGAACTCGTACATTCTCTCACGGCGAAGTGTAACCATGACACCAATAGGCATCTTCTTACGGAGTTTGAAGTTGGCCACGTCCTTCTTGGAAACAGTAGCCACAGCCTTCTGTCCGGTAATAGCAGTAAGTTCGTTGATGGCAACCTCGATAATCTTCTTATCGGCAGTAGCCATACCCAAACCCTCATTGATTACAATCTTCTTGAGCACAGGAATCTGCATGGGAGAAGAATAGTTGAACTTCTTCATCAAAGCAGGTGCAATGCGCTCGGAATATTCTTTCTTAAGGCTTGCTGTATTTGCCATTATTCTATCTCCTACTTAGTTTTTTACTTTGACATTTCTGGCCTTACCATTAGAGCGGACAACCTTGCCGTCAACAATGGGGTTCAGCTTTGAAACTTGAATGGGAGCCTCCTGCTTGACAATGCCACCCTGAGGGTTCTTGGCACTGGGCTTCTGGCTCTTGGACACCATGTTGACACCTTCAACAATGGCGCGGCGCTCCTTTACAAGCACCTGTAACACCTTGCCTGTCTGCCCCTTGCTATTGCCAGAGTTGACATACACGGTATCACCTTTCTTGACATGTAATGTATTCATTACTTTGAATTCTCTTAATGAATGATTAAAGAACCTCAGGTGCGAGAGATACGACCTTCATATTCACGGCACGCAACTCACGAGCCACAGGACCGAATATACGACTACCGCGCAACTCGTCTGCATTGTTCAAAAGAACGCAGGCGTTATCATCAAAACGAATATAGGAGCCGTCAGCACGACGGACTTCCTTCTTAGTACGTACAATCAAGGCCTTTGATACTGCACCTTTCTTAATATCACTTGATGGGATTACGTTCTTGACTGCGACAACAATCACGTCACCCACCGAAGCATAACGACGGCGGGTACCACCGAGAACACGAATGCACATGCACTCCTTAGCACCGCTGTTGTCTGCTACGACCAATCTGGTTTCTGCCTGTATCATAGTTTACTTAGCTCTTTCAACGATTTCTACTACTCTCCATCTCTTTGTCTTGCTCAAAGGACGAGTCTCCATAATGAGGACTGTATCACCCTTGTGGCAATCGTTCTTCTCGTCATGAGCATGGTACTTTTTTGTCTTTGCAACAAACTTACCATAAATGGGATGTTTCTCCTTGAACTTGGCAGCAACGACAATGGTCTTATCCATCTTGTCGCTTACCACGACACCCGTTCTTGTCTTTCTTAAATTTCTTGCTTCCATGTGTAAGACCAATTGTTATTTGTTAAGTTCTCTCTGGCGAAGCACTGTCTTAAGACGTGCGATATTACGACGCGCGGCCCTTATCTGAGCATTGTTCTCAAGGGGAGAGACAGCATGGTTCAACAACATCTGTCTGTAGTTGGCCTGCTCGGTCTGTATGCGCTCTGCCAATTCGGCAGTTGTCAACTCCTTAATTTCTGCTACTTTCATAATTATGCGTTTTTGTCGTAATCACGTCTTACAATGAACTTCGTAGTCACAGGAAGTTTCTGTGCAGCCAGTCTCAGAGCCTCCTTGGCAATATCATAGGATACACCTTCAATCTCAAAGATAATTCTTCCTGGAGTGATGGGGAATACATATCCCACGGGATCACCCTTACCTTTACCCATACGCACGTCAGCAGGCTTCTTTGTGATGGGCTTGTCGGGGAAGATACGAATCCAGCTCTGTCCCTCACGCTGCATGTAACGAGTCATTGCCACACGAGCAGCCTCAATCTGGCGAGCGGTAATCCAATGCGTATCCAAAGACTTGATTCCGAAAGAGCCGAAAGCAAGCTGGTTTCCGCGCATGGCATTACCTTTGCAGCGACCTTTTTGCGGTCTTCTATATTTGGTTCTTTTTGGTTGTAACATAATAATCCGAATTTTTAGCGATTATTGTTTCTCTTACGACGGAAGTTCTTGCCTCCGTTGTTGCCATAATTGCGTCCGCTCTCCTTCTGCTGTGTGAAATTAGGAGCCAAATCCTTCTTGCCATATACTTCACCACGGCAAATCCACACCTTGATACCAAGCAGACCGACCTTTGTCAGAGCCTCGGTCTGGCAATAGTCTATATCTGCACGGAGTGTGTGCAAAGGAGTACGACCTTCCTTGAACATCTCGGAACGTGCAATCTCAGCACCATTCAAACGTCCGCTGATGAGTACCTTGATTCCCTCGGCACCTGCTCTCATGGTGTTGGCCACAGCCATCTTGATGGCACGGCGGTATGCAATCTTGCCCTCCACCTGACGAGCGATGTTGTTTGCAACAATCACAGCGTCAAGTTCGGGTTTCTTCACCTCAAAGATGTTGATCTGAACATCCTTGTCTGTGAGTTTCTTCAACTCTTCCTTCAAGTTGTCAACTTTTTCGCCACCCTTACCGATAATAAGACCTGGACGAGCTGTACAAACAGTGATAGTCACCATTCTCAGGGTACGCTCAATAACAATTCTTGAGATGCTGGCATCACCAAGACGAGCGTTCAAGTACTTACGGATCTTACTGTCCTCAAGGATAGAATCACCGAAGTTCTTGCCACCATACCAATTGGAGTCCCAACCGCGAACGATGCCCAAACGGTTACTTATAGGATTTACTTTCTGTCCCATACTCTTCTAATCTTAATCTTTCTTAGTGTCGACGAACAAAGTCACGTGATTTGAACGCTTGCGGATTCTGTAACCACGACCCTGAGGTGCTGGTCTCATACGCTTGAGAGTTGTACCCTCATCTACAAAAATCTTTGTGATGTAGAGCTCACCATTTTCAGCCTTGCGCTCATGTTTCTGCTCCCAGTTTGCAATAGCAGAGCGAAGAAGCTTCTCCACGTCTGCACTTGCAGCCTTGACACAGAACTTCAGAGTTCCAAGTGCCCTGTTCACCTCCATTCCGCGAACCAAGTCAACCACATATCTCATCTTGCGGGGAGAAGAAGGCACGTTCCGCAACTTGGCAAAACTAACAGCCTTGCGTGCTTCCTTTCTACTGTCGGCAGCTAATCTTTTTCTCTTTCCCATTATATTATTACTCTTATTTTAACGATTGACGCCTGCTTACTTCTTCTTGTTACCAGCATGGCCACCGAACTTACGTGTGGGAGCAAATTCACCCAACTTGTGTCCGACCATGTTCTCTGTAACGTAAACAGGAATAAACTTATTTCCGTTGTGAACGGCTACCGTATGTCCCACGAAATCGGGAGAAATCATGGATGCACGAGACCATGTCTTTACGACGTTCTTCTTGCCGCTTTCATTCATGGCAAGAATTCTCTTCTCGAGCTTAACCTCAATATACGGACCTTTCTTCAATGAACGACTCATACTTTCTCTAGCTGACTTTAAGGTTACTTATTACATCTTTCGATAATATACTTGCTGGACTGCTTCTTAGGAGCACGAGTCTTGAGACCCTTAGCATACAGGCCCTTACGTGAACGGGGATGTCCACCTGACTGACGTCCTTCACCACCACCCATGGGATGATCATGGGGATTCATGACAACACCACGGTTATGAGGACGACGTCCCAACCAACGTGAGCGTCCAGCCTTACCTGAACTCTCCAGAGCATGATCGGAGTTGCCTACGCTACCAACAGTAGCCTTACAAGCACTGAGAATCTGACGTGTCTCGCCAGAGGGCAACTTAATCACACAGTAACGACCCTCACGGGAAGTAAGCTGAGCAAAGTTTCCAGCGGAACGAACAAGGAGTGCGCCCTGACCAGGACGAAGCTCAATGTTATGGATTACTGTACCCACGGGAATGTTCTGCAAAGGCAGAGCATTACCCACCTCGGGAGCAGCGTCGGGACCACTAATCACAGTGGTACCCACCTTCAATCCGTTGGGAGCAATAATATAACGCTTTTCACCATCTGCGTAATACAACAGAGCGATACGAGCCGAACGGTTGGGATCATACTCTATTGTCTTTACTACAGCAGGCACACCATCTTTCTCGCGACGGAAATCCACAAAGCGGAACTTCCTCTTGTGGCCTCCACCAATATAACGCATGGTCATCTTACCAGAATGGTTACGACCACCAGTGGAACGCTTACCGTAAACGAGAGACTTCTCAGGTACCGATGCAGTAATCTCTTCGAAGGTACCTATAATTTTGTGTCTTTGGCCCGGGGTTGTGGGCTTAAATTTACGTACTGCCATCTTTTATTTAAATGTTGCTATAGAAATCAATAACATCGCCTTCCTTGAGGGTCACAATGGCCTTCTTGAAAGCGTTGGTGCGGCCCCTGAGCAGGCCAGAACGCATGTAGCGGCTCTTGTTCTTGCCAGCGTAAATACAAGTATTTACAGCAGTAACAGTAACATTATACAGAGCCTCCACTTCCTTCTTAATCTCAAGCTTGTTGGCATCAGGACGCACAATGAAGCCGAACTTATTCTGCTTCTCTGTGATTGCGGTCATCTTCTCGGTGACCAGCGGCTTTATGATATATCCCATAATAGTAGTTTCGACTCTTTATTTGTTCAAATTAGCATCAACAACACTAAGCGCACCTTCTGCCATAACAAGCACATCAGCATTGAGCACCTTGTAGGTGTTCAGTGCAGCTGCAGGTATGACATTGATACGCTCCAGGTTACGAGCGGACAAATTTACAAACTTATCGTTACATGGCATCACGAAGAGAACCTTCTTGCCTGAAACTTTAAGATTATTTAAGATTTCCACCATGGATTTTGTTTTGGGAGCTTCAAAACTGAAGTCCTCGACAATCATAATGGCATTATCCTGTGCCTTATAAGAAAGGGCTGACCTACGGGCCAAATTACGCACTTTCTTGTTCAGCTTGAAACTATAGTTTCTGGGCTTGGGACCAAAAACACGACCTCCACCAATCAGGACAGGTGAGTTGATATCACCACGACGTGCGCCGCCGCCGCCCTTCTGGCGACCCAGTTTACGTGTAGAACCACTTACCTCGCTTCTTTCCTTTGACTTGGCTGTACCCTGGCGCTGGTTTGCAAGCAGCAACTTCACGTCAAGATAGATAGCATGGTCGTTGGGGGTAATGCCATATACAGCATCATTCAGAGAGACCTTACGTCCGGTCTCCTGACCCTGAATATTCAATACACTAACTTCCATTACTTAATTACGCTTACGATTGAACCTTTGTAACCGGGAACACTACCCTTAATCAGAAGAAGGTTGTGCTCGGGGATTACCTTTAACACTTGCAGATTGTGCGTGGTGACACGGTCGCAACCCATCTGTCCACCCATGCGCATACCCTTGAATACCTTTGCGGGATAAGAGCAGGCACCAATAGAACCGGGCTTGCGCAGACGATCATCCTGACCATGAGTGCTCTGGCCTACACCACCGAAGCCATGACGCTTCACGACACCCTGGAAACCACGGCCCTTGGAGGTTGCTATGACATCCACATAAGAAGCGTCAGCAAAGAGGTCTACTGTGATGGTATCACCCAAATTCAACTCCTGCGTAAAACCTGTGAACTCGGCCAAGTGTCTCTTGGGTGTCACACCAGCCTTGGCGAAGTGACCCTTCATAGGAGCAGAAACATTCTTCTCCTTAGCGTCTGCAAAACCGAGCTGAACAGCATTATAGCCATCCTTCTCAACGCTCTTCACCTGAGTGACAACACAAGGACCCAATTCGATAACAGTGCATGGTACATTCTTACCCTCGGCACTGAAAACGGAAGTCATTCCGATTTTCTTTCCTAATAATCCTGGCATTTCTCTTATTGTTAATTAAATCACTTGAATATTACACCTTAATCTCTACCTCTACACCACTGGGCAACTCAAGCTTCATGAGTGCATCCACAGTCTTCTCTGTTGAACTGTAAATGTCAATGAGGCGCTTGTAAGAGTTCAACTCAAACTGCTCACGGCTCTTCTTGTTTACAAAGGTAGAACGGTTCACCGTAAAGATTCTCTTGCGTGTGGGCAAGGGTATGGGACCGCTTACGATAGCACCTGTCACCTTTACTGTCTTCACGATTTTCTCTGCAGACTTATCAACCAGATTGTGGTCATAAGACTTCAGCTTGATTCTGATTTTCTGACTCATTTCTATTTGTTGTTATTGTTATTGTATGTAGGGGGAAAAGAAATCCGTAAAGAGTCATACGCTTACAGACTCTCTTCCCCTTACCTTCTCTTATTTATTTGATTACACCAAATCTACGCGCCCCTTTATCTCTTCGAGAACACCCTTGGCAATGCTTGAGCTTACAGGCGCATGATGATCATAAGTCATAGAACTTGTTGCACGACCGGAGGTGATGGTACGCAGAGCGGTCACATAACCGAACATCTCTGCCAGGGGCACCATAGCCTTTACCAGACGAGCACCTGTACGGGTAGTATCCATACCCTCGACCTGACCACGACGCTTGTTCAAGTCACCGATTACGTCACCCATGTTCTCCTCGGGAGTAACCACTTCAAGGCGCATGATAGGCTCCATGAGCACAGGCTTAGCCTTTGCACAGCATGCCTTATATGCCATCTGGGCTGCCAGTTCGAATGACAACTGATCAGAGTCCACAGGATGGAAACTGCCATCCAGAAGTTCCACCTTCAGACTATCCATGGGGAAACCACCCAGCACGCCATTCTTCATAGCGCTCTCGAAGCCCTTCTGTACAGAAGGAATGAACTCCTTGGGAATGTTACCGCCAGTCACCTTGTTCTGGAACTGCAGGCCACCCTCCTTGAAGTCCTCATCTACAGGACCGAGGTTGACGATGATATCGGCAAACTTACCACGACCACCGGACTGTTTCTTGTACACCTCACGATGGTTGACTGTTGTGGTAACTGCCTCCTTGTAGTTAACTTGAGGCTTACCCTGGTTACATTCAACCTTAAACTCGCGCTTCAGACGATCGATGATAATGTCCAGATGAAGCTCACCCATACCTGAGATGACAGTCTGACCGCTCTGCTCATCGGTACGAACGGTGAAAGTAGGATCCTCCTCAGCCAACTTGGCCAAACCATTGCTCAACTTATCCAGATCCTTCTGGGTCTTGGGCTCAACGGCAATACCAATCACAGGATCGGGGAAGTCCATAGACTCAAGTACGATGGGTGCATCTTCGTCTGCCAAGGTGTCACCAGTGTGGACATCCTTGAAACCTACTCCCGCACCAATATCACCTGCGCTGATTACATCAACAGGATTCTGATGGTTGGAGTGCATCTGGAACAGGCGGCTCACACGCTCCTTCTTGCCAGAGCGCACATTATAGGTATAAGAGCCAGACTCGATCTTGCCAGAGTAAACACGGAAGAACGTCAAACGACCCATGTAGGGATCTGTTGCGATCTTGAAGACCAGAGCCGCAGTCTTTTCGTCCTCACTGGGGACACGATCCTCTTCCTCGCCTGTATCAGGATTCTTACCCACAATGTTGGGAGTATCCAAAGGTGAAGGCAGGAACATACATACATAGTCAAGCAGAGTCTGTACGCCCTTATTCTTGAATGAAGAGCCACAGGTCATGGGCACTATATCAAGAGCCAAGGTACCCTTACGGATAGCGGCTACAATCTCCTCGCTGGTGATTGAGTCGGGATCCTCGAAGTACTTCTCCATAAGAGTCTCATCCTGTTCGGCAGCCTGTTCCACAAGCTTGGCACGCCACTCTTCACACTCGGCCTGCAGGTCGGCAGGAATTTCCTCTACGTCATAGTCGGCACCCATGGTCTCATCATGCCACAGGATAGCCTTCATACGAAGCAGGTCCACAATTCCCCTGAAGTTCTCCTCCGCACCGATGGGTACAGCCAATACGACAGGATTAGCACCCAGGACATCCTTCATCTGGCGAACTACCTCAAAGAAGTCAGCACCAGAGCGGTCCATCTTGTTCACATAACCGATACGAGGCACATTGTACTTGTCAGCCTGACGCCATACAGTCTCTGACTGAGGCTCAACGCCACCCACTGCGCAATAGGTTGCCACAGCGCCATCAAGCACACGCAAAGAACGCTCTACTTCCGCAGTGAAATCTACATGTCCCGGCGTGTCAATCAAATTGAACTTGTACTTATTGCCATTATAATTCCAATAAGCTGTTGTTGCAGCAGATGTGATAGTGATACCACGCTCCTGCTCCTGCTCCATCCAGTCCATGGTGGCTGCGCCCTCATGCACCTCTCCGATCTTATGTGTCTTTCCTGTATAGAAAAGGATACGCTCCGACGTGGTCGTCTTACCGGCGTCAATATGCGCCATAATGCCGAAGTTACGGGTCAAATGAAGATCTTGCTTTGCCATTTTATGAACTTATATGAATTAGAAACGGAAGTGTGCGAATGCACGGTTAGCCTCGGCCATGCGGTGCATGTCCTCCTTACGCTTGAAGGCACCACCCTGCTCATTATATGCATCCATGATCTCTGCAGCCAACTTATCGGCCATAGTCTTACCACCACGCTTACGTGCGAAGGCAATCATGTTCTTCATGGAAACACTCTCCTTACGGTCGGGACGGATTTCTGTGGGCACCTGGAAAGTTGCACCACCGATACGACGGCTTTTAACCTCCACCTGAGGAGTAATCTTGTCAAGAGCCTCTTTCCAAATGGTAAGAGAATCCTTCTCCTCATTGGCCATCTTGTTCTTCACAATCTCAAGAGCACTGTAGAAAATCTCATAAGAGATGCTCTTCTTACCATCATACATCAGATGGTTTACAAACTTGGATACCTTCACGTCACCATAAACGGGATCGGGAAGCACCAAACGCTTCTTTGGTTTAGCTTTACGCATTGTTTTGATTTGTTTTTGTGTTCAGGGCTGCATTTTCGCGTTCTTCAATACTCCCCGCCGGGAGATTTACTCAACCTTAGTCTACAACCAAAAACAAAGTTTAAATTTTCTTCGTTCTCTCGTTCCTCAACGATTACTTCTTTGCGGCCTTAGGACGCTTTGCTCCGTACTTGCTGCGACGCTGTGTTCTGTTGGCAACACCGGCAGTATCCAGAGTACCACGTACGATGTGATAACGTACACCAGGAAGGTCCTTTACACGACCACCACGTACCAGCACAATGCTGTGCTCCTGCAGGTTGTGTCCCTCTCCAGGGATGTAACTGTTGACCTCCTTTGAGTTGGTCAGACGCACACGAGCGACTTTTCTCATCGCAGAATTAGGCTTCTTAGGTGTAGTGGTGTACACACGAACACAGACTCCACGACGCTGAGGACAGTTGTCCAAGGCGGGGCTCTTGCTCTTGTCCACCAATACAGTACGGCCTTTTCTTACCAATTGCTGAATTGTAGGCATTTTGTTTTGTTTTATTTATTATTGTATATTATTATATGTCTGATATAGCTCACGAACGGGTATAGTATGCCCATTCGGGGTGCAAAGGTACTAAATTTCCTCATTTCCACATATATTTTTTTGCGAAAATTATTGCAGCTCAATGAAATTTACAGAATCATACCTCTAAAGTTTCCTGTACACACACAAGCAATCAATCTGCTCAATCAGGTTAAGCAGGCATGAAGCAGATGAGTTCAATAGATAAAATCGCAATCCGACATACAACGGACAAAACTGACAGAAAATTTAATCACCGATTTAAGTTCAAAAAGATTCAAGACTCATGCCGAAGGCTATAATACAGAATAGCCATCTTTATACCTTATATATATATACGCGTACGCGTATGCGCGAGAACTCATTCCATTCTGCAAGAATGTGCCAGGGGATTACTCCGGAACGTTTGCGTGCGAACAAAGGCGTCTAATAGAGTTTTCAATAGAGCCGCACTCCAAAAGCCTGAAATAGGCTCACAGGTACGCCTTTGCACAAATGTAATCCTATTCTTTATAGTCTATCCAGACCTTCATCCGTCCTGCCTCCCTGTTGTCCCACGCATAATACGGGATAAAACGCAAAGTGCCTTGCGTGCTTTTGGCAGTCACCTCCACCACGCCTCCCAACAGAGTTGGCCGAAATCTGAAAGCATACTTGGTTTTACTATCCAACTGGGCAGAAGCATAATCGGTCTTGTTGTCCACCTCCTCAACACAATAAACCAACGGGCCACGCTGGATTGCACGTTTTCCCGCATTCTCCTTCACACGAGGGTCAGCAGCGACCACCTGAACCGGCATATCCATATCCAGCACCACCTCCATCTTCTTCTTGCCGTTAGGTTCTACGGTGGCGTATCCCTTATCCTGTTCTACAGAGACATTCTTCCCGTCAACCCTGAATTTGAAGTTATCACACCACGCCGGCACACGTACCTTTAATTTCTGAGAAATCGGACGCTCCGACTCCACTGTTATGTACACTTCGCCATCCCATGGATACTTGGTCTTTTGAGTCACCTTCAACCTGTCATCTCCTACAAGAAGATCAGCATTTCCAGCAATAAAGAGGTTCACATACACAGCATTCGTTGATATGCCATAAATATAATTCCCGATAGAAGGCAAGAATCGGGAAATCTGGCTGGGACAACAAGCACACCCATACCATTCCTGCCGATGATGGTCGCCATCCGACTCCAATGGATTTACGTAGAAGAACCTGTCACCCTGTAACGATATGCCTGCCAGAGCCCCGTTGTACATAGAACGCTCCATCACGTCAGCATACTTGGCATCACCTGTAAACTGATTCATACGCTGGTTCCAATACACCATACCTACGGATGCACATGTTTCGCAATATGCCTCCTTGTTTGGCAAGTCGTAGTCTGCCGTGAACCCTTCGTTATGGCGGGATGACCCTACACCTCCGGTAATATACATCTTTGTGCCCACCACATTGTCCCACAAGCGGTTTAAGGCATCAACATAAGATGTTGTTGAGTCAAAAGCCGCCACATCCGCCATTCCTGTAAACATATACATGGCTCTGACAGCGTGACCGCTTATCACAGACAGTTCGCTCACAGGCATTTCATCCTGATAATAACGAGGATTCCATTGTCCTGCAACACCTGTTGACCCGTACCCATGTCCTCGTTGTTCCAACAAATGATGAGCGAAATCCAGATATCGTCTGTCTCCCGTTACCAGCGACAACTTCACCAAAGCCAATTCTATCTCCTCATGCCCTGGAACCCAATGTCCTTTAGCAACATCAAAAAGCGACATGGCATGTTCCGCCATACGCACGCCCACATCCATCAGCTTACGTTTGCCTGTGGCCTGATAATAAGCCACACCGGCCTCTATCAAGTGTCCTGCGCAATACATCTCATGCTTGTCCATATCTGTCCATCGGTTTTTCAACCCTGTGAGTGTATAAAACGTGTTTATGTACCCATCTGGTTGCTGGGCTGCTGCGATTTTATCAATCCACTCGTCCAGTTTTGCCTCCAATTTTGAATCTTGATGAGTAGCCAAGGCATAAGCCATGCCTTCCATTGCCTTATAAACATCAGAATCATCGAAGAAGATACCGCTATGTTCGCCCTTACCCAATGCCGCACGCTCAAAATTGCGGATTCTACCAGTCTTGTTTTCTATCTGATCTATACAGACTGGCAAAGTGGCTTCAAGATGCCGGATCAGACGAGGAGACCAGAAGCCGTCATCAATATGCACATGAGCAAAATCCACTTGATTCACCAACTTGACACTCTGGAGAGATTCCTGACAATAGGACAAGTCAGGCACAAGACACAAGGCCAGGCCGAATACCACCAAACGTCTGTTCTTCATATTCTTGATAATTTATAGTTGTTTATATAATAACCTTATCAAATCCATTTTTAGTATATTTTCCCTTGCCAGTTCATCTTATGCAGAATCCTACAAGGATGTATGCATCTGCCTTCCGCTCACATTCTCCCCAAAAGGACAGCGCACCCGGATATTTTTGCTAACTTTGTGACGTATAAACAGAAAACGGCGTACCATACGTGTGCCGCGCCCAAAAAACGACTAACACATGAAGATTACGCATGCCCTTATCTGCCTGTCAGCACTACTCCTGACACGGACGAGCCTTCCAGCCTATACACACAAATCGAACGGAAACCGGGAATACTGCCTTGTATGGAAGGAAAATTTTCGAGGAAAAACATTCAATACCGAATCCTGGAGTAAGATTCCACGAGGAGAGTCGGATTGGAATAGACACATGTCCGACGACGAAAGACTATACGATGTGAGAAACGGCCGACTTGTCTTACGCGGAATGTCCAACGATGGAAGTTTTCGATTCAAGGGAGAAGCGGATACGGCACGACATGTGACAGGAGGCCTGTTCACCCACGGAAAAAGAAACATACGATACGGCAAGGTAGAGGTCAAAGCCAAACTGGGATGTGCACAAGGGGCATGGCCAGCCTTCTGGATGTTACCCGAGAATGGCAAATGGCCTGATGGAGGCGAGATAGATATCATGGAGCACCTAAATCACGATACGATAGCCTATCAGACCATACATTCCCACTACACCTACGTGCTAAAACTGGGCAACACCCCACCACACGGGTCTTCCGGACCCATCAAATCAGGTAAATTCAACATCTATGCTGTGGAGATACTGCCCGATAGCCTCATACTCTCCATCAATGGGATGAAGACCCTCTCATATCCACGTATCCAGACAGACAAACATGGCCAATATCCCTTTGGTGCACCTTTCTACCTACTAATCGACATGCAACTCGGAGGAAGCTGGGTGGGAAGGATATATGACGGGGAATTGCCTGTGGAGATAGAAATCGATTGGGTAAAGATGTACGAGTTGGCCAAAAAGTAAGACATGCGGCTGTATTTCTTCATAAACAGTTTGAGGGATTGCGGAATTGTTCGTATCTTTGCGAACAAACAAATAAAGAATGGCACATTATTCTGAAAAAGACAAGAAACTGGCACGCTTTGCAAAAGCCCTGGGACATCCGGCACGAATTGCCATCCTGCAATTCCTTGCGGCTCAGGAATCCTGCTTCTTCGGTGACATTCACGAAGTGCTGCCGATTGCCAAGGCTACGGTTTCACAACATCTGACGGAACTTAAGAATGCGGAACTGATACAGGGCGAAATACAACCGCCAAAAGTCAAGTACTGCATCAACAGAGACAATTGGATGCTTGCTAAGCAACTATTTTCCGAGTTTTTCCACAACTACTATTGTAAAGAGAAGAAAAGGGACTGCTGCTGATCGTATGACTCTCCATGTCCTATGGCAGATAGAGACAGCACATGACTTAATATCAAATAATTTCAGTTTATATATTCGCATTTTTACGAACAACAAACAATACATACTTCTAACGACTATGATGGAAATAAAAGTATTAGGAACAGGGTGTGCCGGATGCGTAGCACTGTATGAGACGGTCAACAAGGTGGTCGAAGAACTGAGTATCGAAGCCAAGGTCGTAAAAGAGCAGGACATCATGAGAATCATGGAATACAACGTGATGAGCCTGCCCGGACTGGTCATTGACGGCAAAGTGGTATCTGCAGGGAAACGTCTCTCTGCAAACGAGGTCAAAGCCTTATTGAACAGATAACAAATGGAAAAACTCATGAGAAAATCCGTATTATTATCTCTGATATTCATACTTCCCCTCACAATACCTGCATCTGGAGAGACCTCAGAAAAGAGAGAAATCAGGAGCGAGCAAAAGGCAAATAAAATCAAGGCCACGGTACTCTACTTCCACGGCAAACAAAGATGCGTCACGTGCTGTGCCATCGAACGGTGTGTGAAAGAACTGGTGGCCACGATGGACAAAAATCAAGTAATGATGAAGGTTATCGATATCTCGGACGAGAAGAACAAGGCTATTGTACAGAAATACAAGGTATCATGGTCGTCCTTAATCGTGGAACAGGGGAAGAAATCCAGCAACCTCACCGAGATGGGATTCCGCTACGCCAGGAAGCAGCCTGAGGAGTTCAAGAAACGTCTGAAAGAAGAAATCGAAAAGATGAAATAAACCTATGGAATGGATACAGAACATGCTTGACAACAGCAGCATGCCCATTGTGACAGCATTCCTGTTGGGAATGCTTACAGCGGTAAGTCCCTGCCCTATGGCCACGAACATCACCGCCATAGGGTATATCGGGCGTCAGTTGGAGAGCAAGCGAGGTGCTTTTTTCTGTGGATTACTCTACACGGCAGGGCGCATCCTTGCCTATACACTTATGGGAGCCATCCTGATATACCTCATCAGAAGCGGCAGCGATATGTTCTCCATCCAACAGCAGGTAAGCCTTTGGGGCGAAACACTTCTCCCACCCGCCCTCGTCATCATTGGCCTGTTCATGCTATTTGGCAACCGCATACCCGTGCCCAAGATAAACATATCCATGATGGGCAGTCCAGCCACATGCAACGGATGCGCAGGAGGGTTCCTTCTGGGCATATTCTTCTCCATGGCCTTCTGCCCTACAAGCGGACTGCTCTACTTCGGCATGCTCATCCCCATGTCGGCAAGCGAAACCGGTGGTTACCTCCTGCCAGTCGTCTATGCCTTTGCCACAGGACTTCCTACGATGCTTGTGGCATGGGTACTGGCATTCAGCATGTCAAGCATTGGCAAAGTATATGGTCGCATCCAGATATTCCAGAAATGGTTCAATATCGTAGTAGCCACCCTGTTCATCCTGGTAGGCATCTATTACGAATTGCAATAAAACCCAAATCAACAACAAGATAAAATCATGATACAGCAATTCGCTGACTGGCTCGTCTACGAACTGATGGGTCTGCAGAGCGACACCCCCATAGGCTCTGGCCTCAATTTTTTCTTCTATGATTCCATCAAGATTATCCTACTGCTGTTTGTCATCAGCACCCTGATGGGTATCATCAACGCCTACTTCCCAATAGAAAGGCTGAAAAGCTTCCTTGGCACCCACAGAATGTATGGGCTGCAATACCTCCTTGCCTCCCTCTTTGGTGCCATCACACCATTCTGCTCTTGCTCCTCGATACCTCTCTTCATCGGATTCGTCAAGGGAGGAATCCCCCTGGGTGTAACCTTTGCCTATCTTATCACCTCACCTCTTGTCAACGAGGTAGCCGTGGCAATGTTTCTGGGAACATTCGGACTGAGAACCACAATCATATATGTGGCAAGTGGCATCCTATTAGGACTGGCAGGCGGATTACTCCTTTCAGTATTCCATTTGGAACGTTTCCTAAGTCCATGGGTGTTGCAGATACAACAACAATCACTTGACACCTCCAAGGTATGGAAACAAAATCGATCACATTTCCCACAGCGTCTGCCTGCCATCATCCATGATTCTCTG
Organism: Bacteroidaceae bacterium; assembly: GCA_051878615.1. Classification (GTDB taxonomy): domain Bacteria; phylum Bacteroidota; class Bacteroidia; order Bacteroidales; family Bacteroidaceae; genus Physcousia. The sequence continues at coordinate 23,459 of JBJEKL010000065.1, read as the reverse complement.
GGTATCGTCAAAGGAGTGATTATGTATGTCCTTATCGGAATTGCCATTGGTGCAGGAATGCACGGTTTTGTCCCCGAAGGATTCTTTGCGCAATATCTCTCTTCCGGACATTGGTATGGCGTTCCATTAGCAGTTATTTTGGCTGTTCCCATGTATGCCAATGCGGCAGGAATAGTCCCTGTAGTTCAGGTCTTTGTTGCCAAAGGGGTACCTCTCGGCACAGCAATCGCCTTTATGATGTCTGTAGTCGGGCTCTCTCTGCCCGAAGCCACCATGCTAAAAAAAGTCATGACCTGGAGACTTATAGGCATATTCTTCGGAACAGTAACCCTATTCATTATCTTACTGGGCTATCTGTTCAATCTGGTCATAAACTGATCCAGTCAGTATTACAAGACCTGAGTCAGTCCAAAAAGGTATAAACACTCAAGGAGGCTACACCTCACACGTGATGTAGCCTCCTTTGTATTACATGATGACAGCCATGCTGATCTGCACCCGGAATGTCTGGCACTTAGAGACCCAGTTTTTCCTTTGCCTTAGCGGCCGCATCCTGAAGAGCCTGGTCAACCTTCTCGCCAGCCTTATTCGCAGCATCATCAACAGTCTCGTCAGCTTTTGTCTTCGCATCTTCCACGGCCTCGTCAGCTTTTGCTTTTATATCCGCCTTTGCTGCCTCTGCATCTGCATTCACAGCATTCTTCGCCTCATCCGCTGTCGTCTCTACAGACTCTGGCAACTTCTTAATCGTTTCTACCAAACTGCTCACAGTAAGAGTGTTTACATCCAGTTCCTTCAGTTTATCGGCATTCTCATCTACAAAAGCCTTTATCTGGCTTGCATACTTCTTGGCCTCCTCCTGATCTCCACTCTCCAAAACAGCCTGGATATCAGCGGCTCCCTTTTCAATAGCCTTTTTAATCTCCGCAACATCTCCACTCTGCAGTTTCTCCGTCAACTCAGCCTGCAAATCCATGGCAGAATCCTCCAAAGTCGCAACTGTGTCAATAGCCAAAGAATCCTCCTCGGCAACATTACGTCCTGTACTACCTCCACAAGAGCAGAACACAGCAAGAAACGCTGCTGTTACCAACGCATAAACCTTTTTCATTCCTTCTCGTTTTTAGTGGTTAGTATTATCTGACCTCCTTTCTCACCTTATCACCCATCTTCACCAGATTGATTCCCTCCACGGGATTCATATGCTTTACACCATTAGGCGAATAGAAACATTGGGCTGTCAAAGATGTTGCCCCCGAAACAGCATCCACAGCGCTTGGGGCAGTACCCAAGACAGGAACAATCATTTCGTCAGTATTATCCATGCGCATAATATTAGCCGCACACCTGACCGTACCGATATACATGGAACGAGGATGGATTTCTGTTTCCGAGTTGTGTGCATGGAACACTATTCGCAGTTTGCCATCCTTATCCGTAAAGAGCGAATGATGACCAGTACCATACAGCCCATTCCACTTATGTAGGAACGGACTGTAATTGGTCATCTTAGTCCATCGGGCCTGAGATATATTACTTGACAATGCATAGCCCACGGCATAATCCTGACTTTGGTAATCATTGGCAGAATAGGTCAGGAAGTAACGTACCCCACTCTTGTACACATTAGGTCCCTCGGTCACCTTTCCCAACTTCAGTTCCCAACTTTCCGTAGCAGAAAGACAATTCTTGAGTGTCCCCTCCACAGGAGTGATATAATCATCGGCAAGTTGGACCTGCCATATACAATTACCATCTGTAAAACGTACAAAAAAGAGATAGGCAGTACCATCCTCATCAAAGAAGACATGGGAATCGATGCACTTCTCGTCCTTGAGCAAAGTTTCCATCTGATATGACCCGACTTGGCGGAAAGGACCTGTAGGCTTTAACGATGTGGCTGCATAAAGATGTTCGTTGGCCGAATAATACATGATATACTTGTCTCCCACATGGTACACCTCAGGAGCCCAAAACCAACGACTCTCTGTGGTATTTGTCTTGTTCAATGCAAGACCACGATACTTCCAGTACTTCAAATCCGTAGAACTATAGCAACGTATACCATCGGCATCATATGTGCCATAAGCATAATATGTACCATCCTCAAGTAAAATGTATGGATCAGCCAATGGCACCTGGCTTTTCTCGGTCTGCGCCATTGATGACAGATGTATTCCTACCAGCAAGGGGAAAAGGAGGAGAAGGAAGAATCTATTCATAGCTTTTCTATTATTATAATGATACTTCATCAGCGTACAGGCCACCCCGTGACCTTTGCCATCCTAAGCGGAATATCGGTATTATCAAGACGGCCAAGAAACTCCTCGGCACCAGCACCAATCGCATAACATGGAGCATATCCTGCCGTATGGTCATTTGATCCCCATGTAATTCTGGCACACTCCGAGATAATACGATTGACCGTACCAGCAAACTCACTATCCTTCTGATAAAGGGACTTCACATCCACGCCCTTACCATCCATTACTCGCTGGAAAGACTTCTGCAGACGGGCAGTCTGATCGTCACTCAACTTCACCTGATCCCAGAATCCGAAGTTCTCCTTAAGGAACTCCTGAACTACATCCCAGCCATACTTTTCTCCATACCTATCATGCAGGAGATGTAGCTCTCTGCCTAAGTTAGAGATACTCATACGCTGGTGGGAGAGAACCGTGAGATTCATATTATAGCCCCCACGTCCCAGCACGAAGCCACCTGTCTCATGATCGGCAGTTACAACAATAAGGGTCTCATCAGGATGCTGCTGATAAAACTCATAAGCAACCTTTACCGCTTCATCCATATCTATGATCTCGGGGATAAAAGCAGGATCATTGGCATGGCATAACCAATCAATTCTTCCACCCTCAACCATCAGGAAGAATCCATCCTTGGTATCCTGCTTCTTAGTCAGGAAATTGATGCCTGCACGGGTAATGTCAGCCAATGTAAGATCATCCTTTGTCTGGTCAAGAGCATAGGGAAGTCCACCTCTGTCAATCTTGCTTGCCTCTTCACTCTGGAAAAGAATCACCTTGTCCGCCTTCTTACTTCGTTTCTGATATTCCTTATAACTCCGCACGATAGTATATCCCGATTCCTTTGCCTGTTGATAAAGGTCAGCTCCGCCATCCGGATTTTGAGGACGTTCAAAATCAGAGCCTGCAAAAAAATCAAAACCTGTTGCCAATAGTTGTTGCCCTATCAAATATGTCTCTCCACGCTGGGCCGTATGTGCATAAAAAGATGCTGGTGTTGCATGATCAATGGTTACACTGGTAGCTATTCCCACGGCAGCCCCTGCGTCCTGTGCCCACTGGGCAATACTATATACAGGAGTTTCCAAATCCTTGAGCACGCCCAAGGCACCGTTCTTTGTCTTATGACCTGTAGCCAAAGCTGTTCCTGCCGCAGCAGAGTCTGTAATATCTGCCGTTGCACTGGACGTATTCACAAATGCAGAATAAGGGAAACTGGGGAAGCAAATCGGTGTGATTCCAATCCTGCCCTCCAAGGATGCCTTATAAGTCTCTACCGCATTCACCTGGTTCACGCCCATACCATCACCGATAAAGTAAAATACGTATTTTGCCTTCCCCTGGGAAAACGACACCAAAGCCACCAAAAGGAAGCTCAGAATTATAGTTATTCTTCTATTCATTATTATATATTTTAAGGATATTTATGGCAACAAAATTACAGAATATAAGTGAACGTCCCAAGCCGTTATACATTTTTCTGGAAAAAAACACGGTTATGACAACAACATTTCACCCTCTCCTATGGAATGGATCACGCTGTCCGTCGGATAATCACTCTGTCAGTTTCCAATCGTAAGGGACACCGGCTTTCAAATGGAGCACATGATATCTTCCACGATAGTCAACCTTCACCTTCTGTGTCACTCTGGAATAGAAACGGGCTTTCTGTAACAAAGCATTCTCCCAAGACATATCCACCGTAATTCCTCCACGAGCACACAACCCACGAACTTCTCCATCCCTCCAACTTTCAGGAAGAGCCGGCAGCAAACAGATTGCCTCTGCATGACTTTGCAGCAGCATCTCGGCGATACCCGCTATTCCTCCAAAATTTCCATCTATCTGGAATGGCGGATGAACATTAAACAGATTGTCTTGCGTCGTCTTGGCCAGAAGAAGTTCCACGTTTTTACCAGCCTCTTCCCCATCTTTCAGACGAGCATAGAAATTAATCATCCAGGCTCTGCTCCACCCTGTATATGACCCTTTTTGCTCCACTTCATTATAATAACGTCTACGGGCTAAGGTTCGACGGGCGGCCTCAAAAAGTTCCTTCTGAGATTCCTGAATCGACGTTCCTGGATATAGGCCAAACAGATGTGATATATGACGATGGCCAGGCTCCACCTCCTCATAGTCTTCAATCCATTCCTGAATGGTATCGTAACGCTTCCCTATACGAATAGGTGGGAGCTGCACCAATGCTGCCGCCACACGTTTGTCAAAAGCGGCATCGGTCTTTATCACCTTGCTTGCACCCAGACAAGCCTCAAACAATTCACGAATGATTTCAATATCCATCGTTGCTCCGTATGTCAGAGAATAAGACTTCCCATCGGAATACAAATATCTATTCTCTGGAGAATTGGAAGGTGCTGTTACCAAATAACCATTTTTATCCTTGACCAAGAAACTCAGCACAAACTCTGCCGACTCCTTCATGCAAGGATAGGCTTCTTGCTCCAAATAGGCACGATCCCCAGTATAACGATAATGTTCCCACAGATGCAATACCACCCATGGACCGGCCATCGGGAATGTACCCCATCCCACGCCATCGGAGATAGCCGTACGGCCAAAGGGGTCTGAAACATGGTTCATGGTCCATCCCTTTGCATTAAAAGTCTTTCGGGCTGTCACACGTCCGGGAGCCCGAACGGCCTGAATAAAATGAGAAAAGGGAAGGAAGGTTTCAGACAAATTACAGACTTCTGCCGGCCAATAATTCATCTGAATATTGATGTTTGTATGGAAATCCGAATTCCATACAGCTTCCATATCCTTGTTCCAAATACCTTGCAGATTGGCAGGAAGGACTCCAGGTGAACGCGACGAACTCATTAGCAAATATCGTCCGTATTGGAAATATAGTGTAATGAGACCTAAATCGGGAGAGCCATTCCTTACTTGTAGCAAGCGCTCGTCTGTTGGCAAATCAGAGGAATCCTCTCCCATATTGAAACAGACCCGATTCATCAATCCACTATGCTCCGCTACATGATCCCGATAGATCGCATCATAGGACTTGTCTCCCAAGGTATTCATAATAGACTGACAAAACTCTAATGGCTCTACACCTCTGTTCACGTCCAAAAGGTCGAAACCATAATCCGTCGCAATTGTGAGATAGAAAGTTGCCTCATCCGCATTCTCCACATAAAAGGCGTCAGAACAGGCCTGCAGACTACCGCCTTGACAGAATCCACGTATCAATCCGGCGAAACGCATGTGAAAACCTGTCGGTCCGGTATCCAACGATGGGAAATCATAGATTTGTCCCTCAACAGCCAACGTCTGACTATCTAAAGCACGAGCCGTTGCATCCTGCTCACGATCATAACGAAGTCGGAAGGTCAATGTACCTGGGCATGAAGCAGCAAAACGAACAACAACGATATTGTCTACTGCCGAAACAAAAACCTCACGACGATAAGCGACACCGCACACCCGATAAGACGTAGAGGCTATGCCTGTCTCCAAATCCAATTCGCGACGATAGTCCTCCAGAGAACCTCTTTCATAAAAGTCGGCATACAGATTGCCAAACGGCTGATACGAACGGATACGCAACGGACTGCTGCGCATAGACTTTTCAGCGATGGCCGCGGCATCCTGCATCCTCCCCTCCAGCAATAGTTTCTGTATCTGAGGCAGGCAATCGGCAGCGTCAGCATCAGATTCTGTCTTGCACCCTGCCCAAAGACTCTCTTCATTCAGTTGAATGGTTTCACGTGGCCAGCCACCATAAACCATAGCGCCCAAACGTCCATTACCCACAGGCAAAGCATGATTCCAGTCAATGGCAGATTTTGCATACCACAATTTACTATCACGCTGAACTGCCTTTGCAGGACCAAAAAGCAACAACAGGCATATTCCGGTATAAATATATTTCATCTGCATAGAGAATCCTCCCTAAAACACCACGCCGGTATTCAACACCCCATACTGTCCCTATAAAAGTCAAGAGCCTCCAGAATCTCCTTTTTGGTGGCTGTCTGATTAATACGTATATCCCCTATTCCACCCAGAAGGGTGAAGTTTACCTGGCCTGAAGAAAGATTCTTCTTATCATGAGTCATATAATCATACAGACGATTATACTCCTTGCAATCAATGAGGAATGTTCCATAGTTTTCCCGAATGAAAGTGAGGGCCTGTTGCAGGACATCATGAGGGAAATTGGTTCGAACAGCACTCATATATAGCTCACATATCAAGCCCCAAGCTACAGCATATCCATGAAGAACAGTTCGATTCTCTGCCATGGCCAGACTTTCAAAAGCATGCCCGATTGTATGCCCCAGGTTCAATGCCTTACGGATACCTTTCTCTGTGGGATCCTTCTCCACAATTTCCTCCTTGACATTCACACTCTCGGCTATCATCTCCTGCAAAAGCAGCAAATCGGGCTGGGACAAATCATACCCCACCAATGCCTTCCAATGCTTACTTGTACTGATAAGTCCATGCTTCAGCATCTCGGCATAGCCAGAACAGAGGTTCTTGCTGTCCAGAGAAGCCAAGAAACGAGAAGAAATTATCACGGTGCGTGCTGGACAGAATACACCTATCTCATTCTTCAATCCTCCAAAGTTGATGCCCGTCTTACCTCCCACGCTGGCATCAACCATACTGAGCAATGTGGTAGGAATGTTGATGTAAGGAATTCCGCGCTTGAATGTACTGGCCGCAAAACCGCCCAAGTCAGTCACCATACCTCCCCCTAGATTTATCATCAGACTATGACGGGTGGCACCACCCTCCTGCAAGGCTGTCCATACAGATGCCAATGTCTGCAGATTCTTATGTTCGTCAGTGGGTTCGATTACAATATCCCGTGCACCCTCCATACACTTCATCCCGCTAAATAACGGACGACACAAGCGCTGGGTTGTGCTATCGGCAAGAACAAACAACCGGTCATAGTCCTGCCTCTCCAAAGCCTGTGCCAGGCTCCGTTCCAAATCATTTGATATAATGATCTCCTGCTTCTCCATATCTCTTCTAATATTTTCCGTGCCAAAGTCTTTTGCACAAAGATACATACTTTTCCGCAAAAGACATCAACGATTCACCCTTATAACCCGTACGCCCAAAGAGGAAGGATGCCGCTTGAGATAATCACAAAGCGGGACCTCATCCAACACTACCCGATGATAAATACTACTGGCGTTGAGCAAATGCAATCTCCCATCTCCGCCCCATACTGCCAGTCCCAGATGACTCACGTCAAGCCCATCTTTCCTGGTGACAAGTGCCAGGATATCACCATCCCTGATGCATGAGAGTTCCGTACGGCCATGCCCAATCAAACTTGCGGGAATATATCTCACACAGGCTCCACTGTATTGTCTCTCATAGCATTCCACCCGTCGAGCCTCTCTATCATCATGTGCAATGACAGGATAGGCGTCCCTATGACGACTCATGTAATGCAAACACAAATTCTGTGTATCCGTGAAGGGGAAATAACCATTTTTCCCGTCACCCGTCATCTCACTTACCAGCCCCATCTCCTGTGCCGAGGCAATCCATTGGCTGAAGTAATGGCAACGGCTGGCATATCCGTCCATATACCCATTGATATAACGTATGGTGGTAAGCCAATAGCAGAAATCACGCCACCTTGTTCCTCCATGCTGAGTAGCAAGTGTAAGAGCGACCACCGTCTCCACCAATGTCGTACAATCCATCTGTTGCAGATTTATCACCAATCGTTCACGGCCATCCTTGTTCTCCAAAGTATGCGCAACATATGGGACCCCAATAAATTGGCGTGCATAATGCAACATAAGCGATGAATCCTCAGGTAGGCACATGCCCTTTCGAAGCATCGCCTCCACACGCATACTATCGCTCTCTGTACGCCTTGCAAAACAACATAGTGTGGGCAAGAGCAACAACAAGAACAAATAATGCCGCATCAACGTTTTTCCTCAGGAAGATGCACCAATGCTGTCACGAAAAAAGTAACCATACAGAACACCATCACTATCCAGAAGAACTGCACGTAACCTACACTATCGGAAATCCAACCGCTCACCATTCCCGGAAGCATCACGCCACCCAGATATTGGAAAGCGGTACAAAGCGAGAAGACACTGGTACTGCGATCGCCATGAGCAAAGGATACAAGATACAAGGTATAGGCAGTAAAGCCCAATCCATAACCGACCTGTTCAAAGAACACACAAGAAGCCACTACCCATGTGATCGTGCATTGGGTGTAACTAAGATAGACGTATACCAAATCGGGAAGAGTGATGCATAGCACGAGAGGCCAGATGCAACGCTTCAAACTATACTTTGACACGAGCCATCCTCCTACAAGACCTCCCAGCAGAAGGCCAATGACACCTATCGTCCCATACACCATGCCATACGTCATATCATCCATGGCCAAACCACCCTCTGCAATAGAACGCTTCAGGAAAAGTGGCACAATTTTGGTGAGAAGACCTTCTGGAAGACGGAAAAGAAGAATAAAGGCAAGTGCCGTAGCAATATGTGGTTTACGGATAAAAACGACAAAGGTCTGGAAGAAATCAGAAAACAGGCGCCTGCGTGAAGTATCGCCCATAGGCTGCTCCGCTACAGGCAACACATGCGAATGCCATAACCATAGGAGAAGCATCAATGCAGATATGGTAAGAAAAGTGATTGACCACGCCACACTCACATGCATGCCGCTATGCTGAAGAAATCCTGCCAAGGCCACAAGGCCTCCCTGGCCCAGCACCATACCAATACGATAAAAGGTATTGCGGATTCCTACATAGAATTCCTGTTCCACATGAGTAAGTCCAAGGATATAGAACCCATCTGCAGATATATCGTGTGTAGCACTGCCAAAAGCCACAAGCATGAACAAGGCCAAAGTAGCCTGAAGCCACATGGGAGTGGGCAGACTCAATGCTACAGAAGCAAGTGCAGCACCTACAAGCAACTGCATGGAGAGAATCCACCAGCGTTTGGTACGGAACGTATCAACAAAGGGACTCCACAATGGCTTGATGACCCAAGGCAAACCAAGCCAACTGGTATAGAGGGCTATCTGTGTATCAGTAAGCCCCATCTCCTGATAAAATACCAAAGACATCAGCATGACTGCTGCATAAGGCAACGATTCTCCCAAATACAGACTGGGCACCCAAAAATAGGGTTTGTTTGTCTTCATCACTTATCCGTGTATTACAATTAGTACTCCATTATCCACTTTTATTCCCACATGTAGCACAAACCCTACCTTCTCCCTGTTTTTACCGATGAGACACCCACCAATCGGTCGTACCGGGCACCCTGTGCACGATAATACACCATAGTGGTATATTCGTTCTCCGTCTCAAAGAAATCCCCCTCGGTGAGACGTGTACTACCATCTTCCTGTCTGTACTGATAACTATAGTAACCTTGTTTTAGCATTACTGCCGCATGATATTGTCCCGACTGTTCATCATATTCCATACGACATTCCGGATTATAGGACTGCCCCGTCCACAGGCCACAGACATAAATGTCTCCACCTGACAATCGTGGAGTGCCGAGCAAGAAATGTACCACCACATACTCTGCCGTAGTGCTCTCATTTCCATCCTCGGGACTACGCACCACACGCACTCCATTCTGGTCCTCTACAAAGGAATAATTACGAGCAGGCCTGTCAGAAAAGAGTGTAGCATGATAGAACGGATCGTACCACTCCATACGGTCAACACCCGCAGCAGCACGCTGTACATCCAATATCTCAAAACGATGGAACTCATTCCCCGCAGGAAAAATCAGCTGTTTATTATGGGTAAAATCCATACCAGCAGCATTGCGCTCATTTGGTTTGAGTCCCGTCACTATAGAGTCCCAACGACGGTTCTGGAGCACCATCACACGGAACTCGCTCAAAGGATCAATCACACGAAGCGAACCATATCCCACATGCAAAGTGAGTTGCTGATGCCTGTCATTGAAGTCAATATCCGTATTGGAACTCACCTGCTGACTGATGCTGACGCTATTCTCATACACACAGAAACGTGCCTCGAGTACCGGCTCGTCCTCCTCCGGCGTATCATCATCTCGATATACACGCACCATATAATTACCGCTCAGAAGTACCCCAACATCCTTGTTGGGAATGGTCAAACTGTAGTGAGTATATATCTGAGTGGTATTGAAACTCTTCTCATAATCCTCCACAGGCTGACCATTAGAACCTGCCAGCCAGTCACTCTCAAAAATGCCATCACTTACCTGCCAATCGGCATCACAATGATACACATAATAGACATATCGCTGATATTCGTGGCTCATCTGATCCCATGACACCTCCACATGCTGCCGCTTATTCCTGTCCAACCAGGGCGGTAAGGTGGGATTGCCATCAGCACATACCTGTAACGTACGCACTGTTTCATCAAAGACGCGTTGTTCCTGAGCCACGACCTTACTCGGGAATACGACAAGGATGAAAAACATCAGTATTGAAGAATATCTTTTCATACGTCACATTTCATATAGGAATTACCGGCGCTGTTCCTCACCCCTCAAGATAGGCAGTCGCCACTGATATTTCACAGCCAGCAGACGGATGGCAACCACAGTGACAATACTCAGCATGGCATTAATCTCAAGCGTAAGTCCCATGTAATGGCAAGTAGCATAGACAATACCACCAGCCACACATGCCAGTGCATATATCTCCTTACGGAAAATAAGAGGAACCTCGTTGATAAATACATCACGAATCACACCACCCGCAGCACCGGTAATGGAACCCATGGTAATGGCTGTCCAATAAGGGAAACCCATGTTCAATGTCTTCTCAATACCTATCACGTTGAAAAGTGCAAGCCCAATGGTGTCAAAAATAAACCATGTGTTATTTACGCGAATAAGATATTTCCCGAAAAACATAACACCGAGTACGGCAAATGCACAACAGATGAAATAACTGCCGTTGGTCATCCAGAACGGATTCACCCCCAACATAATATCACGAATGGTTCCACCGCCAATAGCAGTAGCCATGCCCACAATCCAAGCGCCAAATATATCAAACTGCTTGGCTGAGGCCAACCGAACACCCGACAAGGCAAAAGCGAACGTTCCTATGAACTCTATGACCACGAAAGATACAGGAAGCCTCAAAGCAACTCCCATCTCCTGCAGAATACCGATTAACCAATCCATATGTGTCTGCATTTATTATTATCCTTGTACTCAGAGAATCAACACACGAGCCCCTCCTGCAACCATCTTGCTATGATGGATTCAGAATCCGCCAATGCCCGTTCGTAATCAACATCGTACTCTGCACATAGCAAATGAGCCATAGTCTCAGCCGTGAACTCAGCATCACCTATGGCCTTCCACAAGAAGGCTGCCGTTTCGTTCAGACAAACAATCTTGCTGAAATCAATATTCTCCATTCCGTATGCCATGACGACCTGTTCGCCACAAACATCCCGGAGTTCAAATCCTGCTTTCTTTCTCATTTGTATATCTTTGGTTCTGTTTTTATGTTTATACTCTCTCACGGTAATGTGGCACGATACAAGAACAACAACAGGCGACGCATCGGTCGAAGTCTACGCCATATCCGTATACGCCTGCGTAAAGTGGGATCAGAAGCAAGGATAACCCGTTTGGGACGTATATACTCTATGACCACCCCACATATATCAGCCAGTAAGCAATGTTCTACACTCACCAGATTTCCGTCACCCTGCAAGGTAACGTGAATACCATCCCTATTTATGATACGATGCAGAACATAATGTCCCGGAGCAATCTGTGCCATAACAGCATCTCCCACCTTCACTTGCTTTGGTGCAGCCAATTTCACACGGTCTCGTTCATGTTCAAGGAAAGGGCGCATGCTATAACCCTTGACCCATATGACTGCCGTATGTCCTTGACTAAGAACCTCTGACACCATTGCGAACAACTGCTCATTGGGTATCATCTGACGTCCAGCAGGACTGTGCACACCTTCACGTCTGATCCGCATTCGCCTAACGGGAAACAGCATCCAACGCAACGCACCCATAAACATTTTCTTGCACACAATCATCTTGAAACTGTATCGTGACAAAGCAATGCTGCCTCAGCATTCGGCAGGCATCCCAACTCATATATGTTGCATAGAGAGATAAGACGTATCAGCGTATCATACACTCCACTATATACCCGCTTGTCCCATTTCATATTGCTCATAGCGGGAAGCAACTCCGCCAAAGCCTCCACTGGCTTCATGAGACGAATGCTGTTGGATGGACGTTGCCGGATACGAACCAACGCGCCTACAGGAGCAGACACATTCCGGTAACATGGAGTCTTTCCACTCCATGGCGAACCATACACAATGGGAGAGCCATCCACTATACGTAGTACTGGATTATCGTCATTCATCAAGTCACAGCCTGGAATATTGTCATACCACAGACGGGTGTGGGTACTCTTACCTGTACCACTGGGAGCTGTCATCATATAGCCACGCCCCTCACATCGAATGACAGACGCATGCACCAACAATGTCTGATGCTCTGCTGTAGAGAAAGCATACGCCATCATTACGGCACCATTGAGACCATAGGCCTGCAGACTGAGGGGTACTGCACACAACCGAATGTGGCACACATCAAAAGTGGGCGATGACTGCATGATACAGCACACATTACCCTCAAGATCACGAAGATGGAACTGATAGCCACCGTCTGGCATCAGGAACACGCCATGTACACATCCTCCACAATCGAACTGACCGACCTCACACTGAGGAGTCCCCATCTCATAAGAGATATCCACACCGACACGCACCATCGGTTGCTCCTTCTCGTCCTTCACTCTAAATGGGGCGAAAGAAGGAAGCAGAAATTCCACATCGATATTATCTGCTGCCTGAATAGACAGCAGATGTCCACCTATACGATATTGCATCTCACAGGCATAAGCCATCAGCGTGAGTCTCCTTTCCTGTTCTTTCCTGCTTTCCTTGATTTCCGGTTCTCTTTCACCTTGGGTGTGCTTGAGTCTGTAGGAGCAGAGAAGGCACCTTCCACCTCAGCAGATTCCTCATCCAGGATAACAGGAGTGGTATCCACATATTGCTCCCCGACAAACTGAAACTCACTGCCAGCAATCGTCACCAGATGTACAGCAGGATCTTTTTCATTATGACTACGTACCTTGGCCATGCGCTTCTGCAGACGTGTCTGCTTTTTGTCAAATAATACCATACAGGTATAATTCTTTCCTCCCGAGCGCTTACTCATATAAAACTGCAATTGGGAAGAATACTGGTTACGGTCCATCAGAAAACCATTTTTACTCTCTACATAAGCGGTATCAATACACTGTATCTCAGTAAGACAGACCGTTGAATCCGCAAAATTGACAGCATATCCGCATATGTATATTGGCCTTTGCTCTACCTTGGCATGAAGCATAGAGACCGATGGCACCAATATCAGCATCATTGATAAAAGGACTATCGCCCAGAATCTGTTCGTCATTTCTTTAGTATTGTTTTCTTATTTACGCACCGGGTACTTGTTTATTACAACGAGCAAATTTACAACCTTTCCACGAAACCCGCAAACATAAGGGCACCCAGTTGCCCATGTGAAGTAATGTTATCCCAAACATTTGGAAGAGAAGAAAAAAAAAGAGGATGATGAAGTATCACTCACTCCATCACCCTCCTGATCTTCGACAGCAAGACACAAGGTCTCAGGCACGTCAGTCATTAAGGTCAACCACCAGGCTCACCTTACGTCCACTGGGAGTCATAGCCTTGATCCAAAGAGTACGGTCGGTGCTTCGACTGGCCTCCTCGACAGCAGCCTCCCAGTCGTCAACGGTGGACACTTTTTTGTCATTGACTTGCAGGATTATTGTTCCCTTGCTGGCACCTGCGGCCTTCATCTTACCGCCCTGACGCACGGCACTCACCTCCAGACCATAATCCACACCAATAACCTTCTTCACGTCATCGCCCGCAGGTTTCAGAGATACTCCCAGCTGATCCATATCTACTTCCTCCATCACCTTGGTGGTTCCCTGACTATTGCGCATGGTAACGTTTACTGTATAACTCTTCTTTTCACGACTATAGGTCAAGGAGACCTTATCGCCTGGACTATGTTGTGAGATGGCCTCTTGCAACTCACTCATCTTTGTGACCTTCTTCCCATCGAACTTGGTTACAACATCACCCTTCTTCAGTCCTGCTTCCTGAGCTGCGCTGGCATCACTCACTTCCGTTATATAGACACCTTCCACTTCGCCCAGGTCCACATCATTTCCTTTGGCCTTCTCGGCATCGATATAGTTGGTCACATCCGTTCCCATGACTCCCAGAACAGCACGCTGTACGGTACCATACACCTTCAGGTCAGATACCACCTTGTTCATGATGGTGGTAGGAATGGCAAAGCCGTATCCGCTATAACTACCGGTCTGGCTATAAAGCATGGCATTGATACCCACCAGCTCCCCACGTTCGTTGACCAAGGCACCACCACTATTACCACTATTGATGGCAGCATCCGTCTGAATAAAACTTTCTATTCCGTTGGCACCCAATGTGCGGGCCTTGGCACTCACGATACCTGCTGTGACGGTACTTGTAAGATTGAAAGGATTACCAACTGCCAGAACCCACTGACCCAACTTCAGATCATCGCTCCTCCCTATTGGAATGGCAGGCAGGTTCTTTGCCTCTATCTTGATAAGGGCAAGGTCGGTGGTGGCATCACAACCAATGATACGTCCCTTGAACTCACGATTATCGTTGAGTTTTACCTCTATCTCATCAGCATCACCTACAACATGGTTGTTTGTCACGATGTATCCATCCGTACTGATGATGACTCCGCTACCCGCCGCATGACGATCGGGAGCCTTATATTCACGCTGCTGTGGCTGACGTCCTCCGAAGCCAAAGAAATCACCGAAGAAATCACTAAACGGATCCTGCACCTGTACACGCTGAGTCTTACCTGCCTGAGTAACCTTGATATAAACCACAGAATTGACAGCCGACTCTGCTGCTGTTGTCAAATCCACCAGTCCCCCAGGAACTGCAGATGCTACAGGAGCAGTCAGAGGAGCCTGTTCGGGCTGAGGCGCAGGTTCTGTACGCTTGATGACGGCACTAGTCACAACACTACTTCCCAGTATGAGTGCTGTCACTCCCAGCCAATTTTTAGTTGTCTGTTTCATAACTCTATTCTCTTTTTATGTTAAATTCAAAAACTATTTCAAACTGAAAAACAATGCAAATATAGGTCGTTTTATATTGACGGCAATACACTTGTATTTCATTTTTGAAATTATTTAACAGAGAACAATCACACATTAACTATTGTTAAAGACTGAGCCATATATCTTTCACATTACTTTACACCTTGCAGATATCATATGCCCACCAACGGAAGAAATATATTCCAGAAATCTGTCAAGAAAAGATTTTTCGCTGGCAACCAGAAGAATGAGATTTTTCTTTGTACCTTTGCCGCAGAAAACAAGACAGCAGGCCGGTCTGCCGCTGGCTCATATGTTCAGACATAATAGAGCGAGAGGAAAGTCCGGGCAGCATAGGGTACCCCGCTTCCTAACAGAAAGAGGTCCGCAAGGGTCTGTCGATGTAGAAGAAAAGAACCGCTCTGAACATCAGAGTAAGGGTGAGAAGGTGGAGTAAGAGCCCACCAGGCCAATGGTGACATTGGTGCTGTACATCCCGGGGGCTGAAAGTTCATGTAAACCGGCGAAACGACATGAGGGTGACCCGCCCAAGCCGGAGGGTAGAACGATTGATGTCTGTGGTGACACTGACACTGGATAAATGGCAGACGCCCTCGCACGACGAGGCATACAGAACCCGGCTTACAGGCCTACTGTTTTTTACTTTGAAAACAACACATGTGTCAGGAGCGCCTACACACATTATTATATAATATACACGAAACCACAAGACACCGTCTACCTAAGAAGCATGCCTAATCTGGACCATATTTGGAGTATAAACGAACAGAAGCTGACACCACTACGATGCTGGATGCTGAGAGTGGTCAAAAGGTTAGTCATCGTGGAAGACAGTATCATGAAGAACAACCTCACAAGCTATGCTTCAGCTCTTACCTATAGCAGCATTCTGGCAGGTATTCCCGTGCTGTCGATTGTGTTCGCCGTAGCCAGAGGGTTCGGATTCGGTTCTCTGGTAGAAGAAAAGTTAAGGGAAACCTTGCAAGTGGGTGCACACACGACAGACACAGTACTTCAATTTGTTGATTCATACCTTTCTCACACGCACAGTGGAGTATTCATTGGTGTGGGCATCATATTCCTTCTCTACACCCTACTCTCCCTAACTAGCAATGTAGAAACCGCCTTCAACACCATTTGGTTTGTCAACAAGCCTCGCAGCATCTACCGCCGTATCACAGACTACATCAGCGTTTTCCTGCTCTTACCCTTTGCTGTGGTGGTAATCAGCGGTTTGAACATTTACCTATTGACCATCCGCGAACTATTTCCTGAGTTTGCCCTTCTGAGCGATACTGCCGAGCACATCGTCAAGGTATCCCCATTCATTCTGACCTGCATTGCCTTTATCCTGCTTTACAAACTGATGCCCAACACTCATGTCAAACTACGTCACACATTATGGCCAGGCATCACAGCAGGACTATGTTTCATGGCAGTACAATACTTCTATTTCCACTACCAAATAATGTTGAGCAGCTACAACGCCATTTACGGATCGTTTGCTGCACTGCCCCTATTCATGCTGTGGATAAACATATCATGGCACATCTGTCTCATTGGCGGTCAACTTTGTTATGCCAACCAATGCCTGGATCATTACGCCTTCCAACGTTATAGCGACGATTTGAGCAGACGATACCGTGACACCATTTATCTCCTGCTTCTGTCACGTATTGCAAAGCGCTTTGCCTCAGGCGGGATGCCATACAGCGAACGTACTTTAGCAGAAGATACCAGACTGCCACAGACTGTGGTCTTCAACCTACTACAGGAAATGGTCAAGATGCAACTCGTGGCAGAAATACACGATGAGGATAACCAACAATCCCACTATCTGCCTGCCATTGACCTAAGTCATCTGACGGTCAAGATGGTCATACGCCGCATAGACTGCTATGGAGTGGAAAACCCACAGCACACATGGCACAACAAGCCAGAAGAATGGGAAGAACTAAGACGCCTGAGGAACGCCAATGAAGACGCGCTATTGACTGATGTGTAACGTCAAGTGACCTCCACTTCACAGAGAAGACGACCAGCGAGTCCACCAGACCTTCTAAACCCCGAACAGAACACGCTTTTCCATGCAAACGTTTGCGTCGTCAAGTGCGAACAATAGCGTTAAACGCCAATCGGTCTAATGAACGATTTGGATCAATATTTCCGTGGCGTCATACCTGTATAGCGCGAATAATCAAATGCAACTATTTATCGACTTCTGGAATATATATACTGACACAATTTCGTTAGTATTAAAAAAAAGTCTAAATTTGCATAAGCCAAAAAGGTAATATGTTTCAAGAGAAAAGACATGAACAAAGAGAAACAGAGCATGCACCCTCTGGAACGTTTCCGATTCTGTCCCGTATGTGGTTCTGTTCATTTTGAAATCAACAGCGACAAAAGCAGGAAATGCAAAGACTGTGGATTTGAATATTTCATGAACTCAGCCACATCCACTGTAGCCGTCATTGAGGACGGATCTGGCAACGTGCTGGTAAGCAGAAGAGCCAAAGAACCGGCAAAGGGAACACTGGATCTTCCTGGCGGATTCTGCGACTGTATGGAATCGGCAGAAAGAGGTGTAGCACGTGAAGTAATGGAGGAAACAGGACTAAAGGTAACAGAGGTCAAATACCTCTTTTCTTTGCCCAACGCCTATCCCTATAGTGACATAAACATATTCACCACAGACCTCTTCTTCCTATGCCGCGTGGAACAAGGTACTCCAAAGGCCATGGATGACGCTGCCGAACTGGAATGGATAAGTTGGAAGAAATTGATACCAGAGGAGTTCGGACTGGACTCCATCAGTAAGGGGGTGAGACTTCTACTTGCCAAGAAAGGAATAAGAACATGTGACATAACATAGGAATATTTATCCTGCAAATCCAAAAACCAAACACAATGCGAACTGACTAAGATAATCACAACATAAAAGAGATCACTCCGCTCACAAAGAACAATCATTCCTCAAATACATATATATATCACATTATGAAAAAGACACTTTTCATTCTCTCACTAATATTTTTAATCTGCCCTGCTTCTGCCTCTTCACAGCAGGAAATGAACAAGTACATCTCCACACTCATGAAGAAGATGACCTTGAGAGAGAAACTCGGGCAACTCAATCTGCTCCCCGGAGGCGACGTCACCACAGGCGAAGCCATGAATACCGAACTGGGAAGTCTGCTCAGAAACGGAGAATTGGGTGCCATTCTGAATCTTACCGGCAGAGACAAGATTCGCGCCATACAGCAAGCGGCCGTGAAGGAAAGCCGTCTGGGCATCCCTCTACTGGTAGGACTTGATGTAATACATGGTTACAAGACCATCTTCCCCATTCCCTTGGCACAGAGTTGTTCGTGGGACATTGAAGGCATCGAACGGGGTGCACGTATTGCAGCCGAAGAATGCTCAAGCGATGGCATCTCATGGACATACAGCCCCATGGTGGACATTGCACTTGATGCCCGATGGGGAAGAATAGCAGAAGGTAATGGTGAAGATCCCTATCTGGGTTCACTCATCGCCGCCGCATTGGTTCGCGGGTATCAAGGCGACCTCACGGGAAAACATGACATCCTGGCTTGTCTCAAACATTATGCTCTTTACGGAGCCTCCGAAGCCGGGCGTGACTACAATACGGTGGACATGAGCCACCTGCGCATGTTCAACCAGTATTTTCCTCCCTACAAAGCAGCCGTGGAGGCTGGTGTGGAAAGTGTGATGACGAGTTTCAACCTGGTAGATGGGCAGCACGCAACTGCGAACCCATGGCTTGTGAATGAGGTGCTAAGGAAGACATGGAACTTCAAAGGCTTTGTTGTTACCGATTATGCAAGCATAAATGAGATGACCGCCCATGGCTTCGGAGACCTGAAAACCAATGGCGTACGTGCACTCAAGGCAGGAACCGACATGGACATGTGCAGCAAAGCATTCATCACCCATTGCGAAGAAGCACTACGTGAAGGGCTCATCTCAATGAAAGATATTGATCAGGCCTGCCGACGCATACTTGAGGCAAAGTACAAACTGGGACTTTTTACCGACCCTTACAAGCATTGCAGCATGGCAGATACAGATCAGGCACAGCATATCTTCACGCCAGAACACCGTCAGGCGGCTCGCGACTTCACTGCCGAGACCTTCGTGCTGTTACGCAATGAAGGTAACATCCTGCCCCTAAAGAAGCAAGGCAAGATTGCCCTTATAGGTCCCAATGCGAACACCACCGATGGTCTTTTAGGCACCTGGTGCGTGACACGCCCTGAAAGGGATGCCTACCCCACCCTGCTTCAAGCTATGTGCGGCTACCTGAAAGGGAAAGCAGAAGTGCTTTACGCACAAGGGTGCAATCTGAGCGATGACATCAGACAGGAAGAAGCCGGTATGGCTAACTCGCCCTACCGGACTATTCCCACAGTGGATCCTGGAGAAGCGATGGCCGAAGCAATCGTTACAGCATCAAAAGCTGATGTAATTGTCTTTGCAGGAGGAGAGGGTGCAGAATGGACTGGAGAGAGCCATAGCCGTGCGAACATTGACCTGCCACAATGCCAACACAATCTGCTTAAGGCACTTGTTGCTACAGGTAAACCTGTAGTCTTCCTGAACTTCTCAGGACGGCCTACCACAATGAAGTGGGAAAAAGAAAAACTGCCTGTCATCATGAACGTATGGTTCGGAGGCACAGAGATGGGAGATGCCATCTGTGACGTGCTATTTGGAGACAAATCCCCATGCGGACGCCTCACAACAAGCATTCCACAGGCAACAGGCCAAGAACCGCTTTATTACAACCATCTCAATACAGGACGACCTGTAGGCTACAATGACACAAAGTTCCGTCAATATCAAAGCAATTATTTTGAGGTGAGTAACGGACCTGCCTACCCCTTCGGCTATGGATTGTCATATACTAAATTTGAATACGGAATGATGGGGATCAAGGTAAACGGACGAAACGTTGAGGCTACCGTCAAGGTCACCAACTCTGGTAACTACGATGCATATGAGGTGGTACAATGCTACATTCATGACATAGCCTGTCGCTACGCCCGACCTGTAAAAGAACTCAAGGGATTCCAAAGGATATTCCTAAAGAAGGGAGAAAGCAAAACCGTGACAATCACCTTAGATGAAGAGAGCCTAAGCTACTATGATATGGAAGGGAATCGTTTCTTCGAACCAGGCGAGTTTGACATCATGATAGGAGCCAACAGCCATGAGGTCCAAGTAAAACGTATAAAGATACTCTGATGCGATATACATTCTCGTCAAGCCAAACGACAAGCACGACAAAACCTGGACATTGCAAGGACAGGAACATATAAATGAACATTTTATCTATTCTAAATAATATTACAATGAGAAAAGAACTGACCGTTATTGCATTACTTGCTGCAGCAACGTTGCCTGCCAAGGACATCTTTGTCAACACTCCTCAGACTACCCTGTTGTTAAGTGCAGAAGAGGACAAACCTGTGCATATCAGTTATTATGGTGGCAAGGTCACAGATGCGAACGAGGTTTATCGTGCTTACAGCATTTGGCAAGATGCATATCCTGCCTTTGGCCTGGACAACACCTTCGTACCTGCACTCAGCGTCAAGCATTCCGATGGCAACATGAGTACCGAACTGGTCTATCTGTCAGACACAGAGACCAAGGAAGCCAATGCTACCGTATACACCATCACCATGAAGGACAAGGTGTACAATTTCCTGGTTGACATCTGCTATAGAGCCTACAACAACTGTGACGTGATAGAGGCATGGAGCGTGATACACAACGAGGAGAAGAAGCCTATCACCCTGCTCAAATATGCCAGTGCCTACCTGCCCTTCCGCCAGAGTGACGCCTGGGTAATCCACGAGCATGGCGAATGGGGTGCAGAGGCACAGATTACCGAAGAGCCCATCAGGGCCGGCATTTTTGAGTCACACGATGTGACAGGCAACAAGAATGCATACAAGAACCGCCCGAACATCATGATCTCACTGGATGGGAAACCTCAGGAAAACTGCGGTCGTACTATCGGTGCAATACTTTGCTGGAGCGGGAACTTCCGTTTCACCATCGACACCAACAACAAGAAGGAACATCATCTGGTGGCCGGCATCAATGATGCCAACTCCCAATATACCATTGGCAAGGGAGAAACTTTTACCACACCA
The DNA here is from genome assembly GCA_051878615.1 of Bacteroidaceae bacterium. Classification (GTDB taxonomy): domain Bacteria; phylum Bacteroidota; class Bacteroidia; order Bacteroidales; family Bacteroidaceae; genus Physcousia. Next base: position 1,741 of record JBJEKL010000065.1, on the reverse strand, counting down.
GTCCTGGCTCTTGCCTACAGCGAGGAGGGGAAGGGAGGAGTAAGCCGCAACTACCACAGATGGGCTCGCCTCAACAACAAGATTCACAATGGCAATGCCGTGCGTAAGACGCTCCTCAACTCATGGGAAGGTGTATACCTGAACATCACAGAGGAGGGCATGCTCAAGATGATGGATGGCGTGAAAGAAGTCGGTGCAGAACTCTTCGTCATGGATGACGGATGGTTTGGCAACAAATATAAGCGTAGCGTAGACAACTGCGCATTGGGAGACTGGGTTACCGATACCGAGAAACTGCCTCATGGCGTAGCCAACCTGGAACAGGAGTGTGCCAAGCGTGGACTGAAGTGGGGCATATGGATTGAGCCTGAGATGACCAATACGAAAAGCGAACTGTACGAGAAGCATCCCGACTGGGTGGTATGTCATCCTACACGCCAGCCCAAAACAGGACGTGGAGGCACACAGCTTACCCTGGATATGTGCAATCCTGAAGTGCAGGATTTCGTATTCAAGGTGGTGGATGACATCATGAAGGAGACCCCTAACACCTATTACATCAAATGGGACTGCAATTACCACCTCGCCAATTTCGGATCCCACTACCTTTCTGCTGACAAGCAAAGCCATCTGTATGTGGACTATCAGTTGGGCCTCATCAAGACACTCAAGCGCATCCGTGAGAAGTATCCCGACCTTGTCATCCAATGCTGTGCAAGTGGTGGCGGACGTGTCAACTATGGCCTCATGCCATACTTCGACGAGTTCTGGGTGAGCGACAATACCGACGCACGCCAGCGACTTTACATACAATGGGGTACAAGTATGTTCTTCCCTGTCAACAGCATGGCCCAGCACGTAAGTGCCAGTCCCAACCATCAGACAGGAAGACGCATTCCCCTGAAGTTCCGTTTTGACGTTGCCATGACAGGACGTTTGGGCATGGAGATGAAACCATCTGACCTCACCCCAGAGGAGATGAAATTTGCTCAGGGGGCATTCACACTCTACAAGGAGACCATCAGACCCATCGTACAGTTGGGCGACCAGTATCGCATCATATCACCCTATGAAGGGAATGGATACGCCAGCCAGCTCTTCATCAACGAAGAGAAGACCAAGGCCGTATTCTTCGCTTACAAATTTGATACAGATCTCTTTTTCCCCCGTCCCAGATTCATGTTTGCCGGACTTAACCCCGATGCACGTTACCGCCTGCATCAGGTGAATGCCGATGGTCGTAAGGATCACTGGGAAGGTTCGACTTTCTCTGGCAGTTTCCTCATGAAGCAGGGTGTGGAAATCAATCTCAAAGGAGAATATGACAGTTGCGTCATACTCCTTGAAAAGGTATAAGACTCTGCCAGAATAAAGTTTTCCATAACTTAGCAGCCAGGAAATAATCCTCCATCATATAGAGCAATCCAGGTGAGCAATGCTCATCTGGATTGCATGTTTATTGTGGACAGGAGCAAGCTGATAGTGGATGGTTCCACTATAGAGCCAAAAGAAAATCAGGGAACAAGCTCAGTGGGGGCATGCGAACAGACCACCTTCATGATAAGTGGATTTTTTCTATTTCTGGGTATGTACATTACGTCCACACACAGAAAGAGCTGGACTTCCTAGTAAGAGTGACAAAAGCGTTGAAACCCAATATGACAGGAAAAAGACTATTATTCTTTCGAAATTATTGCTGTCCGGTAAAACTCAAATGAGCATAGAAAATCTGTCCGAAGCC
>JBJEKL010000064.1:0-47362 GCA_051878615.1 Bacteroidaceae bacterium | reverse complement strand
TGGACGATGTGCTGAACCTGCCAGCCTCTATCTTACAGAAAGCATCACACGGCACGGAATCCGTGCAGGCAGGATGAAGACAGGCACACCTGTAAGGATAGACGGAAGAAGTGTTCATTTCGATGAAATGCAGCGGCAAGACGGAGAGAACGACTTCCACAAGTTTTCTTTCATGGGTGAAAAACGTCCAATGAGTCAGCAACCTTGCTGGATCACATACACAAACGAACAGTTACACGAGCGACTAAGATCTGCCCTACCCGACTCACCGCTCTTCAACGGGCAAATACAAAGCATTGGCCCACGATACTGTCCCAGCATAGAAACCAAACTGGTAACCTTTGCCGACAAAACGGAGCATATGCTGTTCCTAGAACCCGAGGGCACCAATACAAACGAATATTATCTGAATGGCTTCAGTAGCAGCCTGCCAATCGATGCCCAGATAGAAGCCCTACGCATGATTCCCGCCTTCAGAGACTTGGAAATTTATCGGCCAGGATATGCCATCGAATATGATTACTTCGACCCTACACAACTACGTCACACACTGGAATCGAAAGTGGTAGAGGGACTATTTATGGCTGGTCAAGTAAACGGGACCACCGGATACGAAGAGGCTGCAGGGCAAGGACTGGTGGCAGGCATGAATGCAGCCCTGAAATGCGGAGGAAACAAGCCGTTTGTCATGAAACGTGACGAATCATATATAGGAGTACTTATAGACGACCTGGTAACCAAGGGTGTAGACGAACCATACCGAATGTTTACCAGTAGAGCCGAATTCCGTATCCTCCTCAGACAGGACGATGCCGATGCAAGACTGACAGAACGGAGTCATCAAGCAGGATTAGCATCCACCAATCGTTTTAACCATTGGATCAGAAAGAAGGAGCAGACAGAGGGACTCATACAATTTTGCAAGGATTATTCGGTAAAAGCTGCATATATAAATAAAGGATTGGAAGCACTGGGATGCAAACCGATGCAACGAGGATGCAAACTATTGGATTTGCTTTCTCGTCCAACGCTCTCATTTGAGAACCTGTCCCCGCTGATTCCGGCACTTAAAGAAAGACTGGAAAGCATGTCCGAGCGCAAAGAAGAAATTACAGAAGCAACAGAAATCAAAATCAAATATGCTGGATACATCATGCGAGAACGGCAGAACGCAGAGAAAATCCATCGTCTGGAGAATATCCGTATTCAGGGGAAGTTTAACTATTCCGAATTACAATCCCTGTCCACCGAGGCAAGACAGAAGCTTATCCGAATTGATCCAGAAACATTAGCTCAGGCAAGCCGAATCCCTGGCGTGAGTCCAAGTGACATCAGCGTACTGATGATCCTGATGAACAGATAAGTTCCACGTGAAACAAAACAATAATACTTTAATATAAGTCACTCATTATGAACAACGAAATCCTACTGAAAAACCTAAGAAATGTGCCAGACTTTCCAATACCAGGAATCCAATTCAAGGACGTTAGCACCTTATTCAAAAGCGCCAAGTGTATGCGCATCATGGCCAACGAACTTTATAAACTTTACAAAGATAAGGGGATAACCAAAGTAGTAGGAATAGAGAGCCGTGGATTCGTGCTTGGAGCAGCCCTGGCTGTTAAATTAAACGCAGGATTTGTAATGTGCCGCAAGCCAGGCAAACTTCCCGCAGATACGCTGAAGGAATCCTATATGAAAGAATACGGCAAGGATACCATCGAAATACATCAGGATGGCATCACCGAGAAAGATATAGTACTCCTACACGATGATTTGTTGGCAACAGGCGGAAGCATGAAAGCGGCCTACAACCTAGTTCAAAAATTCAAGCCAAAGAAGACTTACATAAACTTTATTATCGAACTAACCGGAGAAGGCCTCAACGGACGGGCTGTATTTGATGAGTCGGTTGAGATGACTACCCTACTGAAGATTTAAGGGCAAATGACAAGGAGAGTGTTTCCTCCGAAGGGGAACAACTCTCCAAAAACAGACAGGAAACAAGCATAAAGAACTCCCTTATTAGAGTTGAATAAACTGCCATACATTAACTCATACAGAGATTAACACAACCAGAAAAGAAAGCGAATCAAACAAAGAAAGAAATAGAAGAATTACACGAGATGAGGGATAAGAATGAACTACAAAGCTACCTGAAAGGTGTCGTGCTCAATCTGCCTGAGCGACCTGGCTGTTACCAGTATTTGGACGAAACAGGCACAATTATCTATATAGGTAAGGCCAAAAACCTCAAAAGACGTGTATATTCCTACTTCTCAAAGGAACACCAGAATCGCAAGACAGCAATCCTTGTAAGCAAGATACATGACATCAAATACATCGTAGTCAATACAGAAGAGGATGCTTTACTGCTGGAAAACAACCTCATAAAACAATGGAATCCCCGATATAATGTTCTGCTCAAGGATGGGAAAACCTACCCAAGCATCGTAGTCACCAACGAATACTTCCCCAGAATCTTCCAGACACGTAATATCATCCCCCACGCAGGTACATATTTTGGTCCATACAGCCACATCCCCACCATGCATGCCTTACTGGAGTTGATACGTAACCTGTACCCACTCAGGCGTTGTCACGAACACATCACAACAGACAGCATAGAAAAGAAGAAACACAAGACATGTCTGGAATATCATATCAAGAATTGCAAAGCTCCCTGCATAGGCATGCAAACGCACGAAGAATACATGAAGGATATCGCCGAGGCAAAAGAGATTCTGAAGGGAAATACAGCCGAGATAGAGCGTAAACTTATGTCCGAGATGCAAAACCTGGCGACCGAAATGAGATTCGAGGAAGCAGAAACAATAAAACGCAAATATATGCTTCTGGAGAACTACCGCAGCAAGAGCGAAGTGGTAAGCAGAACTATTCATAACGTTGACGTCTTCAATATCGAAAACCACGAACGAGTGGCATATATCAACTATCTGCACGTCACGAATGGTAGCATCAACCAGGCCTTCACCTTCGAATACGGAAAGAAACTGGATGAGACGGAGGAAGAGCTGTTGGTCGCAGGAATTGTAGAGATGAGACAACGCTATGGTAGTGAAAGCAAGGAAATTATACTACCGTTCCCCGTGGAACTTCCTTGGGAAAACATCACCCTAACCATTCCGCAGAAGGGGGATAAAAAGAAACTTATCGAACTGAGCAAACTGAACGTGTTGCAATATAAGGCCGACCGGGTAAAACAAAGCGAAAAACTGAATCCAGAACAAAAGAAGATGCGTCTGATGAAAGAACTTCAGGCTATGCTGGGCATGGATAGGCCACCCCTACATATAGAATGTTTTGACATCTCAAATATAAGCGGACAGGATGCTGTAGCTGCCTGCGTAGTGTTCCGAATGGGCAGACCCTGCAAGCAGGAATATAGGAAATACAACATCAAAACGGTATCAGGCCCCGACGATTATGCAAGCATGCAAGAGGTGGTACGCAGACGCTATCGCAGGATGACAGAAGAAGGTACACCTCTGCCAGACCTAATCATAACCGATGGTGGAAAGGGACAAATGGAGGTGGTAAGACAAGTAATCGAGGACGAACTAAAATTAGAGATTGCCATTGGCGGACTGGCCAAGGATGATAAGCATCGGACACATGAATTACTATTTGGATTCCCACCAAGAACCATTGGATGCAAGCCCGAGTCGCCATTATTCCGAATGCTCACGCAAATACAAGACGAGGTACATCGGTTTGCCGTCTCGTTCCATCGAGACAAACGAAGCAAAAGGCAAGTCTCAAGTGAAATAGACAGTATAAAAGGCATCGGGCCGAAGAGCAAGGAATTGTTACTCAGAACATTCCATAGCGTGAAACGCATTCGGGAAGCCACATTGGAGGAGTTAGAAACAGCTGTTGGCAAGCAAAAAGCGATCCTCCTGTATACTCACTTCCACCCCACCCTCACCAACGAGTAACTTGTGACTGGGAAGGAGCGTACATAAACATGATTGCATCAGGCACAAGACATCTATGTTGCCTTCACCATGCTGTCTGACGCTAAAAAACAGCAAAAACAAGGACACTTCGTAGAATCAAGATACCGGATAGGTTCATTCTGGCAGAGCAACATCGGGCTCCATATAAATCAATAAATATGTTTGTTTACAGGCATATCTGCTGCAACTCAAAACAAATGAGAAAAGGAATTAAAAGAACTTCCTTATAGAGTGGGATTAGGGATAAAAAACGTAACTTTGTGGTAAAGAACAGATAAGCATGAGAGCCGTAATACAAAGAGTACAACATGCCAGCGTAACCATTGACGGAGACGTGAAGAGCCATATCGGAAAAGGATTCCTGGTGCTGCTGGGCATTGAGGAAGCCGATACCGAAGAGGACAAGGAATGGTTGGCGCGTAAGATCGTCTCGCTGCGCGTATTTGATGACGAACAAGGAGTGATGAACCGCAACGTAATGGACGTAGACGGGGAGATACTCGTGGTAAGCCAATTCACGCTGATGGCCAGTTATCGGAAAGGGAATCGTCCCAGTTGGATACGAGCAGCCAGGCACGAACATGCCATTCCCCTCTACGAGGCATTTACCAAGCGTATGGCTCAAGACCTGCCAGGGCGGGTGCAGACAGGCGAATTTGGTGCAGATATGAAGGTAAGTCTGCTCAATGACGGTCCCGTAACCATCTGCATGGACACAAAGAATAAGGAATAAGGAGGAGATAGCGCACATGACCATAGCAGAAGCACAAAAACAAGTGGATGAGTGGATCAAGACCTTCGGCGTACGATACTTCAACGAACTCACCAACATGGCCATTCTGACCGAAGAAGTGGGTGAATTGGCGCGCGTGATAGCACGCAGATACGGAGAGCAATCCTTCAAAGAGGGTGAGAATCAAGACCCCGCGGAGGAAATGGCCGACATCCTGTGGGTACTCATTTGCCTGGCCAACCAGACTGGCGTAGACCTGACTAAAGCCCTGAAGGAAAGTTTCCTGAAGAAAACCAAACGAGATAAAGACAGACACAAGAACAATACTAAACTAAGAGAGAAAATATGAGCGAGACAAACAAGTACGAACAGGCACTTTCCCTGTACAACACTCAGCTGGACGATGCAAAGGTGGCAGCCCAAGTGGCTCGTATCATCAAGGAGAAAGTGACAGAAAACGACACCCCTGAAGTAAAGAAATTCCTCATGGGAAGCATCGAACTGACCACGTTGAAAACAACAGATAGCAACGAGAGCATACTCCGATTCACCGAAAAAGTGAACGAGTTTGACAACGATTATCCCACTCTACCCCACGTAGCCACCATCTGTGTATACCCGCGTTTCGCCTCCGTTGTAAGCGAAAACCTGCAGGTAGAAGGCGTAGAGGTTGCCTGTGTGAGTGGTTCATTTCCAAGTTCTCAAGCCCTTATCGAAGTCAAAGTGGCCGAGACAGCCCTTGCACTTAAGGATGGAGCCACCGAGATAGATATGGTCATGAGCGTGGGCGCATTCCTAAGCGAGGATTACGAGACCGTATGTGACGAAATCAGCGAGCTGAAGGCTGTATGCGGAGAGCGCAAACTGAAGGTCATCCTGGAGACAGGACTTCTTCCCTCTGCTTCAGCCATTAAACGGGCAAGCCTGCTGGCCATGTATGCAGGAGCCGATTATATCAAGACAAGCACCGGAAAAGAAAAGCCCGCCGCCACCCCTGAAGCTGCCCTTGTAATGTGCCAAGCCATCAAAGAGTACTACGACAAGACAGGTATTCAGATTGGTTTCAAACCGGCTGGCGGTCTCAACACGGTTCATGATGCTCTCGTCTATTACACAATTGTGAAAGAGGTGCTGGGAGAGAAATGGCTCACCAACCAATGGTTCCGTTTAGGCACAAGCCGACTGGCCAACATGCTGCTAAGTGAAGTGTCGGGAGAAGATGTTAAATATTTCTAAATTTGGATGCCTTCAGAATGCGCGAAAAGCGTCCATCTGTCCAGAAACTTTCATTCGCGCGATTCTGAGAGGGTCTAGAATAAGCACAAATAACTGTTGTTCAGTTAGATAGACCATATAAATCAAGTACAGAATCTGAAGCAATCTAGAAAAAAGAATACGCCTGAGAGGTCAAAAACAGATAATCACATGGGAAAAGGACTCTGCAAAGCATTTCTGCTTACATTTCTGGTTCTGGCAGGGAAACAAACGACAAGAGCAGCACGGTATGATGTGGCAGCTTTTCTCTATCCAGCCTATTGTGCCGACGATCCACGTCTCCGACCATTCTGGCCAATGGGCATGGGTGAGTGGGAAACGGTTATGACCATGCAACAACGCAATCCTGGTCATCCATGGGACAGAGTTCCCTTGTGGGGTTACATCAACGAGGCTGACCCTTCGGTCATGGAGATGGAGATTGACCAGGCGGCCGACCATGGCATCAACATATTCATCTTCGATTGGTATTGGTACGACGGACGACCTTTCATGGAGACCACGCTCCGCAACGGATTCCTGCAGGCACGGAACCGCAACCGCATGAAGTTTTATCTCATGTGGGCCAATCACGATGTGCTCAACCTTTGGGACACACGCCTGGCACGCTTTCAGGAAAACAACGTTATATGGCAAGGAAAGGTGGACCGGGAGGAGTTCGAACGAATATGCCAACGCAACATAGACATGTACTTCCACCTGCCCGAATACTACAAGATTGACGGCAAACCCGTGTACATGATATATGATGTACACAACCTCATAGAGGGTCTGGGCGGTATAGAAAAGACCAAAGAGGCACTACGCTGGTTCCGGCAGCAAGTAAAGAAAGCAGGATTCCCCGACCTGGAACTGATGCTTACCATGTGGGCTCCCAACCTGAATTACAGCGGATTGGATGGTAACAAGACCGAGATTCCCGCCAATGATTTTGTTACACAGTTGGGATTCAACAGCAGCACTCATTACCAGTTTGCCCACTATCTGTGGATGGACGAGGACTACGAGAAGATCACCGAACGGGCCGTACAGGAGTGGGCACGACTGGATACAGCCTTTACCATTCCCTATTACCCACACGTGAGCATAGGCTGGGACAACAGTCCACGCACCAACAAGAGCGCCGTCACGCGCAACAATACGCCCGAGAACTTCCGAAAGGCTCTCATGCATGCCCGTGACTACGCCGACCAGCATCCCCAACAGGCACCGCTCATCACCATCAACAGCTGGAACGAGTGGACCGAGACAAGCTATCTGCAGCCAGACAACGTGAACGGCTACGGCTACCTGGAGGCTGTCAAGAGCGTGTTTGTGGATTCCCTGCAGACAAAAGGGAAGCCTGCCGAACAGGCAAAGATGAAGAAAGCAAAAATGAAGAACAACTAATAATATGTTACTAATAAAGAGATGATTATGAAGAAACTGACATTAGTGGCAATGGCCCTCACGACAGTACTCCTGTCAAGCTGTGTGGTGGGAAGGAAGAAGTTTGAACAGTCAGAGAATGCACGTTGGCGTGCCTACTATTCAAGGGACAGCCTCGCTGCCCTCCTTGACGACAGTCGGGCACAATATGCGGCACTCGACCAGAGGTGTGGCATGCTGCTTAACGACACAGCCCTACTCAAGAAAAGCATCCGCAACTATCAGACCCTGCTGGCCAACAACCAAAGCGAGAACAAGAAACTCAACTCATCACTCGCCCAGAAGATACAGGAACTGCAGGAGAGAGAACAGACCATCGCCCAGTTGCAAAGCATGATAGAGGCACAACAGCAGAAGGTCAAGGACCTGCTGGCCAGCGTGAAGGATGCCTTGCTGGGCTTCAGCAGCGAGGACCTTACCGTAACGGAGAAGGATGGCAAGGTGTATGTTTCGCTAAGCGACAAGCTGCTCTTCGAATCAGGAAAAGCCATTGTAAACCAGCAGGGTAAGGAAGCTCTGGGAAAGCTGGCCCAGGTGCTCAACCAACAGGCAGAGATAGACGTATACATAGAGGGTCACACCGACAAGGTACCCATCCACACGGCAGTCTTCCAGGACAACTGGGACCTGAGTGTCATCCGTGCCACCAGCGTGGTGCGTATCCTCACGGAGACCTACTCTGTAAATCCCCTGCAGATACAGCCCTGCGGACGGGGAGAGTTTAAGCCCATTGATACCAACGAGACCGCTGAGGGACGCGCACACAACCGCCGCACGGAGATTATCATGGCACCACGACTGGACAAGCTGCTCCAGCTTCTGCAGTCCAACTGATACACTCCCCTGCCCCACTGGCAGGCAACCATATATCCTTAGAAAGGACCGCCTGCCAGTCACTTGACAAGAGGATACATAGGACTTACAAACGGTCACACCTGAATGCTGCCCCTGCACCAATCAAGGCATGGGGCAGCATTTTTTCTGCCCCGCAGATGTCTGCATACGGGACATCCGAGATGACTGGGCCTCACGCCCCAAGACAACGAAGGCCTGTACTCAGACAGGCCTTTCTTATCCACATAAATACTAAGGAAAAACGTGCAAGGTGACTGTCTCATGCCACCCTGCCCCACCACGCGGAGCCTCAGAAATCGCGGTCCGACATGAAGAGCACAAACTCATGCAAGGCCTTCACCACTGCAGGGTCAGCCTGTTCGTCTATCAGGCCATCGGCCATCACACTGAACTCCTTCATGGCCCACAGGGAGTAGTCCACTCCCCCCTCTTCGGTGGCCAGACGGGTGAGCGATGCGATGTCCTCCTCTGAGGCTTCCTGCCTGCGGACGAGCAAGGCCAGACGACCAATCTCCTCGTTGTGGGAATGCTTCAGGGACGAGATGACCGGCAGGGTGATCTTTCCCTCACGCATGTCATTACCGGCAGGTTTGCCCAGGCGTTCGCTGCCGCAGAAGTCCAGCAAGTCGTCCCGCAACTGGAAGCAGGTACCCACCAGGCTTCCCAACTGACGCATCCGCTCAGCCTGTTCCGCCGTTCCGCCTGCAGCCACTACGCCCAGCTGCGCACAGGCAGCAAACAGGCTGGCAGTCTTCTTGCGCACCACGCTATAGTAACTACCCTCATCAAAGGATTCGCTCTCCAGGTTGGCCAACTGCAGCAGTTCGCCGTCAGCCAGAGTCTGTCCCAGCGACGACACCACCGAAACGATCTCCGCCGAACCCGTCTGCGCGGCATGGTGCAAGGCCCTGCTCAGGATATAGTCGCCCACCAAGACGGCAATCTGATTGGTCATCAGGCTGTTGACCGAAGGCTGTCCTCGCCGCTCGTCACTCTCATCCACCACATCGTCGTGTACCAGACTGGCGGTATGAAGGAGTTCGAGAGCCAGGGCCACGTCAATCACCTGCTGGTTGACCTCTCCTGCCGACAGTGCGGAGAGCAGCACCATGGTGGGCCGCACCATCTTCCCGCTACGTTTAAGGATGTGACTCAACGCCGCCTGTAGCAGTCCGTTGTCCGACTGCAAGGTGTCTGTGAACTGTCTGCGGAACTCCTGCAATTCCGTCTGTATAGGTGCTTGTATGGACTCTAAAGCATTCATCATTTGTCTCTTGCGGTGCAAAATTACACAAAAAACGTTCACCCTTTCACCTTTTTTCTTTACTTTTACACATATAAACATACAGACACATGAAGAAACTCTATCTCCTGGATGCCTATGCACTGATATACCGTGCCTATTATGCCTTTATCAAGAATCCCCGCATCAACTCCCGCGGAGAGAACACCTCGGCCGTCCTTGGCTTTGTGAACACACTGGAAGAGGTGATCCAGAAGGAGCAACCCTCGCACCTGGGCGTTGCCTTCGACCCCTCAGGCGGCACGTTCCGCCACGAAGCGTTCCCGCAATACAAGGCCCAGAGGGAGGAGACTCCCGAGGCAATCCGTCTGGCCGTCCCCTATATCAAACAGATCCTGGAGGCCTACCATATCCCCCGGCTCGAGGTGAAGGGCTTCGAGGCCGACGATGTGATAGGCACGCTGGCACGCCAGGCCGGCGAGCAGGGGATAGACACCATCATGATGACGCCCGACAAGGACTACGGGCAGCTGGTGACCGACCATATACACATGTTGAAGCCCGCCCTGGGGAAAAGTGAACCCGTGCTGATGGGGCCGGCCGAAGTGAATGCCAAATGGGGACTTCAGAACCCCTTGCAAGTGATCGACATGCTGGCCCTCATGGGTGACGCATCCGACAATATACCAGGCTGCCCGGGCGTGGGCGAGAAGACGGCGGCACGACTCATACAGGAGTACGGGAGCGTGGAAAACCTCCTGGCCAACACGCACACCCTCAAGGGAGCACTCAAGCTGAAGGTGGAGGAGAATGCCGAACAGATACGCACCAGCCACTGGCTGGCCACCATCCGCACCGACGTGCCCATCACGCTCGACATGGACAGTCTGCTGCTGGTGGAACCCGACTACGACCAGCTGCAGGACATCTACGAGCGACTGGAGTTCCGCACACTCATGCGGCGGAAGATGGCGAACGTCCCCCGCACTCCCGGGGAGAAGCCCAAGAGCCAGGGCGGATACGTGCAGGGAGACATGTTTGCCACCGAGAGCCAGCCTGCGCCGGAATCCTCCCTGCAGGGCGACCTCTTTGCCGATACAGCCCCCTCATGCAGGATGACCACCTGGAAGGACTCGGGCGCCCGGTACATCCTGGCCGACACACCCGAAGGGCGTGCCCAGCTCATCGCCCGGCTGTCGCAGGCAAGCGAGCTGTGCATCGACACCGAGACCACCAGCACCGACCCCATGCAGGCCACTCTGGTGGGCATGAGCTTTGCCGTCCGTGAGGGAGAGGCCTGGTACGTGCCCGTGGGAGACGACCCCTGCGGCGTGGCGGAGGAGTTCAGAGCCGTTCTGGAGAATCCCGGCACGCTCAAGATAGGACAGAACATGAAGTACGACCTGCAGGTGCTCCGCTCCTGCGGCATCCGCCTGGCAGGCCCTATGTTCGACACCATGATAGCCCACTATCTGCTCCATCCGGAGATGAGGCACGGCATGGACTACCTGGCGGAGGCTTACCTCAACTATCAGACTATCCACATCGACACACTCATAGGGTCGGGCAAGAAACAGATAAGCATGGCGCAGGTGCCGCCCCAGGATGTGTGCCCCTATGCCGCCGAGGATGCCGACATCACGCTTCGCCTCAAGAACCTCTTCCAGCCCCAGTTGGAGGAGGCCGGCTGCATGCCGCTCTTCCACGACCTGGAGATGCCGCTCATGCCGGTGCTGGCCCAAATGGAGCGTAACGGCGTGTGTATCGACAGTAGCGGGCTCAGGGATACATCGGTCCACTACACCGAAGAAATGGCCATATTGGAGCGGGAAATACACAAATTGGCGGGTCTGGAGTTCAATGTGTCCAGTCCACGACAGGTGGGGGAGGTCCTCTTCGACCGCCTGCACCTCTCCAGCAAGGCCAAGAAGACCAAGAACGGACAGTATACCACCAGCGAAGAGGTACTGGAAGGCTTGCGACAGAAGCACCCCATCGTGGAGAAGATACTCCAATACCGGGGGCTCAAGAAACTGCTCAGCACCTATATCGATGCCCTGCCCCTCCTGGTCAATCCCCGCACAGGCCATATACACACCTCCTTCAACCAGACGGTGACGGCCACGGGCAGGCTCTCGAGCAGCAACCCCAACCTGCAGAACATCCCCGTGCGCGACGCCCTGGGCAAGGAGGTGCGCAAAGCCTTTGTCCCCGATACCGGAGAGCTCTTCTTCAGCGCTGACTACAGCCAGATAGAGCTGCGTATCATGGCTCACCTGAGCCAGGACGCCAACCTGATAGAGGCCTTCTCACATGGCGATGACATCCATGCGGCCACAGCGGCAAAGATATTCCACAAGGGTATAAAGGATGTGACCGCCGATGAGCGACGCAAGGCCAAGACGGCCAACTTCGGCATCATCTACGGCATCAGCGCCTTCGGACTGGCAGAGCGCATGGGCGTGTCGCGCACCGAAGCCAAGCAGCTCATCGACGGATACTTTGCTACCTATCCCGGCGTGCGCCAATACATGACGCAAAGCATAGAGACGGCACGCGAGAAGGGATACACCGAAACACTCTGCCAGCGCAGGTGCTATCTGCCCGACATCAACAGCAACAATGCCGTGGTGCGGGGATATGCCGAGCGCAACGCCATCAATGCCCCCATACAGGGCAGTGCCGCTGATATCATCAAGCGAGCCATGATACGCATACAGAAGCGCCTGGAGGAAGAGGGCATGCGCTCCAAGATGATACTGCAGGTGCACGACGAACTGAACTTCAGTGTGCCACCGGAGGAGAAGGAGCGTCTGCAGGCTCTGGTTATAGAGGAGATGCAGGGAGCCTACGAACTGCGAGTACCGCTGGTGGCCGACTGCGGCTGGGGCAACAACTGGCTCGAGGCACACTGACCGCCCCGACACCTGCAGGGGACAACACAGAGGGGAGAGGGTACTGAACCTGGTCTGCGCACGGCAGACGACACGGGCTCGGTACCCTCTCCCCCTATTCTGTCCCTACGCCTGCGCCAGGCGGCTGACGTGCACCGTACTCCCCAAAAGGGGGCCGCCACTACCCTAACAAGGGGTATCAAAGGGACCCTAACAAGGGGTATGAAAGGAACCCTAACAAGGGGTATGAAAGGAACCCTAACAAGGGGTATGAAAGGAACCCTAACAAGGGGTACAAGAAGACCCCTAACAAGGGGTATCAGAGGACCTCTTGTTAGGGGTAAAACGCTTGTCTGACAAGGGATGCTGGAGGAGACTGAGAGGGAGAGCCGGTGCCTCACCTCATGGCTCTCCACACCGCTCTGCTAAGGGTGCCCTGTGCGTCATCACCATGGTAGTCCCAATACATCACTCCGCGCAGATGACGCTTCCTGGCAAAGCGGCACTTCCCCTTGAGCGAACGCTCATCGTCATAGCCCAGTACTACCCCACCCTGCCCGTCCACGAGATAGGGCACCCGGGCCTCCCTGTCCCATCGTGGGGTGAACCCCTCAAGGCTTGCCACCCTGTGGTAGTCCACAAAGCCGCCCAGCTCCTTGGTACCCCGCCCATAGAAGGGCAGGCCCAGCACGAGCTTGCAGGCAGGCACTCCCTGCTCCAGATGAGCCAGCATGGCCTGAAGGCAGGAGACGCCCGTGAAGAGACTGGAGGTATAGAGGGGAGCATGATGGCGGGGAGCACTCGCCATGTCATAAGTCATCATGTTGACAAAGTCCACCACCTCCACAAAGGAGGGGAAGTCATAATAACCACCCATGGCAGCCGTAGCCAGGGTGAGCAGCCGGCCCTCGCCCAAGGCCTGCCGCAATCCATGCATAAGGAGGGTGAAGTGCTCCCTGTCCTGGGGCGAACTGGAGATATTGGCGGCACTGCTGCCCGGATATTCCCAGTCGACATCTATCCCGTCGAGCCCATATTCGTCGGCCACACGGGCACATGCCTGGCAGAAACGCTGGCGGGTGTCGGGTCGGGATGCCATCTCCGAGAAGCCTCCGGCCCCCCATCCTCCTATCGAGAGCAGTACCTTCAGCTGCGGGTTCTGCCGCTTCAGGTCCACGATGGCACGCAACCGCCGGGGATTGTCCACCACCACATCATCATGGCCCGGCGCCACCTTGCCAAAGGCATAGTTGATGTGCGTCATCACGCCCGGGTCAGGCATTCCCTGGCTCCACGACGTGACGTAGGCCACCACCACCCTGCCCTGCGGCTCCGCGCCACGCACAGGGTAACATGGGGCAAGGCAAAGCATCAGGAGGGTTGCCAGCAGTCTCATTTCTCTCCCAATCTGCGGCACCATTTGCCTCCCATCATACAATAGAGCCCGAGCAGGACAAAGGGGACACTGAGCAACTGTCCCATGTTGAATAGCATGCCGTCCTCGAAGCCCACCTGGTTCTCCTTGGTGTACTCTATCAGGATGCGGCTTGCGAAGATAAGGACGAGGCACAGTCCGAAGAAGAAGCCGGTGCCCACACGACCGGGCTTGTGCCTGTAGAACCACCAGCCTACGAAGAAGAAGCACGCATAGCAGATGGCCTCATAGAGCTGCCCGGGATGACGCGGGGACATGTCCACACGCTCGAAGATGAATGCCCAGGGCACATCGGTGACACGCCCTATGATCTCGGAGTTCATCAGATTGCCCATGCGGATGGCACATGCGCATATAGGGGTGACGATGGCCACATTATCAAGCACCCTCATGAGATTGATTCTCTGGTGGCGGGAATAGAGTATCAGGGCCAGCATGAGACCCAGTGTACCCCCGTGGCTGGCCAGTCCCTCGTATCCGGTGAAGGCCCAGTGAGTGGCATCGTTGCCCGTGGGTAACCACATCAGCATGCCGCTCCACCGCCCGGGATCGGCAGTCTCATGTATGGGGAGCAGCATCTCGGTGATATGGCTGAGATAGTAAGAGGGCTCGTAGAAGAGGCAATGGCCCAGGCGGGCGCCTATCAGGATACCCAGGAAGCAGTAGACAAACATGGGCTCAAACTGCTCGTCGGTGAGCTTCTGCTCCCTGAAGAGCCGGTGCATGAGCAGGTACACGGCCAAGAGGCCTATGCACCAGCACAACGAATACCAGCGGAGAGCCAGCGGACCCAGTTCGATGGCTGTGGTGGAAGGGTTCCAGTGAATGAACAGCTCGGTCATACGTTGAAGCGGAAATGCATTATATCACCATCCTGTACCACATAGTCCTTGCCCTCGACGCCCATCTTTCCGGCTTCGCGCACGGCAGCCTCGGACCCGTACTGTATGTAGTCCTCATACTTGATGACCTCGGCCCTGATGAAGCCCTTCTCGAAGTCCGTATGGATCACGCCTGCACACTGCGGGGCCTTCCAACCGCGACGGAAGGTCCATGCCTTCACCTCCATCTCGCCTGCAGTGATGAACGTCTGCAGGGTGAGCAGATGGTAGATAGCCTTGATGAGTCGGTTGCAACCGCTCTCCTGCAGACCCATATCCTCGAGGAACATCCGCTTCTCCTCGTAGCTCTCCAGTTCGGCAATGTCGGCCTCGGTCTGCGCGCTGATGATGAGCATCTCGGCATCCTCACCCTCAATGGCCTTGGCAACGGCCTCGGTATAGGCATTGCCCGTGGATGCGCTGGCATCGTCCACATTACATACGTACAATACAGGCTTGGCCGTAAGCAGGAACATGCCCTTGGCTGCCGCACGCTCGTCCTCTGTGTCGAAGGTGACCGTACGGGCGCTCTCACCCTTAAGCAAGGCCTCACGGTAAGCCTCCAGGACATCCAGCTCCACGCGGGCCTGCTTGTCGCCCCCCACACGGGCAGCCTTCTCCACCTTCTTCATGCGGCTCTCCACAGTCTCGAGGTCCTTCAGCTGCAACTCCGTATCGATGATCTCCTTGTCCCTAACGGGATTCACGCTTCCGTCCACATGCACGATGTTCCCATTGTCGAAGCACCTGAGCACATGGATGATGGCATCACACTCACGTATGTTGGCCAGGAACTGATTGCCCAGGCCCTCGCCCTTGCTGGCGCCCTTCACCAGCCCTGCGATGTCGACGATATCACACACAGCCGGTACGATACGCCCCGGATGCACCAGTTCGGCCAACTTGGTGAGTCGCTCGTCAGGTACGGACACTTGTCCCAACTGGGCATCGATAGTACAAAAGGGGAAGTTTGCCGCCTGCGCCTTGGCACTGGACAGGCAGTTGAATAGGGTAGACTTACCCACATTGGGCAGTCCTACTATACCTGCTTTCATATTTAAATAGCTAACTTTTAATTTTGTGCAAAGGTAAGGCTTTTCGCCGAGGTGGGGGAGTGTTGTGCACAATTTTATCCCAGGGCAGGGCGCAGGCATCCTTCGCTGCAGAAAGTCAGAAAGATGAGGGAATCGGGAAAACACACCATGAAAGGGGATGAGGAGACATGTATTTCAAGTGAAAAGTCGTACATTTGCACAGATTACAACTGCATACCTAAAATGAACAACAAGACTAATTTGCCTTATACAAGGATCGTACTTACATTACTCTGCCTCATATCCTGCCTTGTGCAAACATCCGCACAAACCCTTGCAGAGCAATACAGAAGCCTGTGGAAGGAGGCCAAGAGTGCCTACGAGCAAGCTGTGGGCTACAGGGTAACAGGAAACGTACCGCTGTCGCTCGGCAATCTCAGCAGCAACGCGTCAGACTACCAGGAGGGCACACATCTGGAGTACCTTGTGGACGACAACCCATATACCTTCTGGCACAGCGACTGGCACGGACAGGTACTGGAACCTCATTACATTCAGATAGACCTTGCAGAACCCCTCTCGGGAGGCATCGTGCTGTATGTGTTGAGAAGAATCACCGAGAACAACCACGTCACCAGGATGGGATGCCACGGAAGCAACGATGGGACCAACTGGACCTACCTGGGGGACATCTCTCTGCCCAACAGCTATTCGGGAGCGGAAAGCACCTCCACTCCCATACCCTTTGACGGGGAAACATACACATCCCTGCGCCTGTACATCCTGGCCAACAGCAGCGGCAACACCTTTGGACACTTTGCCGAAATCAAGCTCTACACCGTAGAGGTATTGGGAGAAAGCATGCTCATGTGGCTCAGCAAGGAACTCGGCAACCTGCAGGCCGAACTGGAAAACGGAGAGAAGACAGATGATGCGGGCATCACAGAGGAGATGAAAAGCAATCTGCAGAACGCCTATGACGCACTCGTCATAGAGATAGAAAGGCTGAATGCCGGACTGCTCCCCAGCTGGATGCAACCACTGACCGACCTGCCCACCCTGTACATCAATACCTTCGACGGAGCAGGAATATCCAGCAAGACGGACTACAAGTATGCCCGGATGTGGCGCATGCAAGGGGATTCCATCGCTGCGTATGACTCCCTGAGAATCAGAGGCAGAGGAAACAGCACCTGGGGATTGGCCAAAAAGCCTTACCGACTGAAATTCAACCAGAAGGAGAAGTTCCTGGGTACAGGACATGCCAAAGCAAAGAGCTGGACACTGCTGGCCAACCATTCCGACAAGACTCTGCTCCGAAATGCCGTGGCCTCATTCATCGGCAGTCAACTGGGGCAGCCCTTTGTCCCCTCGGCAGAGTTTGCCGACGTGGTGCTCAACGGCGAATATCTGGGCAACTACCAGATAAGTGACCAGATGGAGGTGCACAAGAAGCGTGTGGATATCACAGAACAGGAGTTTGCCCCCGTAGAAGGCTCCGACATCTCCGGGGGATACTTCGTGGAGTTTGCCGGCACACTCGAGGGGGAACCCGTATACTTCCACACCGGCAAAGGCCAGGCGGTGGCCATCAAGTCCCCTGACGAGGAGGTCATCGTACCCGAGCAGAAGCAGTACATACAGGACTTCATCAATGATTTTGAGACCAGACTCTACTCTGAAGACTACCTTGATCCCGTCAAGGGCTATCGTGCCGTGGTGGACAGCATGACACTTGCCAGCTGGTTTGTGGCCAACGAATATACGGCAAACCCCGATGGGTATTACAGCACCTATGCCTACAAAGAGCAGGGGGACGACCACCTCTATTGGGGACCGATGTGGGACTATGACATCGCCTTCAACAACTGCTATCGTCTCAAGATAGAGATGACCGAAAAGCTAATGCTCGACGAAGGGTACTCATCGGGACGCATGAAGGAATATGTGCAGCGGATGTATGGCGACGAATGGTTCAGGAATCTGGCAGGAAGAATATGGCACAAGGCAGTATGGGAGGACAGCCTGGTGGAGAAAACGCTGGCCTACGTGGACAGTATGGCACAGGTGATAGACCAAAGCCAGACACTCAACTTCCAGAAATGGTCACTCGACGAAAGAGTCTATGACGAACTGATGCTCTTCAGTACTTACCAGGAAGGGGTAGACTATCTGAAGAAATTCCTTCGCGAGCATGCCGATTTCCTCTCGGTCACATTCCCCAACCCCGACGGGCTGTTGCCCCCGCTGGCTCCTGCCAACAATCCTATGGGTATTGACACCGGCGCGCTCTATTATATTTATAATGTCAAGACCGAGAATGCTACAGACATCTCCAGCAAGACCGAAGGGACCATATGTACCTGGGCACCCGACGAACAACGTGCAGCCACACAACTGTGGCAGATAATCCCTGTGAGCGAGGATTATTACCGGCTGGTACTTCAGGGTTCCAACCTGGCCATTACGGATGCAGCCAATTTCAATGGGAACAGTTACACCACAGGATCCAAACTTACCCTGAAAGAGACAGAGGAGAGAAACGAGCGCCAGTTCTGGCTATTTGAGCAGGCAGGGGATCACTATGCCATTGTCAATAAAGCCACAGGACTGGCCTGGAACTGCTCGGGAGGCTCCAGTGCCAACGACAACCCCATAATCAGTTGGACCAGTGATGCCAACAATGCAAGCAAGACCACACGGCAGTGGTACCTGGTGAAGGGTGAGCTGCCTGACGGTATTGCATCTGCAGGCGAGGATTCCGACGTGGAGTATCGGGTAGGGTATGACCCTGCACGGCAAGAGATACTCCTCCATGCACCCATGGATATAGCAGCCTCCGACTGCATCATTCTGGTGTATGACACCAACGGAAAGATGATCGGGAAGGGAGATGCTTTCACTCCTGTCAGCATGGCCAGCCAACCGGCAGGCATCTATGTAGTGACATGGAATGTACACGGCAGCCGCCGGAGCATCAAGTTCCGGAAGCCATAATTCCCACAAATATTCGGGTGTAGCGCAGGCAGGCAAGTAGGGTAGAGGTATACGCCTATTTGCCTCCCACAAGTCGCTTGATGTCGTTGAGTCTGTTGAGCGCCTCTATAGGTGTCAGATTATTGATGTCGGTTCCGAGTATCTCGTCACGTATCTGGCACAGGACGGGATCGTCCAGCTGGAAGATGCTCATCTGCATGCCGCTTCCCGATTCGGAATGAGCGGCAATGCCCTTACCCAGCCCCTCGTGGTCCATGGTCTGTTCCAACTGATGCAATACCTCATCGGCACGGGCAACGATACCCGAAGGCATTCCTGCCAGCCTTGCCACATGAATACCAAAGCTGTGGGCACTGCCACCAGGCTCCAGTTTGCGCAGGAAGATAACCTTTCCATCCATTTCCCTGACACTCACGTTGAAGTTCTTGATGCGTGCAAATCGTGCCTCCATCTCATTCAGCTCGTGATAATGTGTGGCAAAGAGCGTGCGTGGATGACCGTCACGGTTCTCATGAATATACTCCACGATTGCCCATGCGATGCTGATACCGTCATAGGTACTGGTGCCGCGTCCTAACTCATCGAACAGGATAAGCGATCGCTGGGACAGGTTGTTCATGATATTGGCGGCCTCGCTCATCTCCACCATAAAGGTACTCTCACCTATAGAGATATTGTCACTTGCACCTACACGTGTGAAGATCTTGTCGACATATCCGATACGTGCCGATTCGGCAGGCACAAAACACCCCATCTGTGCCATCAGGGTGATGAGAGCCGTTTGGCGAAGCAAGGCGCTCTTACCTGCCATATTGGGCCCTGTGATGATGATGACCTGCTGTTTCTCTGTATCCAGATACACATCATTGGCCACATACTGCTCACCCAGCGGCAGTTGTTTCTCAATTACGGGATGACGTCCCTGGCGTATGTCAATGACCTCAGAATCATCCACCACAGGACGCACATAACGGTTCTCCTGGGCACAAATGGCAAAGGATAGCAGACAATCAAGCTGTGCCAGCAGACTGGCATCAGTCTGGATAGAAGCAACATATCCTGCCAGGTCATTCACCAGGTCGTTGAAAAGACGTGTCTCGAGTATCAATATACGGTCCTGGGCACCCGTAATCTTCTCCTCATATTCCTTCAGTTCCTGTGTTATATAACGCTCAGCCTGCGTCAATGTCTGTTTGCGTATCCACTCCTGTGGTACAAGGCCCTTGTACGTGTTACGCACCTCCAGATAATAGCCAAAGACATTGTTGTATCCTATCTTCAGACTCTGTATTCCTGTGGCCTCGGCCTCACGTTGCTGGATATGCAGAAGGTACTCCTTGCCATTGAAGGCAATCTGCCTGAGTTCATCCAGTTCCTCACTCACTCCTTCGCGTATCACATTGCCACGATTGACCATAAGAGGAGCATCAGGGTAAACCTCCCGCACGATGCGGTCACGGATACCGGTGCATAATTCCAGTTGAGAACCAATATGTCTGAGCGTCTCATCGTCGGCCTCTAAACATTCCTGCTTGATGGATACCAATGCCTGCAAAGCATTGCTCACCTGAATGACGTCCCTTGGGGTCACACGTCCCGTACTTACTCGCCCGATAATACGCTCCAGGTCACCCATACGCTTCAGATGTTCCTCTACCTGCTCGCGCAGGGTAGGGTAGCGGAAGAAACAGTCCACCACATCAAGGCGCTTGTTGACTTGTCTGGTATCCTTGAGAGGAAAAAGCATCCAGCGACGCAGCATGCGGGCACCCATAGGCGTCACCGTACGCCCTATGATATCAAGCAGCGAGATGCCGTCCTCGTTCATGGAGCCGACCAGTTCCAGATTACGCACCGTAAACTTGTCAAGACGCACATACCTGTCTTCCTCTATTCGACGCAGAGAGGTGATATGGCTGACCTGCGTATGCTGTGTCTGCTCCAGGTATTGCATGATCACGCCTGCTGCCACCACACCGCTATGCAGATGGTCAACACCAAATCCCTTGAGATTCTTCACGCCAAAGTGCTTATACAGTCTCTCACGTGCAGTACTCTCGGTGAATGCCCAGTCATCCATCTCAAAAGTGATGTGTCGTGCTCCGAAAGCTCCGGCAAACATGGCTCGTTTGCCTCTCTCGAAAAGCACTTCCTTCGGGGAAAAGTTCTCCATCAGCTTGTCTATATGGTCGGTGGTACCTTCAGCCGTCAGGAACTCTCCCGTACTGATGTCCAAAAGGGAAAGGCCGCAGGTAGGCTTCCCGAAATGAACGGCTGCCAGGAAATTGTTCTCGCGGCTGCTGAGTACATTCTCCGTCAGGGCCACGCCTGGGGTAACAAGCTCCGTGATACCACGCTTCACCAGGGTCTTGGTCTGCTTAGGGTCCTCCAACTGGTCACAGATAGCTACGCGACGTCCTGCACGAACCAACTTTGGCAGATAGGTATCCAGAGCATGATGAGGGAAACCCGCCATCTCGGTGGACGGCATATGATCCTTACCATTGTTCCTGCGAGTCAACGTAATACCCAGTATAGCAGATGCCTCCACGGCATCCTGCGCATACGTCTCATAGAAATCACCGCAACGGAACAGAAGCATAGCATCGGGATGCTTTGCCTTCAGGTCATAAAACTGCTTCATCATGGGAGTCAACCCTTCCTTTGCCATATTGTCCTCTCCTTTTGTTCTTTATGTAATATCAGGGAAATAATCCGTTTGTACAAAGTTACGACAAATTATGCAAACACCCTTATACCGACAATGCATTTTCTCCCTGGTCAGAACACCAATGGAGATAGAGGGAGGACACAGGTAACGATATACTCTTTTCAACGCATACGTTTGCAAGGAGGGATGCAAACGTTTGCGAGGTCGATTGCATACGTTTGCGAGGAGGCTTGCAAACGTTTGCGTCCAAAACAGGCATATCAGACAGGAAATATTATGACCGGCGGGGCAAAATGAGTAATGGTCACGAATGCCCTCTGGGGCGGAGCAAGGGTACTATGAAAGTCTGCACAAACGGAAGGCGGGGGACATTAGGTCCGATGCCTATGTCCCCCGCCTTGATTGTTCTATATTAGATATCTTACTTGACCAGAACCTTCTTGCCGTTGATGATATACAAGCCCGTTGTGGTCTTCTGTACACGGATACCGTTGATGGTGTAGATACCCTCACGTGCCTTGGTCTCCTGACTCTCTACCTGGTCGATAGAGGTCTCACGCTCGAGCTTCTGACATACCAACGTCACTTCCTCGTCGGTCAAAGCCTTGCCATACGCACGGGCCAGAACTACAGAACCACGCCATGCGTTACCGATAGCCTTTTTGTCTCCGGGATCACCACCGATGCAGAACCACCTGCAGCCTTCACTGGCAAAGCGGAATGCACCAGGAGTGGCAATCTCATTGCAAAGTTTGCCATCCACATAGATACGTGCCTTGCCATTCTCGGCATCATATACACCGATTACGTGATAGAACCGGCCACGCTCGGGTACGAAGCCACAGGTTGTCCATCGCCAGGTGCTGGCTCCGCTGGTACTTACATTGGGTAGGAAACAGAACTCGTTCTGACGGGGATCGCTAATCTTGGTTACCAGGAAGCCTGTGCCACCACCTTCCATGCTGGAGAAGGGCTTGGCCTCTGAATTGGGAATCTTTTCGCTATCGTAAGTAAGCATACAGATAGTCTCCAGAGTATGGCCAGAGGCAATCTTCTCGATAAACACGTCATTGTCTTCATAGTCCACGCCATAAGCATTGGTACCTGCGCCGCCATAGGGGTTGTCGAAGTATGCCATGTTGCGCTTATAGGTCTCGTTGTAAGAAATCTCTGGAGTGCCACGGGTATCAACGATATTATTCATGGGTGACACGTCTGTAGCAGAACCATCCTCATTGAACACAATATCAAGCAGGTCTGCAACGGGTTCGGTCACCTCCGTATCCCCGGTGAAGAAGAGTGATTCGTCATTGGTATATGTGCCGTCCTGGGTCTTACCTACCTTCTTATGAGTAGCGTCAAGTACGGGATATGCGTCCTCACCGATGGTCTGGTACCACTGAGGATTCTCCGTATTGCCCTGATTGAGCCGGTAGCAGATTTCACCGCTCTTGAGTTGATCCTCTGATGCCAGCAAACCAGCTCTGGTGCCGAATACAGTCTTGTAGTAAGAATTCAGCACCGACCCACTTACGGGATTACGTGCGAAAGTGTTGCTGCCGTCAGCACCTATGGTTATTTCACCCACCTGCAAACTGTTCTTGATACATGAAGCATTGGTATTCCAACCGATAAAGCCACCGCACTTTATAGTGCCTTCACCCGTCATGGTACCATTGAAGAGACAGTTCTCAATGACGGTATAGCCATGTATGAGGGCAACGATACCGCCATGTGTGCCATCACCCAGAATGCTGGATACAATGTTGACACTGCTGGTCACATTGCTGATACGAGCACCCTCGCCTGTGGCCACAGCAACAGCGCCAGCATACTGGCCATCGGTAGTGATGGTTCCATCAATTACCAGGTTACGAACCTCGGCATTTGCACGCATCTCATTGATGAGGGCTGTGCTGCTGCCTGGATTCTCCATGTTGAGCGTAATCTTATGGCCATTACCATCAAGGATACCATAAAGGTTGTCCAGAATCTGTGCATAAGTAACATTGGTGATATCAGCTGTCAGTTTACCCACCTCGCCTGTAGTGGCCTTGCCGGCGAAATAGATCAACTGGGCATTAGTAGCAATCTGGTACACGCCATCCACAATCTCGGGATAGAAACCAGTCTCCCTGAGGATGGCCACTTCCTTGGCCTCCTCCACGCTGTAAGCGCCGCTCTCATATGCATTCAGCACGATGTCATACTTGTCCATGACGTTCTGGTACTCCTCAGTAGTGATAACCTTGGCCTCATCCAGCTTCTGTGCGATGTCGTAGATAACCATAGCCTCATCCACCATGGCCACATAAGCCTTGCGCGCCTCGAGCACCTGCTCAAAGAGTGAACTGAACGTCTCAACCAAAGCATACTTCTCCTCGGGAGAGGTGCAAGCAGAGATTTTCTCTATGGCAGTCTGCAACTCATTGAGCAATGCTTTAGGACAACCGGGATGCTGGGCATAATCGGCTCCAACACTGGGCTCATAAGCGATAATGGTGTTGGCACGGGCAGCCATGCACTCCAGAGTCAGGTCGATGTAAGGCTCGGCATCAGCCAAAGTCTCATAATACTTGACATGAAGGTTGGAGATACCCAGCCAGTCATTAGTTGCCACAGGATTGGAGTTCTCCACACCTACGGTAAGGGTGCTGTCGGTTACCATGGTCACCAGGTAGTTCTGAGCACGTCCTGCTGATGCGGCATTGGCAATACTTACACGGCCACGGAGAGCATAACCTACCAGGTCGGTGCTGGCACCCATATTGTCATACACCTCCAGGTCAAGAGCGGAATCCTCGCCGTTCTGGGTCAGATAGCAGTTCACGCCATCCTGAGCCTCGTTGACGGGAATGTAGTTCTCGTATACTGTGGGGAGATACAGGCGTATGTTGTTGAGATAAACCTGTCCGCAATAGAAGGTGCTGTAACGGTCATCAAAAGGCCTGTAGGCACCATTGATCTCCATCACATACACACCATTGTTGCGATGCTCCAGTGTCTGGTACATGTTACAGTTCTTTGCCCAGCACTCTGCACCTATGAAGCCCGTGGTCTCACTCTTGCAATAGCCGGTCATGAGAGAACCTTGCCATCCATTGAAACCTTCACTGAAGTCGGGGTTAACCAAGAGGTTGGTAACCTCTACACCAGACTTCACACTGGTCTCGATCGCGTTCTTGAGCATCTGCTTGAGTGCCTCTATCTCAGCCTTGACTTCCTCTGTGGTGAGCAATCCGTTCTCCAGAATATACAAGGCACCGCCATTGGTGTAGGTGTCGCCAGGAGCTTCATCACTCTGCAAGTAATCCTCGAGCAGGTCACGGGCAGCACCCTCGAAGTCATCATTCTCCTCCAGATACTGCCGAGTGGCATCAACCTGTTCACGATACTGGGTATAAGCGGCAGCACTTGTCTCCACAGCGGCACGCAGGGCATTCAGAGCCTCCATCTCGGCGGCAAGACCCTCAACATCGCTTGCATTTGCCAGCTCATCCATCTTGTCCAGCTGGGCAGAATAAGCCTCGATGTCACCAGCATAAGCCAACAGCGTCTCTCCAGCCAGGTAGTTTCTTCCCTCTTCGATAATCTCCCTGTACACCTGTGTGTTTGCGCCATCCACACCTGTCTTCACAGCGGCCCACAGAACACCTACCTGATCCGCAGTCAGAGGATCATCGTACACACGCGCTACAGCCACATCGCCACGCCATCCGGCCTGCACGCTACTACCTGCATCACCGCCTACGCAGAACCATTTGCTTCCGTCTTTGGCAAGAAGGAATTGTGTACCTGTACTGATGGAGTTCATCAGCTTACCATTGCAATAGATATAAGCTTTGGCCTCCTCCTGGTTCCACACACCCACAAAGTGATAATAGATCTTCTTCTGGGGTTGTACGCCACTCGTACACCAATTGTAACTGCCTGTATTGGGCAGGAAAGTCATGACGTTGTTATAACTGTTTTTAGCAATAAGGAAACCAGTGCCACCTGACTCCATACTGGAGAATGGTTTGATCTCCTTGTCTTCCACAGCTGCATAGTCGGCCATAATCACAATCTCCAGGGTGTGACCATCGGAAAGTTTGTTCTTGAAGTCCTCGTTCTGCTCATAATCAAAACGGTAACCGCTTGATCCACTTGAGCCCCAGGTATTGTCGAACCTGGCCACCACAGCACCATAACCATCGTTGTAATAGGTGCTCATTCCCTCACCCACTTTCTCCACAGGGAGCTTCATAGGGGAGATGTCCTCTGCCGTACCGTCGGCATTGAACTGTACATCCAGCATGTCGGCCACGGGCTTCTCCGTTTCTTGTGCCATAACGGGCACGCCTAACGCTGCCATAAAAGCAGCAGTAAGCATCATTCGAGTAAGTTTTCTCATCATGATTTTTAACTTTAATTTTAACAGATAATTATCGTATTGTTATTTCCTATTCGCAAAAGTATGAAAATTTATCAGAAATAAGGCAATGCATCGTTAAAAATATATAAAAACAGGGCGTTCTACCCCCAAAAACAAGGGATATGACCAGAATATGACAAACCCGTGTCTATTAGGTAAAAGGTTTCCCAAGGGACGACTCTTATTTCCTTTCTTTCCAATAATGAGGCATGAAAAGAAAGAGGACGGTGAAAATTTCCAAACGCCCAACAAGCATATAGAAACTCATAAGCCACTTGCCGGCAGGCAGTACACTGGCAAAACTCCCGGCAGGACCTACACTACCCATACCAGGTCCCGTGTTGCTCAACATGGAGACACTTGCACCCAGACTGGAGTTTACATCCAATCCAAGCAGACCATGACAAGCAGCACCCAAAGCAACAAAAAGCAGATACACAAACAGAAACGTCATGGTACGTCGCACCTTATCCTCACTGATGATGTGCCCATTTACCCTTACATTCAGTACGGCACGCGGATGCAGTTGCAGAACCAGTTCGTTGAACAGACATTTGGTAGCTATGATGGCTCTCAGCACTTTGAATCCACCACCTGTACTACCGGCACAAGCACCAATAGCCATGATGACAATAGTCGGTCCCCAGAAGAAAGTTCCCCATCCCACATAATCAAACTTCTGGGCAGCAAAACCCGTACTGCTCATGATGGTAGACACATGGAAGAGTGCCGTGCGGAACGACTCCTCCAGTCCATGAGGAACGAGCTCGGAGGGACAATCCATGGGTGTGGCAAACATCAGCAGGACAGTAAACAGCAGGACGGATATGCCTATGATGCTCAAAAAGACTTTTGTCTCTTCGTTACGCCACAGAGTAGAAGGGCGTCCGATGCTGGCATAATAAAACAGGCTGAAGTTGACTCCGCTGAGAATCATGAAGAAGGGGCATACATATTCCAGATAAGTACTGTGGAAATAGCCTATGCTGGCTGTATGCGTACTGAATCCGCCTGTGGCAATGGTACTCATGGCATGACACACAGAGTCAAACGTATCCATGGGTCCCAGCCAGTAACACAAGGCACACACAGCTGTAAGGAACATGTAGATGAGCAACAAGCGGCGGGCTGTGTCGCCTATCTTGGGCCTGAGTTTGTCCACGCCCAATCCGGTCACCTCGGCAGAGAACACATTGCTGCTCTTCATCTCATACGAAGGAATCAGAGCAAAGGAAAACACTACAATACCTATTCCACCTATCCAATGGGTCAGGCTACGCCAGAAAAGCAAGTCGTGCGGCATGGCATCTACATCAAGTATGCAAGTGGCACCTGTGGTAGTAAATCCGCTTATAGATTCGAAAAAGGCGCTATGCACATCCATACCTGCGATAAAGATATAAGGAACAGAGCCAATGACTGAGAACACCACCCACGAGAGAGTCACAACCATGAAACTGTCGGCACGTGTCAGTCGCCTGTTCTTCTCCCTCTCCCCGGCAACCTTGCATATAAGCCCTATCAGGAACGCAGATGCTGCGACCAAGAGAAACAGGTTCCAATGTCCCTCACGGTAAAAAGCAGAGACGACAGCACAGAAAGCCAACAGGATGCTTTCCATCATAATCAGTATGCCAAATATGCCTTTTTTCATTCTCGCAGCGGATTGCAGGGGCAGTAAGGGAAGCCGGTATGACCCCAGCCCTGTCAAAGGTTAAGAATTGTTCTCCTTGTCCAAAGCATGCTTGGGATAATCGATGGTGTAATGCAGCCCACGACTCTCCTTACGCTCCAGAGCCTGACGCGTGATGAGGTATCCCACATTGATCATATTTCTCAGTTCACAGATGTCACGCGTGGGCTTCACTCTCTTGAAGAGGTGCTCTGTCTCCTCGTAAAGCAGGTCCAGGCGTTCCCACGCGCGATGCAGGCGCAAGTCGCTACGCACGATACCTACATAAGTACTCATGATCTGGTTGACTTCCTTCACGTCTTGAGCTATCAGCACTTTCTCCTCGTTGCTCATGGTGCCTTCATCGTTCCATTCAGGAACCTGCTCGTTGAAGGCATAGTTATCTATAACCTCCAGCGAGTGACGGGCTGCAGCATCGGCATATACTACGGCCTCTATGAGGGAATTGCTGGCCAGGCGATTGCCACCATGCAATCCCGTGCACGAACATTCGCCCACCGCATAGAGTCGGCGTATGCTACTCTGTCCGTCCAGATCCACCTGGATACCTCCACACATATAATGTGCACTTGGTGCCACGGGAATGTATTCCTTGGTGATATTGATTCCGATAGAGAGACACTTGGCATAGATATTGGGAAAATGACGCTTGGTCTGCTCAGCATCCTTATGTGTCACGTCCAGACATACATGGTCCAGGCCATGCTTCTTCATCTCCCGGTCAATGGCTCGTGCCACAATATCACGAGGAGCCAGACTGCCTCGCTCGTCATACCTCTGCATGAACTCTTCACCATTAGGCAAGCGCAGGATACCACCATAACCGCGCATGGCCTCGGTGATGAGATATGCCGGATGAGTCTCCCTGGGATTGAAGAGTACCGTAGGATGGAACTGTACAAACTCCATGTCCTTCACCTTTCCCTTTGCACGATATACCATGGCAATGCCATCGCCGGTGGCAATATTGGGATTGGAGGTTGCCGCATAGATAGCCCCTGTACCTCCTGTGGCAACCAGCGTGATGCGGCTCAGGTAAGTGTCCACCTTCCCGGTATCGGGATTCAGCACATAAGCGCCATAGCACTCGATGTCGGGAGTACGTCTGGTGACACGTATGCCCAGATGGTGCTGGGTAATGATTTCCACAGCAAAGTGGTTCTCCAGAATCTCTATGTTGGGGTGATTGCGCACAGCCTCCATGAGACCGCGCTGGATTTCCGCTCCTGTGTCATCGGCATGATGAAGGATACGGAACTCCGAGTGACCTCCCTCACGATGCAGGTCATACTCTCCGCCCTCTTTCTTGTCAAAGTTCACACCCCACCTGACCAGATCCCTGATTCCCTTGGGGGCGTTACGCACCACCTGTTCCACGGCTGCAGGATCGCTGATGTAGTCCCCCGCTATCATGGTGTCCTCAATATGCTTTTCGAAATTGTCCACCAGCAGGTTGGTCACAGCAGCGATTCCCCCCTGTGCCTTAGCGGTATTGGCATCCTCGAGTGTCGTCTTGCACACCAGCGCAACCCTTCCCTTGCCTGAGTCTGCCACCTTGAGGGCATAACTCATGCCCGCCACGCCACTTCCGATAATCAGGAAATCAAATTTGCGTATCATGATGCTATTGGCTTTTTGTTTATCCACGCAAAAATACTGAATTTCTCGCAGAGAAGAACCCATTATCCTTTTTTTATTTAACTTTGCAACACTTTTGTCGTAAGAAGACCATAAGGATGATCTCATATAGAAAATGCTGTGAAAGGGCTGTTATGGCTGCACTCACGTTGTCTCTGGCATCATGCGGGACAAAGCGTGTTGCCATGCCGTATTCTCCACAGGTACCAGCACAGGAGATTACCTTGCCCGTGGCAACGACAGGGACCGACGAGACAACACAAAGCCCTGTACAGGAGACCGGGGAGACAAGCCAATCTCACCATCGCCTGACCGTCCGTCAGGCCGATAACCATACATGGATGGGGCACGTTCAACAGCAGATGGACTTGCTTTGTCGTTCGGCCATTGGCGAGACTTCCCAATTGGGCATCTACGTCTATGATCTTACTGACAACCAACCAGTCTACGCATTCAACGCACGGCATCGCATGCGCCCTGCCTCATGCGAGAAACTGGTTACGAGCATCACTCTGCTCGACCAGACGGATGGTCTGAAGCCACTTGCTACCGAAGTGATTGCCACAGGCCAATTGGCAGAAGGAGTGCTTGAGGGAGACATTTACCTGAAAGGAGATATGGACCCTCTCCTCACACGAGCATGTCTTGACAGCCTGGCTCAAGCACTTCATCAGGCCGGAATAGACAGCGTGGCTGGCAGGTTGTGTGAGCTGATGCCCCCCTACGAAGTTCCGGCCTATGGATGGGGATGGTGCTGGGATGACGACTATGGCCCTATGGCAGCCCATCTGCTGGACGGGATGGAAGGCATACAGACAGGGTGGACAGAAGCCCTCACTCAGGCTGGTATTTCGTTACAGAGCGGCTGGGTGGCCGAGGTAAGCCAACTGGAAGGTGAAGCCATCATGGCTCTCCGCATCGAGCACGGCATCGACGAGATACTGGAACCTGTCCTGAAGAAGAGCGACAACATCTGCGCCGAGTGTCTTTTCTATCGTCTGGCTTCTATGACCAGCAAAAAGCAGACGGCACGCCACCAGGCTGTGGAAATGACAAATGCCCTTATCCAACGCCTGGGACTGGAGCCGAAGGACTATCTGATAGCCGATGGTAGCGGATTATCGCTCTACAACTATGTGACTCCTCATCTGCTCGTCTCGCTGCTCAACCATGCTTTCCAGACAGAATCCATACGCCTACATCTCATGCCCTGTCTGCCTATAGCGGGAATCGACGGAACCCTGAAACGCCGTATGACAAACACTCCGGCCCAAGGCAACGTGCGCGCCAAGACGGGTACGGTGGAAGGGGTATCCTCCCTGAGCGGTTATCTGACAGCTGCCAACGGACACCTGTTCTCGTTCTGCATCATCAACCAGGGTGTGGCAAGGACACGCACGGGTCAGGACTTCCAGGATGCCGTGTGCCGACTGCTCTGTGAATGAATCATCTTAGGAAACACATCTGTAACAATAACTGTCAAACCAAGTTCAAACAATTACATTCAATTAAAAAGAAGGAGATGAAAAGATTCTTGTTTATCGCAATGATGGGCATCGCACTTAATGCATCAGCACAAGACTACGAAAGAGATTACGATTATGAGGACGTCGGAAAGACCTGTGTGGAGTGGTTCAATCAATTCACAAGTGAGGTAAACCTGCTCGAAGCCGAAGTTTCGTCACTCAAAGCCAGGACAAAGACCGATGACTCGAAGGTCCTCAAACAGCAACTCAAGAACAAGCAGGCCGACTTGAAGGCTGCCAAGAACAATCTGAAGGTGGCCAAGAAGGCCATGCAGAGCGACAAGGCTGCCGACAAAGCCATGCAGAAGGCGATGAAGGAAGGCGCCAATTTGCAATCCAAGAAAGACAAGGCACAGGCCTCGCTCATCAAGGCTCAGAAGAAATCTGCCGCCGCCGAAAAGAAAGTAACCGAAGCTGAACAAAAACTGGAGCAGGCACGTCAGAATCTGGACAAGGCTATTGCCGATGTGGATAAGGTTCGCGCGCAAGTCAATGATCTGGAAAATTCTGCTGACATCTCCCAGACCTGCATCCACAAGGCACGTGAACAGAAGGCCGCTGCACGCAAGATGGTACGCGACCATATCATGCTCCGTCCCGACGGAAAGAGCGGATCGGTACATTAAAGCCCTCTTTTGATTTTCTGGCATACAGGCAGCCGCCTGGGGAAATCCGTTCCCAGGCAGCTGCCTGATTTTATGCCGACAAACGATTCCTACAAGGTCATCGGCTATTGTTCCATCGCCTATAATTCTGGCGCAAACAGCAAATGTAACCCAACCATATCATTATAGAAAAGAAACAATATACCACAAATAGGGTATTGCGGCACAGGACAGATGCCCGTATCTTTGCATCGTCACTTAGGAAAGAAAGCAGCAGACACCCGTCCGCGACCAACAATCCTATCAAAAATAACTATAGTCAAATTCAAACAAATACAGCTATGGCAAAGATTTATGAGAAACTGACCGAACTGGTGGGCCATACACCCCTGGTAGACCTGCAGCGTCTGGCAGCCAAGAAGAACGTACAAGCACAAGTGGTGGCCAAAGTGGAATACTTCAATCCTGGAGGTAGTGTGAAGGACCGCATCGCTCTCAACATGATAGAGGATGCTGAACAGAAGGGAATCCTGAAACCTGGCAGTGTGATCATTGAGCCCACAAGCGGAAATACTGGAGTAGGGCTGGCATGGATAAGCCGCGTGAAAGGCTACGAGGCCATCATCGTGATGCCCGAAACCATGAGCAGAGAACGCCAGAACCTGTTGCGTGCTGCCGGAGCCAAACTGGTACTCACTTCGGGCGCCAAAGGAATGAAGGGTGCCATAGAGGAAGCCAACAGACTGAAGGAAGAGACTCCTGGAGCCGTTATCCTGGGACAGTTTGTCAATCCCGCCAATCCCGGAATGCACGAACGCACTACGGGAGAAGAAATCTGGCAGGATACTGATGGTGACGTGGACATCTTTGTGGCAGGAGTGGGCACAGGAGGAACAGTAAGCGGTGTAGGCCGGGCACTCAAGAAACATAATCCCAATGTCAAGGTCGTTGCGGTAGAGCCTGAGAGCAGTCCTGTGCTGAGCGGCGGACAGCCAGGAGCACACAAGATACAGGGCATCGGGGCAGGCTTCGTCCCACAGACCTACGATGCCCAGGTAGTGGATGAGATTATCCAAGTAAGCAACGATGAGGCCATCCTCACCGGACGCGAACTCTCACTTTACGAAGGCCTCATCGTGGGAATCAGTTCGGGAGCTGCTGCCTTTGCGGCCCTGCAACTGGCACAACGCCCTGAAAACAAAGGCAAGCGCATCGTGGCTCTGTTGCCCGACACAGGTGAGCGCTACCTGAGTACCCAGCTGTATGCTTTCGAAGAGTATCCCCTGTAATATCTCTTACCGGCAAAGCAGAACCCACACATGAAAAAAAGGCACACCCACGGACAGAAATGCCGTAGGCGTGCCCAAACACTTTATTATGATTAAATTATGCGACGAACGGATCAGAAGCGGTATCCATAGGTGATGCCTGCGTTGAAATTCTTCATCTTGGCCAGCTCAAAACCATTCTCCTTGAAGAACTTCTTGCGGTAATTGTCACGATACATGTCAGTCAGTCCCCAGTCAAAGGAGAAAGTCAGGGAATGATGATCGGCATATTCTGCGCCAACTCGGAAGCCCAGACCGAAATCATAACGCTGGATTTCACCAAAACTCATGTTATCATTACGGAAAAACTTGTGTGAGTAATCCTTTACGGCATCACCGTCGAAATCAAATTTCTCCTTACCGTTGACACCGATGGCAAAGTAAGGACCGAAGTCCGCATAGACACCCAGATTCTCAAGCACATTATAACGATAACCCACATGCAGAGGAATCTCTATGTAGCACGGACGATATTTCACGGTGCAGGAATAATTGTCCTCACCCATCAGCAGATCCATCTTGGCTCCCTTCATGGTGTAATTCACACCCAGGTTGACAAAAACTCCATAGCAGGAGGGTAACATGTACTCACCACGTATGCCAATGTTGAAGCCTGCCTTGGGGTCGGTAAGGCCATTCGCATCGGAATTAGAATTAGGGAAACGGAAATTGCTGATATTCATTCCGAAAAGCCCCTGCATGGTAAAGCCTGACTGAGGCACGTACTCCAAAGCCTTTACGCTACTGGCACACATAAAGGCAGCCAGAGCCAGAACGATAACTTTTTTCATATTCTTCATATCGTAAATCCGAAAATAATCTGCCACAAAGATATTTCTTTTCCGCTTATCAGACACCTCCAAAAGGATTTTTCTTGCATAAGGATTCTCCATAAGAGTACATACGGAAAAGAATTCGCTCCAAAGAGAACAATTCCCGCACTCTCCCGCAACATCCTTTATACACGATTTTCTCCTGGCTTCACACATTTACATGCACACAGATAATCCGTATAAGAACAAAAAAACGTACCTTTGCACAAACAGGAAACAAGATCCAATGGATATGAGTATTTCTCCAAACATAAGATATATCGGTGTAGACGATCTGGACATAGACCTCTTCGAAAGCCAATATATAGTACCCGAGGGCATGAGCTACAACAGTTGGCTCATCATGGATGACAAGGTGGCTGTCATGGATACAGCCGATGCCCGTAAAGCCGATGAATGGAAACACCATCTGGCCGAGAACCTGCAGGACCGTCAGCCTGATTATCTGGTGGTACATCACATGGAGCCTGACCACGCCTCGTTGGTGGCCGAAGCCTGCAAGCTGTATCCCGAAATGAAAGTAGTATGCAGCGCAAAGGCTGCCAGCATGATACCCCTGTTCTTTGAGGGAATACAACTCGACGAACGGGTGATGACCGTGAAGGAAGGCGACACGCTCCCCCTGGGCACACACACGCTCCGCTTCATCGGTGCTCCCATGGTACATTGGCCCGAGGTCCTGATGAGTTACGAGGAACAGAGCGGCACCTTGTTCTCCGCCGACGGCTTCGGGAAGTTTGGCGCACTCGTCAACGAGACTGACGACTGGGCCTGTGAAGCACGCCGATACTATTTCAACATCTGCGGCAAGTATGGCGCTCAGGTACAAGATGTTCTCAAGAAGGCTGCCACCCTCAACATACAAGCCATCTGCCCCCTGCACGGCCCCGTACTCCGGGGAGACTCCCTGGCAAAAGCCGTCAGTCTGTATGACACATGGAGCCAATACAAACCCGAGAGCGAAGGCATACTGGTGGCTTATGCAAGCATTCACGGAGGCACAAAGGTTGCCGCAGAGCGACTGGCTGAGATACTGAAGGAAGAGGGAGCACAGAAGGTAGTGCTTTCCGACCTGAGCCGCTCCGACATGGCCGAGGTCATCGAGGACGCATTCCGCTACCCAGCCCTGGTGGTGGCAGCATCCAGTTATGACGCAGGAGTATTCCCCGTGATGCATGATTTCCTCCATCACCTTCAAATCAAGAACTTCCAGAAACGCCGCTTCGGAATCGTGGAAAACGGGAGCTGGGCACCCTCTGCCGGACGCGTCATGAAGCAGATGATAGAAAAGATGAAGGATTGCGAGATTGTGGATCCGACAGTGACCATACGCAGCCGCATGAAAGAGACCGACCTTCCTCAGTTGCGGCTCCTCGCCAAGGCGATGCTTGCCTGACATCTTCTGGCAGATATCTCCGTGGCACCACAGAAGTATCTGCCGGGAAATGACAAGGCCCGCATCACGACGCCCGCGACATCAGACGATACTAACTATAAACTCACTTCGTTTCACTATATGAGAAATTTCATCCTGTGCCTCCTGATTACATCCCTCAGCCTTACCTACACCTACGCACAAACAGATGCCGACGGAGTACGGACATGGGACAAGGGCGGACGTATGCAGACAGATATCTGCATCTATGGTGCCACCTCAGGCGGCATTATCGCCGCACTTACTGCCAAGCGGATGGGCAAAAGCGTCATCCTGGTGGAACCTTCACGGCGCATAGGCGGACTTACCACAGGCGGACTGGGCAAGACCGACGTGGGAAGAGTGGAGATTATCCAGGGACTCGCATTGGAGTTCTACCGACAGGTGGGCACTCAATACGGCAAGGACAAGGCTGTGTTTGACTTCGAGCCTAAGATTGCGCTGGCTGCTTACGAGGACATGCTCCGGCAGGACAAACTCCTGGTACAGATGGAACGACGAGTCAAGAAGGTAAAAAAGCAAGGCAACCGCATCAGAGAAATCACCCTCGAAGATGCCTCCCAAACAGGCAGACCCACATTGAGCATAGAGGCCAAGGAGTTTATTGACTGCAGTTACGAAGGAGACCTGATGGCACGTGCCGGAGTGACCTACACCGTAGGACGCGAAGCCAATAGCGCATATGGGGAAACCTACAACGGCATGCAGATGCGTGACAAGCACCAATTCCCCGATGGCGTGGATCCTTACCGCGAAAAAGGGAATCCCAAGAGCGGACTCCTGTGGGGCATCATGAAAGGAGAGATGGGCAAGAGCGGGCAAGGCGACAAACGCGTGCAAGCATACAACTTCCGCATCACCCTCACCAACGACCCGCAGAACCGCATTCCCATCACAAGGCCAGAAGGGTATGACTCCACACGCTACGAACTCCTCATACGATGGAAGGAAGTGGCACCCTGGAACTCAAAGAATCTCAGGGACTGCTTCGCCTGGGACCTCATGACCAACCCCACCAAGACCGATATCAACAACAACCAGGCCTTCTCCACCGATATGATAGGATGCAACTGGGATTATCCGGAAGCCTCATATAAAAAACGCGAACGCATCCGCAAGGAACACCTCGAATACACCAAAGGCCTCCTGTGGTTTGTAGCAAGCGACCCCAGAATACCGGCCTACGTGCGTGAGCAGATAGGACAATGGGGATACCCCAAGGACGAATATCCCGAGAGCGGCCATTTCACGCCACAACTCTATATACGTGAGTCACGCCGAATGATCGGGCGATATGTGATGACACAGGCCAACTGCCAACAGGATGCCGTAGCCAACGATGTGGTAGGGTGGGGGGCCTATACAATGGACTCACACAACTGCGGACGATATGTGGTAAACGGAATGGTGAAAAACTGCGGTGACGTGCAGATTCACCTGCCCAAAGGGAAATACAATATCAGTTACCGAAGCCTCACACCACGTGAGGAGGAGGCTGACAACCTGCTGGTACCATTCTGCCTCTCGGCCTCACACATAGCCTTTGGAAGCATACGCATGGAACCTGTCTTCATGGTACTCTCCCAATCATCGGCCATTGCGGCCTCACTGGCCATTGACCAGCATGAAGGCTGTGTGCAGCAAGTAAACAGCCATCAGGTAATGGACATTTTCCCCACCATCACAGGAGAAAGCCCCCGTGAATAAAAAGTCCATGTCTGGAGGAAAACGTATGACTATGCAAAATAACATTATACAAACAAACCCATATATGAATGATATGAAGAAACTGTTCATCGCAGCGGTTGCTCTCGCCTGGGGCAGCATGCTCACCGACAATTCAGGCATCAAGGCACAGACTGCCGAAGACAACACACCCGTGAAGAATATCGTGGTGTATGGCAAGGACCAGAAGGTTCTTTGCACCGTGAAAAGTAATGAAGTAGACAGCATCGTCTTTACAGAACCTGCTCCCAAAGCGGACATGCTGGATGTGGTTTTCCACGAGGACGGCACGGCCGAGGATATCTCACCCATGAAGAATAACGTGCAACTGGTGGGCAATACCAGCTACACATATTTCAGCAAAGCCTATAACCGCTATATAGCCACGTTCACCACATCATGGGCCGACAATCCTTCCGGCTATTATCACATCGATTTTGAGCAGAATACCGAGTTCAGAAACAAACTGGCAGACGGACACACGCTGGAGATTCTGGTCATGCCCAACTACTCTGGCACCATCCTCAACAAAGAATGCAAACCCTTCTCGGCCATGCAGTCGGGCGGTACAGGCTTCCTGATTACCACCACCAGCGGTAGCCGCCAGAACGAGTTCTGCTTCCTGCCCAACATTACCACCTCAGGAAGCAGTACTTGGCGATGGACCACCAGCGGCATCGTGCCACAACCCAAAGTGTATTACCACGTGGTGGGCGTATGGAACAAGGAGGAAGGAAAATCCTACATCTATGTGGATGGCGAACTGAAGAACACCATCGACGCACCCGGAGAGATGAGATTTGCCAACTCCGGATGCAACTGGTTCTGCATAGGCGGTGACCCAGGCTCGGCAACCGAAGCTACCAACGGATGGCAAGGCAACATCGTGCTGGCACGTGTCTATGATGATCCCCTCACCCAACATGAGGTATCCCTGTTGTGGAACGAAGTTAACGTAGCACCCGACGAGATAGAAGCAGAACTGGTGAAGAATGTTGACTTCATAAGCGGAATGGGCGTGAAGGCAGGGGGCACCTATATGGTAAACGGCGAAGGGTTTGCTGAAGGTGACCAGATAACGCTCACCCTCATCACCGACAACAGCAAGTCATATACCACCTCACTCATCCTGCTGGAGTCAGGAGTGCTTCTGAACCTGCCCGGTGACCTGGAAAGCGGACAATATCGGATGACACTGACTCGTGGAGAAAAGACTCAGGAGCTGGGTGTCACCACGCTCAACATCGTGGAGCAATACCCCACAGGCATGAAGGTTATCGCTCATCGGGGCTACTGGAACACGGCAGGCTCTGCACAAAACTCACGCACATCCCTGCAGAAAGCCATCGATCTGGGCTGCTACGGATCAGAGACCGATGTATGGATTACCAGCGACGGACAGGTCATGGTCAACCACGATGCCACACTTGGCGGCGTGCGTATTGAGACCAGCACCTATGAGGAGGTAAAAGATCTCACACTCAGCAATGGGGAAAAGATACCCATGTTGTCTGACCTGCTTGACATCCTGGCAGGAGAAGGCAACACAAAACTGATTATCGAGATCAAGACACACACCGATGAGGCACGCGGAAAGGCATGCGTGGCTGCAGTCATTGAGATGGTGAAGAACCGCGGCCTGCAGGACAAGGTGGAGTACATCGCCTTCAGCCTCAACCTCTGCAAGGAGATTGTTGCCATTGACCCCACAGCCCACGTGGCATATCTCAATGGTGACCAGTCACCCGCCGCACTCAAGGCACTGGGCATCATGGGACTTGACTACACCGCTGCCACATACCGCAACAATCCCACATGGGCCAGTGAATCGGCTGCCAATGGCATGACCACCAATGTGTGGACCATCAACGATACCGCCACCATGGCAGAGATGACCAACTACGGCATCAACTATGTGACGACCGACAATCCCGAGGAGGCACTCAAGGTAGAGGCAACATACAACATGCAGAAAGTTGAGATGTAACTCCTCCCTCGGCAAGAGTCCCCAAAAGCATTATCCCAAACCGGTCCATTCAGACCTGGAATCATACCGGCGCCTGTCCCCTGCATCTGCAGCGGGCAGGCGCTTTTCCTTATAGACAAACTATTTGCAAGGTATTATTTTTGGTCTATCGCAAGCGAAATCGTACCTTTGTACCCAAATACATAAACACAAAATAACACAACCCCAAAAAATAATGGCAAGAGAATACAACTTCCGCGAGATTGAGCAGAAATGGCACCAGAGATGGGTGGCCAATCACACATACCAAGTGAAGGAGGATGCGGGCAAGAAGAAGTTCTACGTACTGAACATGTTCCCCTATCCCAGCGGAGCAGGTCTGCACGTAGGTCATCCACTCGGATACATAGCAAGCGACATCTACGCCCGCTATAAGCGTCTGCAAGGCTACAACGTACTGAACCCCATGGGATATGATGCTTATGGCCTGCCTGCCGAACAGCACGCCATCAAGACAGGGCAACATCCCGAAATCAGCACCTTTGCCAATATCGATCACTACCGTGAGCAACTGGACAAGATAGGATTCTCGTTTGACTGGGACCGTGAGGTACGCACCTGCACGCCCGACTATTACCATTGGACACAATGGGCATTCCAGAAGATGTTCGGCAGTTTCTTCTGCAACAAGCATCAGAAAGCCATGCCCATCGAACGGCTGATAGAACACTTCGAAAAGGAGGGGACAGGCAACTGGGACGTGGCCTGCACAGAGGAAATGAACTTTACCGCCGGGGAGTGGAACAGTTGGGACGCCCGGAAGCAGAGTGACGTGCTGATGAACTACCGCCTGGCTTTCATGGGTGAGACTATGGTAAACTGGTGTCCTAAGCTGGGTACCGTGCTGGCCAACGACGAGGTGGTGAACGGAGTTTCCGAACGCGGCGGCTATCCTGTGGAACAGAAGAAGATGCGCCAATGGTGTCTGCGTGTCAGCGCATATAGCCAGAGACTGCTGGACGGACTGGAGACCATCGACTGGAGCGACTCCATCAAGGAGACCCAGAAGAACTGGATTGGCCGAAGTGAGGGTACGGAAGTGCAGATCCATGTGGCTGACAGTGATGTGAACTTCACCATTTTCACCACCCGGGCCGATACCATGTTCGGCGTGACCTTCTTTGTTCTGGCTCCCGAAAGCGAACTGGTGGATCAGGTGACAACCAAAGACCAACGTGCCGATGTGGATGCATATATCAAGTATGTCAAGAGCCGCACAGAGCGTGAACGCATGATTGACCATACCGTGACGGGGGTCTTCTCCGGCGCATACGGCATCAATCCCATCACAGGCGACAAGTGTCCCATCTATATCTCAGAGTATGTTCTGGCCGGTTACGGCACAGGAGCCATCATGGCTGTACCTGCCCATGACAGCCGCGACTATGCCTTTGCCAAACATTTCAACCTGCCCATCATCCCATTGGTGGAAGGTGCCGACGTGAGCGAAGAGAGCTATGATGCCAAGGAAGGTATTGTGACCAACTCTCCCGTGAGTGAGGACAAGAGTGTGAAATATGACGGGGAAGCCCTCTCCCTGAATGGCCTGACCATCAAGGAAGCAAT
Organism: Bacteroidaceae bacterium; assembly: GCA_051878615.1. Lineage (GTDB taxonomy): Bacteria > Bacteroidota > Bacteroidia > Bacteroidales > Bacteroidaceae > Physcousia. The sequence goes on along the minus strand of JBJEKL010000064.1, from coordinate 7,147 downwards.
CCAGGAGACCAAACGCTTCGTGAGCGAGCACAATCTGGGACGGGTAAAGGTAAACTATCGTCTGCGTGACGCTATCTTCAGCCGTCAGCGCTATTGGGGCGAGCCATTCCCGGTGTACTACAAGAACGGCATTCCCACGATGATTCCCGAAGAGTGCCTGCCCGTGGAACTCCCCGAAGTGGAGAAGTTCCTGCCCACCGAGACCGGTGAACCTCCATTGGGCAACGCTCAGATATGGGCCTGGGACGAGACCAACAGGAAGATTGTGGACAAGAGACTCATCGATGAGAAGACCATCTTCCCCATCGAACTCTACACCATGCCGGGCTTTGCCGGCTCCAGCGCCTACTATCTGCGCTACATGGATCCCAAAAACAAGGAGGCACTTCTCAGCGAGGAGGCAGCAGAATACTGGCAGAACGTGGACCTCTATGTAGGTGGAAGCGAGCATGCCACAGGCCATCTCATCTACTCACGTTTCTGGAACAAATTCCTCTTCGACCTGGGTGTGAGCAAGAAGGAAGAACCCTTCCGGAAACTCATCAACCAAGGCATGATTCAGGGATGGTCAAGTTTCGTCTATCGCGTGAAGGGCACACAGAAATACGTCAGCTTCGACCTGCTTGATGTCAAATACGACGATGCGGCAAAGAAGAACCGCTACTTCTATCAGGGCGTGGAGGCCGACCCCATCTACACGGATATCAGCACCGTAAAGAACGGCAATCAGCTGGATGTGGACAAGTTCCGTGCCTGGATGCCCGAATTTCAGGAAGCGGAGATCATTACCAACGAAGCAGGCCATTATATCATCAGCCAAGCCATCGAAAAGATGTCCAAGTCGAAATACAACGTGGTAAACCCCGATGACATCTGCGAACACTATGGTGCTGATACCCTACGCCTGTATGAGATGTTCCTCGGCCCCATCGAGCAGAGTAAGCCTTGGGATGTGGCAGGTATTGACGGATGCTTCCGTTTCCTCAAGAAGTTTTGGAGTCTCTATTGGGGCAAGGACGGACAACTGCAAGTAAGCGACACAGAACCCACGGCAGAGAACATGAAGAGCCTGCACAAACTCATCAAGAAGGTGAGCGCCGACATCGAAGAGTTCTCATACAACACCTCCATCCCTGCCTTCATGGTTGCCACCGGCGAACTGGCCCAGCAGAAGTGCAACAGCCGTCAGGTGCTGGAACCCTTGGCTGTACTGATAGCCCCCTTCTGCCCCCACATCGCTGAGGAACTTTGGGAGGCAATGGGCCACACGACAAGTGTCTGTGACGCCCAATGGCCTGAATATGACGAGAAGTATCTGGTGGAAAGCAGTGTGAAACTGGGTGTCCAGTTCAATGGTAAAGTTCGTTTTGCCATGGACTTCCCTGCCGATGCCACTCCCGAGGAGATGGTCGCTATGGCCACCTCCGCGCCCGAAGCACAGAAATATCTGGATGGGGTGCAGGTGGTGAAGACCATTGCCATTCCTGGCCGTATCGTGAACATTGTGATCAAGCCACAAGCATAAGTTCCTGACAACCATGACCAATAAACAGTTCCGCATTTGGGAGTTTACCAAAGACTTCCTGTCCATCAATCTGGGAATGGCCATCTATTCATTAGGATGGGCAGCGTTTCTTCTCCCATATCATATCACCACCGGAGGTGTCCCTGGCCTGCTGGCCATCGTATACTACCTGACAAAGTTCCCCATCAGTATCGGCCTGCTGATTATCAATGGAGTACTTCTTATGATAGCCGTCAAGCCCCTGGGATGGAAATTTGTTGCCAAGACAGCGTATGCTGTGCTGGCGCTTTCCACATTCCTGAGCTTAGGACAAGAAATGATGACTGACGAGCAAGGCAATCTCATGCAAATCCTGGGGGAAGGCCAGGACTCCATGGCCTGTGTCCTGGGAGCCATACTCAACGGACTGGGCATCGGCATCGTCTTCCTTGCAGGAGGAAGCACCGGCGGCTGGGATATCATAGCCGCACTGGTCAACAAGTACCGCAACATATCACTGGGCCGTGTCATGCTCTATCTGGACCTGGTGGTGATTGGCTCCTGCTGGCCTATCTTCAAGGACTGGAGAATGGTGGTGTTCGGCTATGTGACCCTGGCTGTATACACCTATGCGCTCGATTTGCTGGTCAACAGTACCCGACAGGATACTCAGTTTATCATCTTTACCAACAAGAGCAAGGAGATTTGCGAACGTATAGTAAACGAGACCGTACACTCTGTAACTATCCTGAACGGAGAAGGATACTATAGCCACCAAGACATCAAGGTGCTGATCACCATCGTGCACAAGTCCGAACGGATCGATATCCTGCGCATGATACAAGAGATAGACCCTGTTGCCTTTGTTTCCCAAAGCCGTGCCGAAGGTGTCTACGGAAACGGGTTCAATGCAATAAAGGCATAGAGTGCAAGGTGTCTTGACCCGCGTGCATAAACAAGGAGATATTGAAGAAGAACAAAATACGTGAAGCCTATGACCCTACAGAAAATTATGGGAGACAATCCGCGGGACCTGCTGCGTGACTATGCCCAGATTATCCTTGGCATATTCATATACACGCTGGGGTACACCTGCTTCCTACTCCCTTATCAGATCATCACAGGCGGACTGAGTGGTGTATCCACCATCATCTACTATATGATGGGCATTCACCCCAACCAGACCTATTTCATTGTAAATGCCATACTCATCATGCTGGCAGGACGCATCATGGGATGGAGATACATGGTCAGGACCCTGATAGCCACCCTGATCATCACCTTCTTCATTGACATCGCGCAGGGTTACATCACAACCATAGGCCCTGATGGCAAAGAGCATCTGATGCATATCATTGGCGAACAGAAGTTCATGGCCTGTGTGATAGGTGGCATCATGGAAGGACTGGGACTGGCCATCGTGTTCCTTGCCGGTGGAAGTACGGGAGGAACCGATATCATAGCCAGCAGCATCAACAAGTACAGAAACATCTCTTTGGGACGCCTGCTGCTTTTCATTGATGTGATTATCATTGCCGGCAGTTACCTGCTCTTCCGCGATCTGGAAACGATGGTGGTGGGATACCTTACCATGTTCATCAGCATGAACTTCCTGGACTTTGTCATCAATGGTGCACGACAAAGCGTGCAGTTCATCATCGTAAGCAATCATCCCGAGGAGATTGCCCACGAGATCAACGTAAGGCTCGACCGTGGCGTGACCGTGCTCTATGGAGAAGGATTCTACACCAAGGAGAAGCGTCAGGTGCTGCTCATCCTGGCCAAGAAATACGAGAGAAAGGAGATCTTTGCCCTCATCAAGCAGATAGACAACAAGGCCTTTGTGTCAATGAGCAACGTGGAGGGCGTGTTTGGCGAAGGATTCGATGTAATAAGGAAATAAGTATGAAGAGACTGGTTATGGCCACCAACAATGCCGACAAACGGCATGAGGTGAGGCAGATGCTGGACGGTAAATACGAAATATGCTCATTGGCCGACATAGGCTGCCATGAGGACATCCCCGAGACAGCGGATACGCTGGAGGGCAATGCCCTGCAGAAAATGCGCTACGTGAGGGAACGTTACAGGATAGACTGCTTTGCCGACGATACAGGTCTGGAAGTTGAGGCTTTGGATGGCGAACCAGGTGTCTTCACCGCCCGCTATGGCATGCTAAACGGATATGGTGAGAGCCATGATGCCCAGGCTAATATCCGCTGCCTGTTAGACAAGCTGAAGGATGCCACGACACGTCGGGCACAATTCCACACTGTGGTGGCCCTCTGTCTCAACGGCGAGGAACATGTTTTCCACGGAATTGTCAAAGGAGAGATCCTGCAGGAGCAGGTGGGCGGAAAAGGATTCGGATATGACCCGGTCTTTGCACCCGATGAGGCCGATGGACTGGCGTTTGCCCAAATGGATCTGGATGCCAAGAATGCCATTAGCCATAGGGGACGAGCCATTGCCCGACTGGCACGGTTCCTCTCCGAACAAGCATAAAGAAGAACATGAGGATGAAAAGAACATTGCCGACACTGGTTACCCTGATGGTCATCCAGATTACCCTATGTACATTGAGCAGTACGGCACAGCAGATAGGGACGTGGGGCGTATATCCCAGTTACTGGAACGCCACACGCAATGCCGTGGCAGGAGACATCGTCTATTCACTTACCGATGGCAATCTGCTGGCCTACAGGACAGAGGATACCGAGGTGCGCGCCTTTGACTGCCTGACACAACTCAACGGCGTGCGCATCAAGGATATTGCCTATTCCCAGACCGCCAGGCGCCTCATCATCGTGTACGAGGACTGCAACATTGATCTGATGAATGCCTCGGAAGACGTGCAGAACCTCTCTGCCTTGCGTGACAAGAGCATGACATCGAAGACATTCAACGGCCTCTGTGTGGATGGCAAGATCGCTTACCTGGCCATGAGTTTCGGCATTGTGGAAGTGGACATGACAGAGGGTGTGTTCGTCAATACCTATATACTTGATCTGGATGTGCAGTCGGTGACCGTCCTGAATGGATGTATCTATGCAGCCACAGCGCAGGGAATCTACAAGGGTTCACTCTCCGACCATCTGCAGGATAAGTCCCGCTGGACAAGGATTTCGCAACAAGCCTTCACACAACTGACCACGCTGGGATCAGAGATTATAGGAAAAGCGGCCACAAGCCTGTCCAGAATATCTCCTGACGGCACGGCAACCCAGTTCTCCAACGGACGTTTCAACTTCATGCACCTTTCCGGAGGCACCCTGGTGTGGGGCAACAACAGCCTGGTCTACTATTGCCAGACCCCCGACAGGATATCATATGTAAGACAGGACAACCAATGGAACGATGCCTCATATGACAACGGGACATTCTGGGTCAGCCAGGGAACCGATGGTCTGCTGGCCTACACACTCAGGGAGGGGACTTTCGTACAGTCGGCAGGACCCATCCGCCCCAACAGTCCCCAGCGTGACCTTTTCTACAGAATCCGCTGGGAAGGTGACCGGCTTCTGGTGGCAGGCGGCGTCAACACGGTTGATGCTGATTATCATCCTGCTACAGCCATGTATCTGGAGAATGGCGAGTGGACCAACTTCCAGGAGATGGAGAGCGCTCCGGAGGGATACAGCAACTTCCGGTTATACAACACCACACACCTGGTGCAGGACCCCGAAGATGCCACACATCACTTTGCCAGCCCCTATCGCTCAGGATTGTGCGAATACCGGGATGGGAAATTTGTAAATATCTATCATTCCGACAATTCCCCCCTACGCAGTATCCTGCCCAACAGCTCATCCTATTACAACTACGTATCCTGCAGCGGCCTCTCCTTTGACCAGGACAACAACCTGTGGATGCTGTGCAGCCAGACCGACACCATCATACGCATACGTAAGGCCGACGGCTCATGGCGGGCACTCTATTATCAGGAGATTGCCAATGCCTCGCTCTGTGACGACTACCTGATGCACTCCAGCGGACTGGTCATGATGGTAAGCCGGCGCCTGGACAAGTCCGGTATCTTTTGCCTGGACCATAACGGCACGATCGACAATAGGGCGGATGACCGGCATATCCTGCGTCACAGCATCACCAATCAGGACAACACCAGCTATCAGCCCGATGAGTTCTATTGCATCTGCGAGGATCTGGACGGACAGGTGTGGGTAGGTACCAACCTCGGGCTGTTCCTCATCCCGAACCCAAGTACCTTCTTCGACAACAGTTTCTGTTACGAACAGGTGAAGATCAACAGGAATGACGGTAGCGGACTGGCCGACTATCTGCTCAGTGGGGTAAGTATCAACTGCATAACCATCGATGGTGCCAATCGCAAATGGATAGGCACACACAGCGACGGTCTCTACCTGATCAGCGCCGACGGACAGGAGATGATACACCATTTCACCACCGAGGACTCACCCATCCTCAGCAATACCATCCAGTCCATTGCCGTTCATCCCACCACAGGCAGAGTGATGATTGCCACCGACAAGGGATTGTGCAGTTACGTGGCAGATGCCACCGAAGCCGTTGAGAAGATGGATGCCGACCAGGTCAATGTCTTCCCCAATCCCGTGACAGCCGATTACACAGGACCTGTTGCCGTGCGTGGTCTGGCATTGGATTCGGAAGTGAAGATTCTCTCAAGCAGCGGACAACTGGTGTGGAGCGGAACTTCCGCCGGAGGAACCTTCACTTGGAACGGATGCAACAAGCGCGGACGTAGGGTGGCATCAGGCGTCTATCATGTGGTGGCAAACAATGCTCAGGGCAAGAATGCCATTGTCACACGTATCATAGTCATCCGGTAAACGACATCTCTTCCTCTTGAGCCATTCAGCACATATACTTCATGTCCAGCACTATCTCTCGCCATGCGGAGAGATCCTTCTGGCATCTCTTCATGGAAAGTTATGCCTCTGCGACTGGTATGCGATGCCAAGTGCCACACGCCACCTGCGTCGGATCCTGAACTTCCATAAAGCCCACATACAGGAGGAGCCAACAGAAATCCTCCGGCAAACAAAGCAGGAACTTGACGAATACTTTGCCGGGAAACGCCACACATTCGACATCCCTCTACTGATGACAGGAACAGACTTCCAGAAACAGGTATGGCATGCCCTGCTCAGGATTCCCTATGGAGAGACACGCAGCTATATGGAGATAGCCCGGCAGACAGGTTGTCCGCAAGGAGTCAGAGCCGTAGCCCAAGCCATCGGTGCCAATGGACTCAGCATCATCATCCCATGCCATCGCGTCATTGGCGCCGACCATTCGCTGACTGGCTATGCAGGAGGACTTTCCGCCAAACGGATACTGCTCCAGACCGAAGGCATATCCCTCACGCGCGCGTCATATATATAATGTATAATGGGGCAGCAGAGTGCAATCACATAAATCCCGAAGACGGGCCGTCCGGAAGGCTCTGCCACAAGTAATGCCAGGGGGCAAAGCCCCGGGATTTACAACCACCCGCACCCCAAGTCCTGTCTGGAGGGCAGTACCTGTCACTCCAGGTACCCCCTGTCCTCTGGCGTACTGCCCTCCAGGCACCACATCCCTGGGAAAGAGCCAAGCCTGATGACGGTTTATGGTAAAATTACTTGATAATGATAAAAAAAA
>JBJEKL010000063.1:0-3685 GCA_051878615.1 Bacteroidaceae bacterium | reverse complement strand
GCTCAACTTATGGCATGTAAGTTTAAGTTTAGAATTACTCATGTATATATACATGCTTTCAACACAAAGAAAAGTCCGCCACAGGCTATTCCTGATGGCGGACGAGAACTCGAATTTTTCGTTTATTCAGAGACGAATGAATAGACTACATTAAAACAGGATTCAGACACCTTCATGGTGGTAATGACCATAGACCTATCCTCGGTGGTGAAACAGTATTGGTAGGAAGTTTCATCGGATGCAGATACGAGAGTGTAGTGTTTCTTCAGATAGTCTATTATCAGACGGCTGTTGGAGATAAGTTCCGTATCAATGACTGAATACAGGGTGCTGTCGCTTTCGAGCATTGTGAATATTCTTAGGTAGGATATTCACAAGTTTGTCCATTACCTGATCAACATTGGAAAAACCTGTATCTTCAATAGCACAAACCTGCTTTCCCATCACATAGGCTTCTGCACGGACATAGTTGTACTTTGATATTTTCTCAAATGACTTATCCTCTTTTTCGATGTACTTTGACTCGTGATCAGTGAAGAACACAAAATCGATTACCTTTTCGTTAAGAATCCACGCAGGAGTGAAATCTATCTTGACATATACTTTTGCCATTCTGTTGATAGAATGGTTGAGTCCAAAATCAACATCATTCATTGTTGCTCCACATTCGTTCTGGGCTATGGTTGCCCAACTATGTCTAAAGGCATAGAGCGATGCTCTGTAACCTGGCTCTACCTTTTCCCAAATCTGCTTAATGCCCGTATTGACGTTTGCACAGAAAGAATCAGATGTTGCTAAACGATCGTGGAAGTTAAACAACCATGGGGAACGTTCATCTTTTGTGAGATACTTCTCAAATGTTGGTTTCAAGAATGCTGGTACACGAACTTCAAAGTAACCTCTGTCAGAACGTGTCGACCTCGTCTTCTGTCGTTCGTAGTGAAAGATGTTCCCATCGTACTGATCCTTCTTCGCATTAAAGATGTCCACAGCATTTAAGCCGCACATACAGAATGAAATCAATGCCACATCCTGACCAACTTCCATTAGTGGGTGAGTGAATTTACTTCTATCTGGAACGACATTGAAGAATGCACGCAATTTGCTTGCAGGAATGGCACGCTTCTCGGGCACATCACTTCTTGGGATAGTGACATTACTCCAAGGATTCTTCAGTTTAAGTATTCCTCGTTCTTCGTCATTGAATTCTCTTCTGGCAGCTTTGTACACCTCCCTCATACATACTGGATATTGTTCCTTGCTTCGAGTTGTGGTGGAAAGGGATTCTATCCATCGGTTAAGGAAAGCAGAAGTAAGACGTGAAAACATGATATTGTCTGTCCCTGCGAATCTTTCCATATGTTGCAGAGACCACTTATAGTTACGTGAAGTGCGTTCCTGTCCTCTTTTAATCAATTTCTCGATATGCGCTCTTGCGTAATCAGAGAAAGAAAGGTCTTTTCCATAGTCGGTCACATAAGTGAGTACTTCGTTTGCTGACCACGTAGAAGCATCAACTTGATTAAGCATATTATAAAACTTTTCTATCAAGATTGAAGTTTGCTGTATTACGAAGGGATCAATGATGTCTTTCTTATCATCACTTAATCCCTTATCGTTTACCATCCATGATGTTCTAACGTAAGCGAACTGTCTGTTTTGAGTAATACGGATATATACATTGTACATTCCGTTTCTTGTCCTTGACTTTACAATTGCTTTTAATGTTGCCATGCTGAAAATTGTTATTTGGGGTTATTCAAATTGTGATAAAATACCTGTTTGCAGAGTTCTAAAATCTGGGAAACACCGAGATTTTTTTGGGAAACATCCGGTGTTTTTTGGGAAACAAATGAATGGCTTGGGAAACACGCTCCTGATTTTTGGGAAACATTTGCCCTGATTTTGGCCTCTTATTCTGCATTTGGAACAGGCAGAATATGCACAAAAAACTAAGGGCAAGTACCTGTTTCCCAGATACTTGCCCTTTATATAGCTAATTTTCAGCACGTTTCGATTATTCTTCGACGGCGGCCTGTGCCGCGGCCAGACGTGCGATAGGCACGCGGAAAGGAGAGCAGCTGGCGTAGTTCATACCAATCTTGGCGCAGAACTTAACAGAGCTGGGCTCACCACCGTGCTCACCACAGATACCGCAGCGGAGGTTCTGGCGAACACCACGACCCTTCTCTACTGCCATCTTGATGAGCTGGCCAACACCATTCTGGTCGAGCACCTGGAAGGGGTCAACCTTCAGAATCTTCTTGTCGAGATATACGGGCAGGAAGCTGGCGATGTCATCACGGCTGTAACCGAAGGTCATCTGGGTGAGGTCGTTGGTACCGAATGAGAAGTACTCAGCCTCAGTGGCGATACGGTCGGCGGTGAGGGCAGCGCGAGGAATCTCAATCATCGTACCAATCTCGAACTCGATTTCTACACCATACTCAGCGAATACCTCCTTGGCAGTCTTCTGGATAATCTCCTTCTGCTGCTTCAACTCATAGAGGATACCGATGAGGGGCACCATAATCTCAGGCATGGGGTTCTTGCCTTCCTTCTTCAATTCGCAGGCTGCGCTAAGGATGGCACGGGTCTGCATGGCAGTGATTTCGGGGAAGGTGATACCCAGACGGCAACCACGGTGACCGAGCATCGGGTTGTTCTCGGCGAGAGAGGCTACGCGGCGCTGGATGGTAGCTACGTCTACACCCATCTCGTCGGCCATAGTCTGCTGGCCAACCAGATCGTGGGGTACGAACTCGTGGAGAGGGGGATCGAGCAGACGGATGTTGACAGGACAGCCATCCATAGCCTCGAGGATACCCTTGAAGTCGGCCTTCTGATAGGGCAGCAGCTTGGCGAGAGCCTTCTCACGACCTTCAACGGTCTCAGAGAGAATCATCTCACGCATGGCCACAATCTTCTTGTCCTCGAAGAACATGTGTTCGGTGCGGGTAAGACCGATACCCTTGGCACCGAAGTTGCGGGCAACCTGTGCGTCGTGGGGAGTGTCGGCATTGGTGCGAACCTGCAGCTTGGTGTACTTGTCGCAGAGGTCCATCAGTTCCTTGAAGTCACCGCTGAGTTCGGCGGCCTTGGTGGGAACTTCACCGGCATATACCTGACCGGTAGTACCGTTCAGAGAGATGTAGTCACCCTCTTTGTATACAACACCGTCGATTTCAACGGTCTTCGACTTGTAGTCAACATTGATGCCACCGGCACCGGAAACGCAGCACTTGCCCATACCACGAGCCACAACGGCAGCATGAGAGGTCATACCACCACGTGCGGTGAGGATACCTTCGGCAGATGCCATACCGGCGAGGTCTTCGGGGCTGGTCTCAATACGTACCATGATGACCTTGTGGCCGTCAGCGTGCCATGCCTGAGCGTCGTCGGCGTGGAACACAATCTGACCGCAGGCGGCACCGGGAGAAGCGGGCAGACCCTGGGTGATGACCTTGGCCTTCTGAAGGGCGAGCTTGTCGAATACGGGGTGGAGCAGTTCGTCGAGCTTCTGGGGCTCACAACGCATGATGGCGGTCTTCTCGTCGATCATGCCCTCGTGCAGCAGGTCGATGGCAATCTTCACCATAGCGGTACCTGTACGCTTGCCGTTACGGGTCTGGAGGAACCAGAGTTTGCCTTCCTGTACGGTGAACTCCATGTCCTGCATGTC
>JBJEKL010000062.1:0-15267 GCA_051878615.1 Bacteroidaceae bacterium | reverse complement strand
GTATCAAAGGCTACACGTTCGTTCTTTTGACTGAAAAGGAAATCCCCGTCCTTGTCCTCAAGGGCAAAGACCCTGTACCTGCCGTCCTTCACACCCTTGATGATAAAACGTCCATCACCATTGGTACGCGATACACGCAGGAAAGGACGAGTACGGAACAATGTATCGGCCCAAGTGCTGTCTGCCGGATATAGTCCCACCAGGATTCCTTTGATGGGCTCCAGATTGTCGGCACTAAGCACATGTCCCGACACCTCCATGGTATCAATAACCGTGCCCGTACTGAAGGAGAAGGTATATTGCCCCATAGGATTACCTTCGTTGTTATCCTCGATAGCATCACTAAAATCAATGGTATACGTAGTATTAGGGCGTAATGTATCATAAAGGTCTATCTTGACACGCTTTCCCTCAGCACGCACATTGGGAGTCTCTATCTGAGGGGGTGACACAATCACTTTCTCACTGGCCTTCTCCAGTTTTACATATTCGTCGAAGAGTATCTGCACCTTCTTCCCGGAGACATTGACAGCTCCATCCACAGGAGTACTGCCCAAGACACGTGGAGGCGTCTCATCAAAACGTCCTCCATCGGGACTTCCAATGCTGGCGCATGCTGCTGTCAGGAGCAATACGAGCAAGACCAGAAGAAGATTCCTCTTATTCATCAGACCTCGTTCATTGTAAGTATTTCCTCGATTGTATCACGCTTGTTGCTCAGGCGAGGCACTTTGTGTTGTCCGCCCAGTTTTCCCTTTGACTTGAGCCATTCATGAAACACTCCCGGACGTGCCTTCAGCATCTGCAAAGGTTGCAACGTGATATCCTTGTAGCGTTTGGCTTCATAATCGGAGTTGACACGCTGAAGAGCCTCATCAAGAATACAGGCAAATTCATTCAAGTCAGCAGGTTCCTGACTGAACTCCACAAGCCACTGGTGGCGGCATTTTCCCTGTCCGTCCATATAGACAGGGGCCGCCGTATACTCCAACACCTGTGCACCTGTAGCCGCACACGCCTCTGCAAGCCCCTTCTCAGCATTGTCAACGATCAGTTCCTCGCCAAAGGCATTGATGAAGAACTTCGTCCGTCCTGTAATAACAAACTTATATGGATTGCATGAAGTAAAACGCACCGTATCACCTATCAGATATCGCCACAGGCCACTACTGGTGGAAATGACCATCGCATAGTTTCTGTCTGTCTCCACATCCCACAAAGGGAGTACCTCAGGATTGGAGCTATCCAACTGGTCCATAGGAATGAATTCATAGAAGACCCCATAATCAAGCATCAAACTCATGCTCGGATCGGACGGGTCATCCTGAAGACCAAAGAAACCCTCCGAAGCGTTATACGTCTCCATATAGTTCATGCCGGACTTGGTAATCAATTTCCTATATTGCTCACGATAGGGGGTAAAGGCCACCCCGCCATGAAAGAAGACCTCCAGATTGGGCCACACCTGTTCCAGGGTACTGACCCCCGCTTCCTCCATCACTCGAAGCAAGACCGAAAGCATCCATGAAGGCACACCACTCAGGTTGGTCACATTGGCATGTAATGCCTCACGCGCAATCCGTTCGCGTTTCTCTTCAAAATCGGAGAGAAGAGCTGTCCGCTTGCCGGGAACACGCACCAGATTGACCAGAGGATTGATATTCTCGATAAGTATAGCACTCAAGTCTCCTACCAGACTATGAGGCAAATTGTAATTGGGAGCATGGCTCCCTCCCAAGATGAGAGCCTTGCCATCGAAAAGGCGGCTCTCAGGATGACGGGAAAGATACCATACCACAGCATCACGTCCGCCTGCATAATGGGTGTCATGCAGTCCGTCCATACTTACAGGTATGAACTTGCTCTTGTCACTTGTGGTTCCACTGGATTTCGCATAGAACTTCACACGCCCGGGCCATAAGATATCCCGTTCGCCATGTCGCATCCTGTCGATGTATCCTTTCAGATTTTCGTATGAACTTACTGGTGTATGGGCAGCAAATTCATCGTATGACATATGGTCAGAATACCCGTGTGCGTGTCCCCACTCCGTTTTGGAAGCCTTGGAAAGGAGACGTTTCAGAACGCGCATCTGCAATTCACGCGCCTGTGTGGAATACAACGCGAGCTGTTTCAGACGCGGATTGAAAAAAGGTCGGACTAATCTTGTAAGACTCATTGGATTGCTTCCTTTCTATTCTTCTGCAGCAACATTGCATGCAGTTTCTTGTCCTTCTTGATATGATTGAGCGAACTCCTGCTGGCCACCTGGTGACTCTCCTTCTTGGAAAAGCCAGTTCCCCGGCCGCATTCTACACCATTGATAAGCACTCGGGTACGAAATACCGGCGAACCAGAAGAGTCACGCTCTTCTGAGAGCAAGTCATACTTGAGGGTGAGTCTATGCTTCTGTGTCCACTCCAGAAGTTTGCTTTTGAAGTTTACTTCCTGATAGGCCAACTTATCAAGATCTATCAGATGATCCAGGATGCGCATCTGCATGAATCGGCGACAAGCGTCATATCCCCTATCAAGATAAATGGCTCCCACCAATGCCTCGAAAGCATTACCTGCCACATAACTGTTATGCAAATGCGTACTGCCCTGATATTGCACCAATTTGTCAAGTCCCATCTGCACAGCCAAGCGTCCAAGTGTCTCTCGTTTGACCACCTTGCTGCGGGCTGTGGTCAGGAAGCCCTCCTTTTTCCCAGGGAAATGATGGAAGACAATCTCCCCTACTACGGCATCCAATACGGCATCACCCAGAAACTCAAGCCGTTCATTGTTAAGTGGTTTGAGGCCCACCACATTCATTCCCACAGATTTGTGCATGAGCGCCTGGCGGTAATAGGATATCTCCCGCGGGTAAAAGCCCAGCATGGAATAAAAAGAGCGATAAAGCTCCCTTTCTTTTCGGAAGGGAAGCCTTATCGCATCGATGAGGTTTCTTATGTACACTACGCAAGTGTGTTACTCAGCGTACTTCTTGAAGATGACGCAGGCATTGTGACCACCGAAGCCAAACGTATTGCTCAGAGCAGCACGTACAGTACGCTGCTGTGCCTTGTTGAAGGTAAAATTCAACTTATAGTCGATTTCAGGATCTTCGTCTCCCTCCTCATGATTGATGGTGGGAGGAACCACATCGTTCTTTACAGCCAACACGCTCACCATAGCTTCAAGAGCTCCGGCTGCGCCAAGCAGATGTCCGGTCATGGACTTTGTGCTACTGATGTTCAGCTCATAGGCATGTTCTCCGAACACGGCCTGAATAGCCTTCACCTCAGATACATCACCCACGGGAGTGGATGTGCCATGAACATTGATGTAGTCAATATCCTCGGGCTTCAACTCTGCATCCTCCAAAGCATTCTCCATCACAAGCTTTGCACCCAATCCCTCGGGATGAGATGCTGTAATGTGATGGGCATCGGCACTCATGCCGGCGCCAGCCATCTCAGCATAAATCTTCGCACCACGAGCCTTCGCATGCTCCAGTTCCTCAAGGATGAGGCATGCAGCACCCTCGCCCATAATGAATCCGTCACGGCTTGCGCTAAAAGGACGGCTTGCATGCTCGGGATCATCATTACGTGTGCTCAGCGCATGCATGGCATTGAAACCACCCACTCCACAGGGAATGATGGCGGCCTCGGAACCTCCGCTGACAATCACATTCGCCTTACCCAAGCGGATGAGGTTGAATGCATCGGCCAATGCGTTGGTTGATGAGGCACATGCGCTTGAAGTGATGTAGTTGGGTCCGTGGAATCCGTACTTGATACTGATTTGTCCGGCACAGATGTCGGCAATCATCTTAGGCACGAAGAAGGGATTGAACTTTGGTCCGAGGGTATCCTTATGCAGAGCATAATTGGAAATCTCATCCTCAAAGGTCTTCATTCCTCCGATTCCTACACCAAACACCACACCCACACGATTCTTGTCGATTGATTCCAGATCAATTGCACTATCATCCATGGCCATGCTGGCAGCAGCCAATGCATAATGGCAATAGGGATCCATCTTACGGGCTTCCTTACGGTCGATGAAATCATCGGCCTTAAAACCCTTAAGCTCACACGCAAACTGAGTCTTGAATTCTGTGGCGTCGAAATGTGTGATAGGTGCTGCGCCACTAACACCATCAAGCAACTTCTGCCATGTTTCCGCAGCAGAATTGCCCAAAGGGCTAACGGCGCCGATACCAGTCACTACTACTCTCTTCAACTCCATATAACAGGAATTAAATGAACCTTAGGGGAACAGAGGGAATTACTTACCCTGATTCTCCTCAATGTAAGCGATTGCGTCAGCAACTGTAGAGATCTTCTCTGCCTTGTCGTCGGGAATATTGATGTCGAATGCCTTCTCAAACTCCATAATCAACTCAACGGTGTCCAGAGAATCTGCACCGAGGTCGTTGGTGAAAGATGCTTCGGGAGTTACATCAGCAGAGTCAACGCCCAACTTGTCCACAATAATCTCTTTTACTTTAGCTTCAATTTCAGACATGAATGTATCAATTTAGTTAAATGAATAAATTTACACTCTCTCTTGTTTCGGCTTGCAAAGTAACTACAAATTACCCAACCATGCAACTATTAGAGCGAAAAAGTTGGCCTTTTCTGCACAAAAAGGTATACTTTGTGCAAATAAAAAGGGTTTCAAGAAGTATCTTCTGCATATTTTTGACATGATTGCAGTCATCAGACTCATAGGGAATTAGCTTTACCAAGGCCTCTTATATATGGGAGATCCGAAACCTACCTATACAGAAAAACCTCTTCCACCTTTACACTTCCCAAAAGAAAGAAGAGTTTTATGTGTGAAGAGGATTCTGATGGGGAAAGGGGTGCCTATCGTCTACGTTTTCCGAAAAGATCTCTCATTCCGTCAAGATCGAAACCCAACGAGAATCGCATGGTCTGGTCAAGCGGATTGGTCTGACTGGTACTGAACACATATGAGGCATCTATGGTAAAGACACTCATATGGAAACCAGCGCCCACGGTAAAATACTTACGATTGCCCTTGTTGGCCGCCTCATGATGGTATCCGCCACGCAACATGAAGCGGTCGTTATAGGTATACTCGCATCCCACGCTCCATTGTATCTCCTGCATTTCCTCCTTGAAGCCGTTGGGCGCATCATGGAAACTCTTGAAGATACCTGCTATGGGCGACACGTCATAGTAGTCCTTCTGCACACGATCGGTATAATCATTATCCGTTTCCCCATTCTCCGTATCCTGCTTGGGGTAAGTGGGAACAAGCAGCTTGTTGGCATCCATGGCCACGCTGAACTTATTATACTCGTTGAAAGGAACCGTCATATTCAATCCCAGGCGCAGATTGGTGGGAATAAACTCGGCATTATCATCCCCACCATAAGAAATCTTGCTGCCGATATTGTTGATGTTCAGACCCCATCCGAAACTACATTCACGACTTCCCATCATGAAATAGCCCAAGCGATACATGGCAATATCGGCGGCAAAAGCCTTACCTGCACTACTCTCGGCCGTGTAGTCATATCGGATATCCGAGAAAATGAAGCGCATATTGACAGCCATAGAGAATCTCTCGCTGAGCATACGGCTGTATCCTGCGTCAACAGCAAACTCATAGGGGTTGATGGTCATGTCATCCATATCACTCAAGAACACCTCTCCCAAACTAAAGAAACGAAGTGAAGCACTCACCGCAGAATAGTCCCCTATACGATAAAAACCTGTCAAATTGGCCAGGTTGATATCATTGACCAGTTTACGCAGCCAAGGAGTATAACTCACCCCCACTCCCGCACGGGCAATATTGAAAGGATATTTGGCCGGATTCCAATACTGAGAGTTGACATCTGCCTCAGTGGCACCGCCCACGTCACCCATGGCTCCCGCACGAGCATCAGGCGCGATAGAGAGCGATGTGACACTTGTACGGACGGGATTGAACATATTGTTCTTATAACTATTCCCGCTATCGGAGAAGGCCGGAAGAGCCAATACTGCACATACCCCCAGCACACATAATCTATATGGAAACTTCACTTTCATACAATAATATAAACTTGCCGAGGGGCCTATTTATTGTTTATGATGACGATTTTTTGCGTCTTGGAGACATAGCTACTACTTCCGCTCTGTAATCTGCAACGATAGAAATAGACACCCGTAGAGAGACGGCCACCACTCCCGCTCACAAGATTCCAGGGTATAGAATATAAGCCGCTGGAACTGCTTCCCGTTTGAGTAGTACTCCACATGCGATGACCGGCAAAGTCATACACATCCAACGTGAAAGTACACTCACTCCCCGGCAAGTCGTATGAGATTAGGAAATTCGTACTGGTGACCGCAGGATTCTGACTGGCCGAGAGGCTGAGCAACTCTGGTTTAAAAGCAGAATTGACCTTGAAGGCAAGTGTAGTGGTACTCATGTTGTTCAAGATGTCCCATGCGCGGAAAGTCAAACTATGTTCGCCATCCTCGAGAGTTGGAAGTGTGAAGGCCACAGAGCCTCGTGTGAAATCACCAAACTCTCGCACATAATAATCGTTTAGGTCGTAAGTCTGGTCGGCACGTCCATCCACCACAAGAGACAGATTGTGCCCCACACCCGTTCCGCTCACATTCACTCCGCTCTCATCCTCAATCTGAGCCACGAAATAAGGAGTGGCATTTACCACATCCCCATCCTGGAACGCTTCGGTATTGAGCCATGTGGTCACCTGAGGGCCCAAAGTATCTGCATCCAATCCGTCCTCAACTCCTCCCATGGTGAATTGCTCGCAGTATCCATTGGCTTCTCTCCCTGCATTATCCTCATAAGCATAGAAGACCAGGCGACCAGAAGCATTACTATAACTGATATCTACTGGAACCACAAACTCAAAGGAAAACTTACCTGAACTCACACTATCCTGGGATTCATAAAGTACCGACGTACGATCCTTGTAAGTAAACGCCTTGCTTGCATCTGCATTATTGCGGCACGTGATAGTCACCTGACTATCAAAGAGGCGGGTACTGAGCACACCCTGGAAATCAGGAATCAGATTATTCTGGAAATCCTGTACATGACCAGCCAATCTTACACGCTGACCTGCCCGAAGATTAATCTCTGAGTCAGAGGACAAGGCCCTACCGGCAATACTGTCAAGCACCACTCTGTTTTCCGGCAAAGTAATAGCCAATGCCGGATTGCCCAAAAGAGCATAATGGACCTTGTTTTCCAGATAAAGGCCATTATCATTCTCCCCTGCCACAATATTGGCCTTGGCCAGACGAATGGCATCACCCACGCGCATTGGATTACCCTGAGCATCATAGGCAAACAGATGCTTCATGAAATATTTGTTCATCAGCAGATTCTGCGAAGCGAAAACGGTTCGAGTGGTACCATAGAAAGCCAAGGCGCCTCCTTGTGGATTGAGAACAGCCTCCTCACCGATATTGACAACCTGTCCGTCAAAAGGCATTACATCACAGGCTGCAGTCACCCACAGAGGCAGGTTCTGACTACGGGAACTGCTAAAATCCTCCGTCCGAAGAACGAACTCATGACTGAGAGTATAGGTGGCACCATGCCCCGTATAATTCATCACAAGGGCACCCTCACTCATCTGTCGACGAAGCAGGTTGGTCACCTCGGGATAAGTATTACCCTTGATGGTGCTCACACGCTGATAAGCATCCCAATGAACCTTATGCACCTCGGCACAAGGATTGGTCATACGTATCTGATCGGCCACCTGATCTGCTCCGTCCATATGGCTATTCTCATCTCCGTCATCGCCCAAGACATAGACGAGATTCTTCCAGGCACCCGCATTGGAACGGCTCATGAAGGCTATACATTTATCCACCATCACCTTTGCCTCAGCCTGAGTGGTGACAGGGAAACGGCCAACACCCAAATCCGACTTCTCGCGAAGGAGTTTTACTCCTTCCCCATCATCAAGCAATCCGAAATAATCCTCCATTACGTAACAAGCGATGTCGCTTCCGCTATTCTCACTCTCATAACATAGAAGGTAGTCATCAGGCGAATAGGATTTCCACGCCGAGGATATCATACGATTATCCCAAGCACAATCCCCCATGAGGAGAAGGTAGCGAGGAGCATCTGCATCTGACTGTGCACGGTCATACAGCATCTTCATGAATCGGCGATAAGCCGTGGCATCTGGGGTGCCACTTGAGAACTCATTATAGATCTGGTCGGCACGGAAAACTCCCACACGCAACCCGTCATACTGAGCATGAGCATCTGCCATCCTCTGCGCCTCAGCCTGCAGTTTGCCGCTGGCCGGAATAATAATAACCATGTCCAGACTGTCTACCGCATGCAAATCCTGATTTTGTATCTCACCTACATATGTTGGTTCAGGAAAAGAATGCGTGATATCAAAGGCGACATAGCGTGCAAAGGGTTTCTCCACCACAGCAGAAGCTGTCTGAGCATCAACCGTCTGCGTACTGACCAAAGCAGCAGGACAACGAGGTGCATCCACCCGAAGCAGACGCACCGATGCAGGATGGCAACCAATAACAAAGGTGGAGGGCTGATTGTATGCGGGAGCCGAAAACGCCACATACCCCATATCGGACGGGACATTGATACGACGGCGGTAATGAAGGGCCAGATAATCGAGACGGGCCTCATTGCCTGAAGTACTTGTAAGGCGAATGGTCCAGTTCCCTCCATTGGCATATGCACTCACATTATAGGTTCCCGAGGCTGTTGTTCCATAGACGTATTTCGATGTCGCGCCCAAAGAGAGGGTTGCCACATCCTGCCCATTCACATTGGTCAGGACCTTGGTAGCGTTCTTATCTCCTGCCGAGAAAGCGACCGTAAGCTTCTCATCGCCATCCGAATCAATCGTCTGCAAGGCATAGGTATGGCTATTGTTGCTGGCATAACTGGTACCGTCATACAGATTCCGGCCTCCGGAGAACCATGAAAACTCATCCTTCTCATAAAGGATGTGGTCATCGAAAGTGCTGATCTGATTCCTGGAAGATGATGAAGGAATCTCCTCCAAAGTTTCCAGGACAGCCGGTTCTTCTCCTTCTGTCAGGAAATAACAGGACCTGGTGGCATACTGATTGAACACACGGGTATTCCCATCCCAATAGACCAAACCATTGGCCCAGAAGAGCCAAGTGTCATCATTCTGTCTGACAAGAGGAATCTCTTGCAAGTCATCATAGTCGGAGTCGGCCTGAATAAGTTCATTCTGACGATATCCTCCGTATCCGAAAAGACGTACCTTGTCGGGATTGCCAAATCCCATGCGACGCAACCTGGACCTTGTAAGTGCATATATTCCATCCTCGGTAACAGATATTTTAACCCATTTCCCCTTACTAAGTACAGAATGTTCGGCATATCGTCCGTTTCCCGCATCCACAGGAAGCGTTGCCCTATGGACATTCTTGGCAACAGGAGTAATGGTTATCCGTGCCGATATGAGTTTCAGGTATTTTCCATCCCGACGGACAACAGGCACGAACGATACATCCAGCATTCCCACCCTTCGCTGTACTCCCACAAAGGTACTCACAGAAATCTGTTCGCTTACCAAGGAGTCAAATTGCTCAGCCACCACCGATTCTGCCTGAGTGAGCGGCTGGTATTCTGGATATTCCAAAGTCACCTTATAATCAAAACGTCTGTAGTCCGACTCCAGAGGAATCACCTCTGTATATCGTGGCAGAGTGGAATCTATACGCAGTTCATTCCAATCAAGTCGGGTAAAATCGGCACTAATGTCATTGGCCTGCTCCTGAACCGAAGAGGCAAAAGTCCAATCTGCTCCCGCCATCATCAGCAGAAGCACCATGCACACCTTATTGTATAAGTGTCTATTCATTATACTCCTATCTTTATGTTCCAGTCTGCTCATCTCGCATGGAAGTCAAGCAGAGCATGTTCCCCAAGGTAGCCTTGCAGATGGTCATCAATATGTACAGGACCGACGCCTACGGGTGTACCTGTGAAAATAATATCACCTGTCTTTAGGGTAAAGAAACGGCTTATGTAACTGATGATGCTATCAACACTATGCAGCATGTCACCGGTATAACCGCTCTGAACCCTTTTCCCGTTTATATCCAGATGGAAATGCAGATCCTGAATCTCTCCCATCTGTGCCAAAGGCATCCATCTCCCCACTACGGCACTACCATCAAACCCCTTACAGATATCCCAAGGCAAACCTGCTTCACGCAGTTGCATCTGCAGATCGCGTGCCGTGAAATCGATTCCCACCGAGACTTCATCATAGTACCTATGCGCAAATCGCTCGGGGATGCTCCTCCCCAAATGATTGATACGCACCACCAGTTCTGTCTCATATTCACACTGCTGAGTATAATCAGGAATGAAAAAGGGCTTCCCTCCTGTCAACAAAGCAGAGTCCGCCTTTGTAAAAATGACCGGGTCTTTATATAATAACGTCTGATGGAGCTCTTTATTGTGCTCCGCATAATTCATTCCTATTCCGAAAATCTTCATTACCTGTAGAGTTGATCATAGTGGAACGAGCGATAACTGGACACGAGAAGGAGAGTCCGGAACCTCCACCGAGGCTCTGTTTCTCAAATTCAAGTGCAGAACAAAGGTAAAAAGAAAAGTGGAATCCCCGAATGGGAATCCCACTTTTTATCAATTCTCAGTTGCCTGGCACGTATTATTCTGCACGCAATGTAAAGCGCTTGAAGTCTGTAACAGTCAGACCTTTCTGCACTGACTCCAGGTAAGAAGCCACAGTGAAGTTCTTGTCCCAGATGTACTCCTGACTGAGCAGACAGTTCTCCTTGAGGAACTTGTTGAGACGGCCCTTGGCAATGTTCTGAATCATTGCCTCAGGGAGATTCTGTGCCTTCTCGGCGGAAGCCTGAGCGATGATGCCCTTGGCACGCTCTACCTCCTCGGCAGTAATCCAGCCCTTGGCGATATTACTCTCCATGTGCTCCTCGCTATTTACCAGTGCAGGGTTGATGCCGGCCTTCTTCAAAGCAGCCTCAACAGCCTTCTGCACCTGCTCGGCCTTGGTCTTCTCAATTGCCACGGCAATCTCGTTGTCCTTAACCTCCTGAGGAACACCGCTCTCATCAATGGCAACGGGAGATGCACTGGCAATCTGCATAGCCACATTCTTTCCAACAGTTTCATCAGCCACGGATGCACTCAGTGCCACCATAGTGCAGAGACCATTACGATTCATGTGGTTATATGTGCAGATGTTCTCGCTCTCAATATAAGAGTAACCGTCAAGTTCCATCTTCTCACCAGTGATACCACTACGGGCAGTAACAGCATCGGCCACTGTGCCATCGCCCATGGGAAGAGCCTTCACCTCATCCAATGTCTTGCACTTGTTGGCCACAGCCGCATCGAGAATCTCCTGAGTGAGAGCCACGAAATCGGCATTGTTAGCTACGAAGTCGGTCTCACACTTGAGGGCGATGATTGCGCCAAATCCGTCAACAGCCTTTACGAGCACACAACCCTCGGCTGCCTCACGGTCGCTACGCTTTGCTGCCACAGCCTGACCCTTCTTACGCAGGTAAGCCACAGCACCGTCCATATCCTCGGACTCTGCCAAAGCCTTCTTGCAATCTGAAAGACCAGCTCCGGTCATTTCGCGAAGCTTCTTGATATCGGTCATTGTAACATTCATAGTTCTTCTCTTGTATTTGTTAATGACAAATGTTGGAACACACCTTATTTATGCCTGCTCCTCTGCGGGAACTTCTGCGGGAGTCTCTGCGACAGCCTCTTCCTCGCGAGCCTTACCGCTGCGACGAGACTTCTTCACAGGCTGGTCGTCCTGCTGGGCAGCTGCCTCTGAATCGGCCTTCTCTACCTTTCTCTCCTCCAGACCCTCTGCTATAGCTGCGCAGCATGCCTCCAGGATTACCTCGATGCTCTTGCTTGCATCATCGTTTGCAGGGATAACAAAATCGATGTTGTCAGGATTTGAGTTGGTATCAACAATACCGAACACGGGGATACCCAAACGATTGGCCTCACGAACGGCAATCTGCTCCTTCATTACGTCAACCACGAAAAGAGCTGCGGGCAGACGATTCAAATCTGCGATTGAACCAAGGTTCTTCTCCAACTTTGCACGCTGGCGGCTGATTTGCAGGATCTCACGCTTGCTCAGATTGCTGAATGTGCCGTCAGCAGTAAGCTTATCAATGTTGGACATCTTCTTCACAGCCTTGCGGATTGTGGGGAAGTTGGTCAGCATACCACCGGGCCAGCGCTCAATCACGTAAGGCATGTTCACAGAAGTAGCCTTATCAGCCACAGTCTGCTTTGCCTGCTTCTTGGTAGCCACAAACAGAATCTTCTTGCCACTCTTTGCTACCTGCTTCAATGCCTCGGCGGCATCGTCAATCTTGACAACGGTCTTGTGAAGGTCGATGATATGAATGCCATTGCGCTCCATGAAGATATAAGGAGCCATAGCGGGATTCCACTTTCTCTTGAGGTGACCAAAGTGACAGCCAGCCTCCAGCAGTGTCTCAAAATTTGTTCTTGACATTTTGTTTTGTTTTGATTTGTTTGTTTACTTTCTTTTGAATTCTCCGGACTAAGTCCGAGTCTCTCCACCCTCAACCATCAAAATGACACATTGTGCAGAGAAACCTTAGGTCTGGTTGGGAACCAATCTGCAAGTAGTCCCTGGGCCGGATACTCTATACAGAGATTACGTCAGCCTCATCGCATTATGCGGTTGGCCTCATCCACGGGAGTCAAGCAGATTTAGATGCTAAACATAAGTGCCACATATCACATCGCGTCACGCAACAGACAAATGACACTCTCCTGCCAGAGTAATATCAACGCTTGCTGAACTGGAAGCGGCGACGTGCCTTGGGACGTCCTGGCTTCTTACGCTCGACAGCACGGCTGTCACGAGTCATGAAGCCCTCTGCACGCAGAGCCTTCTTGTCCTCGGCATTAATCTTTACCAATGCACGGGCAATAGCCAGACGCAAAGCCTGAGACTGACCAGTGAAACCACCACCGAAGAGGTTCACCTTAATATCATACTTCTCAGCCACTTCAAGCAGGTTCAGAGGCTGCTTAACCACGAACTGCAGGATGGTGCTGGGGAAATACTGCTCCAAAGTACGCTTGTTGATGGTAATGTTGCCTGTACCCTCAGCCACGTACACACGTGCCACCGCACTCTTGCGACGGCCCACTGCATTTGCTATATACTTGTTTTCCATCTCTTGATCTTACTTATAGAGGTTAATATCAATGGCTTTGGGGCTCTGAGCCTCGTGTTTGTGCTCTGCACCGCCATAAACATAGAGATTACCCAGCAACTGGTCTGCGAGCTTGTTCTTGGGCAGCATACCTTTCACTACCTTATGAATCAACTTGTCAGCGCCGTTGGGCTTTGCCAGAATGCTGGCAGGAGTAGCCTTACGCTGGCCGCCAGGATAACCTGTATAAGAAAGATACACACGGTCAGTCATCTTGTTACCGGTGATCCGAATCTTGTCGGCATTGACAATAATCACATTGTCACCACAGTCCACATTGGGAGTGAACTCGGGCTTGTACTTACCTCTCAGCAGCTTAGCCACCTTTGTACACATACGGCCAAGAACCTGATCGGTAGCATCTACCACTACCCATTCCTTCTTGACTGCCGCCTTGTTGATAGAGATGGTCTTGTAACTTAAAGTATTCATTACTAATTTTTGATTTTACTCTTGATTCTGTTTGTTACTTTTCTCACTCGACCCGATTCACGGACCATCTTCCCGGCCAAAGGAGAGACTATCCACACGAGCCGCGAAGGCACAATTCATGCCCTCTTGATAATAATCGGCGTGCAAAGGTATTACTTTTTCATTGAACAACAAGCACTATCAAGTACTTTTTTTCTTCTCCTGCCTACCAAGCAACCTCTATAAGCTATACATTATTATTATATACGCGCGCGAGGCCCCAATCCCACAAAAAGGAAAATTACAGGACACGCTTCACGTATTAGCAAGGTCAAGAAAAAAAAGATGAGCATTAGACCACCAATAGGTATGCCTTGCCATCGTACTAACGGCTTTCTGATGCACTTCGGGAATTTCCTACACGTGAGATGGATTTTCCCAGAAAGAAAAAGGGGAACCCGTTTGTGTCATATGGAGCGAAACACTAATTTTGCACTACAGACAAGGCAGGAAGGTCCCCGGACACAAGCCTGCAAGTGACAAACCATTAAAGATAAAGAGTTATGAGACGCATTATCCTTACATTGACAATCCTCTGCACCACCCTTGGTGCTGCAGCCATGAGCAAGTCAAAGATTCGCACAAGTGCACGTTTCCTTACCGATCGTATGGCATACGAACTGGATCTCACCCCACGCCAGTATGACGATTTCTATGAGATAAATTACGATTTCCTCTACGAAGCAAATCTGGTGATGGATGATGTGATGCGCGGCTATCGTGATGCCATCTATCATTACTATACGTTACTGGATCACCGCAACGAGGATGCCAGTTATGTACTCACCTATTATCAGTATCGCAAGTACATGCAGGCCGACTACTTCTATCGGCCCATCTTCAGCACAGGCAAGAAGTGGAACCTGCGCATCTACGTAACATACACCAACCACAAATTCTTCTATTATGACGCACCAAGCCATTACAGCACTTATCATGGTGAACACGGGCGCAAATATTACAGCCAGGGATACTACACAGGCAGATACAAGAATCAGGACCGATATACCAATCAGGTACGTATCAGCGGGAGTCAGAACTTCAGCCAGAGTCTGAAAAACGACTTCGGAGTAAACATGAGAGACCGCAATGAGAACCTTCGGTATAACAATTACAGCAATTCCAACCAGCCCAACCGCACACAGGACGAGCGGTATCGAGACGTAAGCGGCAACAAGAACTCGCCTCAGATCAACAATCGGAACAGCAGTTCGGGCAGTAACGGAACCGTTACCTCAGGACGGCGGGGGACATCTACGACAACCACCCAGACGCAAACATCAACACGCACCGGGCGTGGCACTCGCACGGAGTCAACCTCCACATCCACCCGCAACAACAGTTCAACAAGTACCCGCACCACCCAAAGCAATACCGGCAGCACAACAAGAGCAGGGCGCAGATAAAAGGGTGACCACATAACAAGTCAGAGAACACTTGTTCGCAAACACTCGAACATGTATTCTCTGACTGTCCTTTCCTGATTTCACTACAT
>JBJEKL010000061.1:0-15438 GCA_051878615.1 Bacteroidaceae bacterium | reverse complement strand
CAAAGGTGATGGTGGAAGGCAAAGAGTTCTTTGACAATGATACAAAAATGGCCATGAAGAACCTGCCCTCCAAAATGGTAAAGAAAATCAAGGCCTATGACAAAAAGAGCGACTACACACGCATAACAGGCATTGACGACGGAGAGGAAGAGACGGTTCTTGACCTTTCTGTCAAAAAAGAGATGAAGGAAGGTTGGATGATCAACGTTGACCTGGGCTATGGCACCGAGGACCGGTACACAGGCAAGGCGAATGTCAACAGATTCCTCGACCACTCACAGTTCTCTGTCATCCTGAGCAGGAACAATGTCAACGACAACGGATTCGGATGGGGCGGACCGCGATGGGGCCAGGGCGGAGGCATTACCACCAGCACCATGGCTGGCGCAAACTTCTGGTGGGACAATGGCAAGCCGGATTTCACAGCCGGACTGTTCAAGGTGGGAGGAAATATTCGCTATAGCCATTCCAAAAGCAATTCTCTGTCGAAGACAAACAGCGAAACATTCCTCGACAATGTCCACTCCACCTTCAGCAACCAGATGAGCCAAAGCTTAAGCAAAAACAGCAATGTGAATGTGGGGATCAGACTGGAATGGATGCCCGACAGTATGACGAACATATTTTTCCGTCCCAGCTTTTCACATTCCGAATCAAGCAACAGAGGATCCAGCCAGAACGTCACATTCAATGACAATCCCTATGCCACATACGATGGTATCACCATGACTGACCCGCTCACCCAATACAACATGGAAGAGAATCGGATGATACGTGACAGCATTGCCGTCAACGACAACCTGCGCAGCAATATGTCCGATAGCCACAGCAATAATGTGGAAGGCCGTGTCCAGATAAACCGACGTTTACAGAAACCAGGCAGAAACATTACGCTCAACCTTGGCGGATCATACAGTGACAGCCAAAGTGAGTCATTCAGTCGTTCAGAGATCAACTACTTCCAACGCGGAGGAAGTGATTTTACCAATCAATACATCACCTCACCCAGCATCTCTTACAACTACCAGGCACGCCTAAGCTATTCCGAGCCCATCATCGGAGCACTCAACCTGCAGATAAGTTATCAGTTCCAATACCGATACAGTGACAACGACCGCAGCATGTACAGCATCGACAGTCTGCTCACCAAGTTTGGAGGATACTACACGCAAGAGCAACTTTACCTTGGCTACATCCCCGGACTGGACTCCCTCAACTATTGCTACAATGCCGAGAACAGCCAGTATGCCACTTATCGGGAATACAATCATGAGGCTAACCTCATGTTCAGATATAACCAGGGGGAGAACAGACTGAACTTCGGAGTGAGCATACAGCCACAGACCACCCACATGGACTATGCGAAAAACCTACTGGACACCACCGTCGTACGTCACACATTCAACTGGGCGCCACGCATTGACTATCGTTGGAAAATAAGTAATACCAGCCAGTTACGGGCAAGATTCAACGGAAGGATGAACCAGCCCAGCATGACCGACCTACTGGAAGTCACAGACAATAGCGACCCTCTGAATATCAGTACAGGTAACAGCGGACTACGCAGCAGTTGGCAGAACAATCTCGACCTCTTCTACAATGCTTATGTGACCGAGAAGCAACGTGGTTGGATGTTCAACGCACGATATAGCCAGACACGCAACAGCATCAGCAGTGCCACCATCTACAATACAGAGACAGGTGCACGATACACCCGACCCATGAACATCGACGGCAACTGGAACACAGGAGGAGCTGTGATGTTCAATACAGCCATGGGAAAGAGGAAAGACTTCAACGTGCATACCTTCACCAACCTCAGCCATAATCACAATGTGGGTTACCTGAGCAGCAATAGCGACGGAAGTAACTGGAGCAATATATATCTGCCTAATGGCAGCGTGGATATGGACTACATCTTCAGTACCACGCCCCTGCAGAAGGCCACCACAAAAACCACGAACATCAGCGAGAATGTCCGTATCAATTTCAGGAACGACCTGATGGAGGTGGGAGTGAATGGAGGCGTGAACTACCAGCATGCACGCTCTGCCCTGCAGAAGAATGCCAACATGGACAACTGGAGTTTCAATTACGGAGGTAATCTCACCATCAACGCTCCATGGGGAACAAGCCTCAGCACCGACATCGGCGAGCAATGCCGACGTGGTTATGAGGACGCAAGCATGAACACCAACGAACTGATCTGGAATGCACAATTGAGCCAGTCCTTCCTGAAGGATCGTGCCGCAACCATTAGCGTACAATGGTATGACATACTGAGAGAACGCAGCAGTATCAGCCGTTCAATCAGCGCAACTATGCGAAGCGATTCCTGGACGAATGCCATACACTCTTACGTGATGGTACATCTTATCTACAAGCTCAACCTCATGGGCAGCAAAGGTGCACGTGTACAAGGGATGGGGGGACCTGGAGGCCCCGGAGGAGAACATGGAGGCCGCGGAGGTGGAGGGCCTGGACGCTTCTGACGCTGGAAGTTCCAGCGGACACACAGCACACGAGCATTGCATGAAGCGCGAGGAGGGACATCACCAATGGTTCCTCCCCGCGTTTCATTCTATCAGAAGGTCAAGGAAAATTTTCCCACCCACATGCCACGCAATCCGATGAATTGTCGTAAGTTTGTAGGAGAAAATTTTCCCACAGGGGGCGGCGGCACAACCGCCCTACCCCATTATAATTATACATATATATAAGGAGGACAGACCATACATCACAGATATAGAACTTAGTACATCCTTTTCTCAAAATCCGAAGCCGCCAATTGAAGTATACGAGAATAAGTATGCACTGGTGCGTGTCCGCAAGGGCGTGAACTGATTGTGCTTATTCGTTTACGCGGTTACTTGGCGGTACCTGGATTTTGAATAAGCAGACATTCAGTTCCGCTCTTCTATTTATGCAAGACATAGGCAAACTCATATCAAACGAACTCATCCGCCAGGAGCGCACACCTGCATGGCTGGCCAACAAGTTGGGTTGCGACCGCACCAATGCTTACAAGATACTCAAGCGTAGCAGCATCGACACAGCCTTACTTGCTCGTATCTGCATGATACTGAAGCACGATTTCTTCCTTGACCTCTCCGCCTCCACACCGCATTGTGACAATATGGCCACAAATTGTTGACCATCCTGCCACATACATATGTCACACAAAAGCACGCACGTCCGTACATTTGCAGCAAAAACATACTTCAATCACTTAACACACACATCATGCTGAGAAAATTCCTTTTGCTCCTTGGCCTCTTCTTACCAATGAGCATGACAGCGCAGTTAACGCTGAAGTCGGGAAACATTGTCCCCGTAAGTTTCACAGAGAAAGTAACCAGCAGTAGCACCTCGGCCAACATCATCGTGGCCCAAGACATCAAGGTGGACGGGGTAACTGTTATTGCGGCAGGCACTCCTGTCACCAACCAGGTCACGGGTACAAAAAAACGCGGATGCGGACGTCCTGGCACGGTATCGGTGACACTAATCTCCACCACAGCCGTCAACGGTGAAGTGGTGCGCCTGATGGGACAACCTGTCAACAAAGAGGGAGTGAGCAAGAAAGGTAAAGCCATAGGCCTGGGCGTAGGCTTGGGGTTATTCATGTGGCCATGCCTCGGTTGCTTAGCCATCAAAGGCGGAGAGGCTGAAATTCCCGCTGGCAGCATCGTGTCAAACATGATGACCAACAACGAGGTCAGCATCAAATGAAGAATGAATGCCATGAACATAATGACAACGAAGCCTGCTCCGTGGAGCAGGCTTCGTTGTGTCATCGGGCCTTACCTAAATCACGCACGCTATAGTATGTTGGCTTCGGACGATATTCCTTATCGAAGAGCAAAGGATAATTGGCAGCCCCTATCCACGAATCATTGTCGGACAAATTCCAGAAAGTGACATTGCGAATCAGATTGCTATGACGGCGGAACACGTCAAAAAGCATGGTATATTGTTGGTCAAAACGGGAAAGGACAGCAGAGTCTGGCACCAGACTCTGTCCTTGACTGAAGGTAAGTTGTCCTCCATGTTCATGACTGGCACGCACGTCCAGTTCCGTGATATGTATCACGTCCACCACCTGGGCAAAGGAGTCGATGGCGGCCTCAAGAAGTGCTCTGTCCGGCCAATAGATATTGTAATGCGCCTGCATCCCCAGCCCATGTATGGGGACACCCTGATGACGCATCTTCTTCAACATGGTCACTATACGATCACGCTTTGCCGGATCAACAGTACTATAATCATTATAGAAGAGCAAAGCTTTGGGGTCGGCTTCGTGAGCATATTCAAACGCACGTGCAATAAACTCATCACCACACAGATCGTAATGTCGGGTGATACGATAAGGGCACGAGATTGTGTCAGGACCATCCGCTATAGCCTCGTTCACCACGTCCCATGCATATACCACATCCTTGTACCTATTGACCACAGCATGAATATGTGTACGCAAACGTTCATAGTAAACCGCCTTTGTAACAGGATTCCCCAGACTGTCAACAAACATCCAATCAGCAAACTGATTATGCCAGCACAGGCAATGCCCACGCATCTTCAGGCCGTTACGACGGCAGAAATCAGCAATACGGTCGGCACATTCCCAGGTAAAAAATCCCTCACGTGGCTGAACGGAAGCCGGTTTCATGGCATTCTCTGCCGTTGCAGTGCTGAAATTCGCCACAATCAACGCACGTTGGCTTTCCTCTCCCACATTTCGAAGATTCAGTCCCACTCCCACATCAAAACAACCACGATAGGCATCCCTCAGTCCCCTGGCAGATTTGGCATGCAAATGCAAAGGGAACATCAAGAATGCCATAACCAGCAAAAGGAGGTTCCCGAAGGAGGAGGAGGAACATGCCGGACAAAAGATTCGATAGACCTGGATTGTCATGGATACGCAACAACTATGACTGTCGTTCATCCGCATATAGGTTAAAGACATGCAGGAAGGGACTGCTACTGAAAGAAGGAGAAGTTCACACTACCATAGGCCCGGTGTTCCACGAAGTGCGGATGCTGTGAGAAGTCATTATGCTTGCCATGTTCCAAAACGAAAAGGCCACCCTCGTTGAGCAAGTCACGCTCCATGACTATATCTGGCATCTGCGGCAACTGCTCCAATGTATAAGGAGGATCGGCAAAGATAAAATCGAACCGCTCACGACAACGAGCCAGGTAACGAAACACATCGGCACGTACAGGGAAAGCCTCCTTGGCTTTCAGTTTATCAATGAAACCACAGATGAAACTGAAATGGAGCGGGTCATTCTCCACCGACACCACATGACCGCAACCACGGCTCAGCAACTCCAGAGTGATGCTTCCCGTGCCCGAGAAGAGGTCAAGGGCAGAGGGTTCTTCATCAAAATCCAGATACCCCTGCAACACATTGAAGAGATTCTCCTTTGCAAAATCGGTAGTAGGACGAGCCTTGAAAGTGCGTGGGATGTCAAAACGGCGCCCCTTGTATTTTCCCGTTATTACGCGCATAATTCTACGTGCAGAATATAGTTTCTCAATTCCTCCATGAGCGACTTTCCCTCTTCGTTCAACAGGCAAGCCGTCCTCTGTACGTCCAGTTTCAGGTTTCGCCAGACAGCCATCAGATAATAGACACGGTCAGCCTCTGTATCTGCCTGATAAGTACAAGCAAAACGCAACTGACTACCAGCAAGTACACACACATGCAGTTCTTTCCCATCCACGTGTACATGCATGCGGGGCTCTGCTCCACCTATCCTTCGCTCATTTTCCACAGATTGGCATATCACCTGCCCGGCCCGGCCTTGGACATTCGTTTGCGGATAAAGGTCTGTCACCATCTGAACAAACATCTGATTCAGAGAGAACACCTCCACAACATCCAGTCCTGGAAGTATCCTGTGACGGATATCAGAGTTGCTGATCCTGATATTGGAGAATGTCAACCTGTACACAGAAGCGACATCCGAGCGTCGGAACAGTTCCACAGGCAGATAGGTGGACGGTGCATGTGACACCATCTCCACCTGATCATAGGTGTGTGATGATACATGCCCGTCAAGCAGCATAGCCCTCAGGGCAGAAGCCTTCATTTGGCTGTCGCCTTCAGGGAAAGGCATACTGTTATGCCATACATGCCGCCCCACAGAGTCGCTTACTGAGACAGAAAATCCATCCACGAAAACGTGGATGGACAATCTGTATGTAGTCGAGAGATTATTACTCCCAGTTGCCTGCATTATTGTTCCAGTTAGAACCTGCGTCGCCAATCTTCAATCCTGCATACGCGCCCTTTGCGTCAGCCTCTTCCGCACGGTTATAGATGAGCCTCTTTCCTACCTTGCCCATACCCTTGAGGAAACTGCTGTCAGGAGCGTTACACTCCATCACCTGCATGATAGTACCCGAGCGTGTGGTATTGGGCACAGCAATCAACTCAAACTTGTCACCCTGTGAGAAGGGAATATAGCACAAGGAGTCGGGTTCAAAGCCTTCTTCCTTATACAGAGAATCAATGAGTGATACCCAAACTGTGTCTCTACGGAAGTTCTCCAGACCATTGGCAGCAATGGCAGCCTGGTCACCACTGTTGACGATAGCGGCTGCAGATGCCTCGGTCAGACCCTTATCCATCTGGTCATCACTCAAGTCACCCTGCTTCATCACGATGGGCAGTTTACCATTCTTGACAAAGTCAATCAGCTCGTTCCAGTCGGCACAATAGACCCCGTCGTGCTGCAACTTGTACTCTTCCTCAGCCTTACGGATATCAATAAGACGAGCTTTGACAACAGCCTCACGCTGAGCAACCTCCTTGTCAAATCCAATAGTGTCGGTAATACTGCGCCAACTGATAATCAGCAGCAGAGCCACGCACACACCTAAGACAAGATTTACAATCTTCTTCTGCTTCATGTTGTATTTTGTTTTTTATTTCGTATATTCGCATTACAAAAGTAACTATAATAATCCACATAGAGGCTCTCATTGAAGATTTTTCTGCAAAAGAATGTCATTTACAGAGGATTTAGAGGGGTTAGTACGTGCTCATTTTGCACACAAACCCACAGATTGCCAATCAAAAGCCATCACAGAATGGGGTGATTTCATGTTGAGCAGAAAATCGGATGCGGTTTTTCTGCTCAGGGGATATGCAGGTACAGGCAAAACCTCGCTGGTGTCTGCCATGGTACAGACTTTGATCCAACTCAAACAACCCGTCATGCTACTTGCCCCTACCGGTCGGGCAGCAAAGGTATTCTCCTTGTATTCGGGAGCCTCTGCCTACACCATTCACAGAAAGATCTACAGGCAGAAGGCACTCACCGCCCCAGATTCTTTCCAGGCCAACGTCAATCTCCACAAGTTCACGACCTTCATTGTGGACGAGGCCTCCATGATTTCCAATGGAACAGCAGAAAGTGGTGTGACGTTTGGAACAGGCCGGCTGCTTGATGACCTCGTCCATTATGTATTCTCTTGTGAAGGTTGCCGGCTGATGCTCATTGGTGATAATGCACAGCTTCCTCCCGTGGGCACAGGGGAAAGTCCTGCGCTTGACAAGGACGTGCTCCGAGGCTACGGGCTCACCTTGTGGCAGGCTGAGATGACCGAAGTGGTACGCCAGTCCTGTTCGTCCGGTATCCTGTGGAATGCCACCATGCTGAGACAGATGTTGGCAAAGGCAGATGGCGGATTCGGCTTTCCGCGTTTCCGTATCCAAGGCATGCCTGATATCCAGGTGGTGACAGGCGAAGAGCTGATTGACACCCTTGAAAGCAGTTTTAGCCGATGCGGAGTGGATGACACGATGGTGATCACACGAAGCAACAAACGCGCAAACATCTTTAATCAAGGGATTCGGGCACGAATTCTTTACATGGAAGAGGAACTCTGTAGAGGGGATCAGGTTCTCATTGCCAAGAATAATTATTACTGGACAGAGAAAGAAGCCACGGAATCAAAAGAGAAGGATCAGGACATGGCCTTCATTGCCAACGGAGACATTGCCATCGTGAGACGGGTACACAACGAGAGAGTTCTGTACGGATTCCGTTTCGCCGATGCCACACTCACCTTTCCTGATTATGCCAACAGGGAGATGGACGTGACGGTGCTGCTTGATACGCTGTCAAGCGAGTCACCCGCACTCTCCAGCAGGCAGCAGGAGGCGCTCTTCATGGCGGTGTGGGAAGACTACCCCGAGATAGGCGACAAACGGGAGCGAATGAAGAGACTTCGCCAGAACCCCTATTACAACGCCCTGCAAATCAAGTATTCTTATGCCATCACTTGCCATAAGGCGCAGGGTGGGCAATGGAGCCACGTCTACGTTGACCAGGGATATATGACCGAAGAGATGCTCACCCCCGACTATCTGCGCTGGCTATACACAGCACTTACACGCGCCACAGAGAAAGTGTTTCTTATCAACTGGCCTGAGTCTCAGGCCGAGAAATAATTCCGATCCAGGCCAGTTCGGAGCGATTTGGGATAAAAAGATCGCACATCACAAAAGAAATCCGGGACAGAAGTACAGACTCCTTCTCCCGGACTATCCATCTCTGAAGTTCGCATCTGCAAACCCACGAATCTATACAGTGAGCAGTTCCACCAGTTTGTCGATGGCTGCCGTTAGGCCTTCCACATTACGACCACCGGCTGTAGCAAAGTGAGGTTGACCGCCGCCACCTCCCTGGATAAGT
The DNA here is from genome assembly GCA_051878615.1 of Bacteroidaceae bacterium. Classification (GTDB taxonomy): domain Bacteria; phylum Bacteroidota; class Bacteroidia; order Bacteroidales; family Bacteroidaceae; genus Physcousia. Next base: position 6,724 of record JBJEKL010000061.1, on the reverse strand, counting down.
TTGGCAGCCACGCTGATATTCTTACCCACATGTACACCGGCAGCCACGGCACTATCAGATGCGGCCGCCGTGAGCAGAGGTTTGCCATCATTCTCCGAGCCCAGTACGACAATGCTATTGGGCAACTCTGCGCGTATCTGGAAAGCCATATCCTTGACGAACTCAGCAGGCAAGGCGACAAAGCCCTTCACGACTCGCAATCCATTGACATCCTTGGCCTGCTCAATCAGTTGCTTCTTGACACGTGCCGCATTCTCCTTCATCAGGTCGCTCAGTTGTCCATGCAGTTCGCTGTTTTCTGCCAGAGTCTTCTGGACAGCCGCTTTCAGGTCAGGAGCATTATTGAAGATTGAACGCAAATCGGCTGCGGTGTCTATCATATTATAAAGCAGGTTCTCCACCTGCGCCCCGGTAATGGCTTCCACACGACGCACACCAGCAGCCACGCTGCTCTCGCTCAGAATCTTGAACATGCCCAGACGGCCTGTACTGGAAGCATGACATCCACCACAGAACTCCACACTCTGTCCAAACTGGACGACACGCACCTTGTCTCCGTATTTCTCACCGAAGAGAGCGATTGCGCCCAACTTCCTTGCTTCATCCACAGGCATGTCGCGATGGTCCTGCAAGGGTATATCCTCACGAATGCGTGCGTTGACAATCTGTTCCACCTTGCGCAGTTCCTCTGCAGTAACTTTCTGGAAATGTGAGAAGTCAAACCGCAATCCCTCGGGAGTAACCATCGAGCCCTTCTGCTCCACATGGTCACCCAACACCTCACGCAATGCCTGATCAAGCAGATGAGTACACGTATGATTGGCTTCGCTGGCATGACGCAAATCGGTGTCTACACATGCCATAAAGGGTGCCTTGGGATCCTGAGGAACCTGTCTGGTGATGTGTACAGGCAGGCCATTCTCTCGTTTGGTGTCAATGACCTCGATGGTCTCGTTCTCACTCACGAGCACGCCGCGGTCACCCACCTGACCACCCATCTCGGCATAGAAAGGTGTCTTGTCCAATACGATCTGATAAAAGGTCTGCTTTTTCTGTACCACACGACGATAGCGCAGGATATTACACTCATACTCGGTGTTGTCCCAACCCACAAAAGCAGTCTCACCCGGCTGAACTTCCACCCAGTCATCATTCTCCACGACAGCAGCATTACGGGCACGATCCTTCTGTTTCTGCATCTCTGTATTGAAACCGGCCTCATCTACCGTCAGACCGTTCTCATGACAGATAAGTTCAGTGAGATCCAATGGAAATCCATAGGTATCAAACAGGGTGAAGGCCTTCTCACCGGATATCACATTGCTGCCCGATGCCTTGGTCTCCTGCATCACACCCTCAAGCAGACGTATGCCGGTCTCCAGAGTACGCAGGAAACTATCCTCTTCCTCCTTCATCACCTTGGATATCAATTCCTTCTGTGCCTGTAGTTCGGGATAGGTGGCACCCATCTCCTGAATGAGTACAGGAAACAGACGATACATGAAGGCATCCTTCTGACCCAAGAACGTGTAGGCATAACGGACAGCACGACGTAGGATGCGCCGTATCACATAACCAGCTTTGGCATTACCGGGAAGTTGTCCGTCAGCAATACTGAATGCAATGGTACGCAGATGGTCGGCCACCACGCGCATAGCCACATCTGTCTCCTGTTTTTCGCCATAGCGCATGCCACTTATGGCACCTATGGCACTGATGATAGGCTGGAACACATCCGTGTCATAGTTGGAATGCTTTCCTTGGATGACACGCACCAGGCGTTCAAAACCCATGCCGGTATCAATGACGTTCATGGAGAGAGGCTCCAAGTGACCATCGGCCTTACGCTCATACTGCATGAACACAATATTCCATATCTCTATCACCTGTGGATTATCCTTGTTTACCAAATCACGGCCTGACACGCCACCGCGTTCCTCAGGCAGACGATTGTCGATATGGATCTCCGAACAGGGACCACAGGGACCGGTGTCACCCATCTCCCAGAAATTGTCATGTTTGTTGCCATTGATGATATGGTCTGCAGGTACATGCTTGAGCCAATATTGCGCAGCCTCATCGTCACGCTCAAGACCTTCCTCCTTACTTCCCTCAAAAACTGTGACATAAAGGTCCTCGGGGTTAAGTTTCAACACATCCACCAGGTATTCCCAGGCCATATCAATGGCACCCTCCTTGAAATAGTCACCAAAGGACCAGTTACCCAGCATCTCAAACATGGTATGATGATAAGTGTCATGACCCACTTCCTCCAGGTCATTATGCTTTCCGCTTACGCGCAAACACTTCTGGCTGTCAGCCCTACGGCGTGGTTCTGGGTTACGGGTGCCCAATATGATATCTTTCCACTGATTCATACCGGCATTGGTAAACATCAGCGTAGGGTCGTCCTTGATAACCATCGGAGCAGACGGCACGATGGCATGCCCCTTTGACTCAAAGAACTTCAGGAATGAGTCTCGTATTTCGTTTGCAGTCATGTTGAATAATGTTTTATTCGGATAATCTCTTTGAAAAACAGTTGCAAAGGTAATTTGTTTTACGTATTTTTGCAAAGGATTTAGGATATAAAAGGGACTTCACCCAAGGATTATGGCATTTAACAAAGACAAGGAACTGAAGATGTATTTCTCCATCAGCGAGGTCGCCACCCAGTTTGGTGTGGCAGAGTCTGTTCTTCGCTTCTGGGAAAAGGAGTTCCCCAACATACATCCACGCAAGACTCCGCGAAACGTAAGACAATACACGCGTCAGGACATCGAAGAGGTACGTACCGTGTACACATTGCTCAAGGTACGTGGCATGAAAATAGCGGCAGCACGCGAGATGTTGGTCAAGAACCGCAAAGGTGCGGCCAATATGACTCAGGTGCTCAGCAAACTGGAGTCCATCAGGGCAGAACTGATGGATATCAGCAAGGAACTGGCCGAGTTGTAAAACTTATCGGTCTATGAGGCAGCACATCGGAAGACGTGCTCGGGTAGAAAATTGTTTTTTCCAAATCAGCCATTAGATTTGGGTCTATAAGTTTGCCTCTGCAATCAAAAGCGCACCACATCCTCGATTTCCTGAATGCCTTTGAGGTCACGGCAGATGTCCTGTACGTCTTGTACATCATGCACCCCCAATCGTATCTCGCATTCGAAAATCCCGTCATGAGTGTCCACATTCAATTGCTGGATGTTGACATTCAGTTGCTGGGAAAGCACACCCGTAATCTGATGAAGCACCCCCACATGATCGATGCCATTGACATGAATGGTTGCGGGAAAGAACAGTTTCTTGTGCGTGTCCCAATTGGCGGCCAGGATATGATTCCCGTCGCTGGCTTTCAATTTGGCTGCAATCTCACATTGGCGTTTGTGGATGGTGATATCCGTCTTGCCGTCAAAATAGCCGAGCACATCATCACCGGGAATAGGATGGCAACAGCTACAGATGGTATAGCGTCCGATAGTCTCTTCATTGAGTATCAGGGGTTTCTTCTTGTCTATCACCAAGGGAACAGACTCTTCCTGCCTATTGCTGTTGTCGGAGTCATTATGATGACGCTTGAAGAAGGTCAGGTATCTGCTCCATCCCGTACGGTCAGGATTCTTACCACGCAGCACGGCCACATCAGCATCCCCCAGTGTGATTACCCCGCTACCCAGACCTACCAGAAGTTCGTCACGGGTGGAAAGATTATGGAAACTGCGCAACTTGTCGATATTCACACTGTTGGGTTCCAGTTCATGATCAAGCATGAATGTATTGAGGATCTCCTCACCCTGCTTCTGTTTTTCACGTTCCTCTCTGCGCAGTACGGCCTGTATCTTGCCTTTTGCCTTTGCCGTTGTGACAAATTCCATCCACTCCTTTGCCACCTTCTGGCTCTTGGATGTGAGAATCTCCACCTGGTCTCCACTCTGCAGAACGTAGCTGATGGGTTCCAGTTTATGATTGACCTTGGCTCCTATACAATGTGTACCGAGGAATGTATGGATGGTGAACGCAAAGTCCAACACTGTACTGTCGGCAGGCATCGTCTTGAAGTCCCCCTTGGGTGTGACCACAAAGATCTCGCTTGCATACAGATTTAACTTGATGGTGTCCAGAAAGTCGATGGCATTAGGCTGGGGATCGTCCAGTATCTCCTTGATGGTGTGAAGCCACTTGTCCAGTTCGTTTTCGCTGTCCTCGGTGGTCTTTCCTCCCTCCTTGTATTTCCAATGAGCGGCAAACCCCTGCTCGGCCATCTCGTCCATACGCTCCGAGCGGATTTGTACCTCAATCCATTGTCCCGTATGACTCATCAACGTTGTATGCAGAGCCTGATACCCATTGGCCTTAGGATGAGAAAGCCAGTCACGGAAACGCTCAGGATGGGGCTTATAGATGCTGCTCGCCACGGCATAGATCTGGAAACACTCGGCTATCTCGTCCTGAACGCCCTCACCCGAGAAGATGATACGCACGGCCAGGATGTCATATATCTCCTCGAAGGAGATGTGCTTGTTCTGCATCTTCATCCAGATGCTATAGGGAGACTTGATGCGTGCCTTAATCTCATATTTGAGTCCTGTCTCATCCAGGCGTTCCCTGATGGGAGCGGTAAACTCATCAAAAATAGTGGTCAGATGATCCTGTACGTCAACCAGTTTCTGCTTGATATTCCGGTACTCCTCAGGATGTTCGTAACTGAAACTGAGGTCCTCCAGTTCCTCCTTTATCTTGTTCAGTCCAAGACGGTTGGCCAGAGGTGCATAGATATAAAGCGTCTCCCCTGCTATCTTGTATTGCTTGTTGGGCAACTGGCTTCCCAACGTACGCATGTTATGCAACCGGTCAGAAATCTTGATGAGTATCACGCGGATGTCATCGCTCATCGTCAGGAGCAATTTCTTGAAGGACTCCGCCTGGGCTGATGCCTTGTCTCCGAAAATGCCTCCCGAGATTTTGGTCAGTCCATCGGTAATCTGGGCTATCTTGGGTCCGAAGATGTTCTCAATGTCCTCCACGGTGTAATCGGTATCCTCCACCACATCATGAAGCAGGGCGGCACAGATGCTGGTGCTTCCCAACCCGATCTCCTCACAGGCAATCTGAGCCACGGCAATGGGATGCATGATATAAGGTTCTCCCGAGAGTCGGCGTACCCCTTTATGAGCCTGCCGCGCAAAGTTGAACGCCTTCTCGATAATCTCCGTATGCTTGCGATGACGTGACCTAAGATATGTATCCACCAAATGCTTATAAGCCGCCTCCACTATGCGGGCGTCTTCCTTTTCTCTGCTTGTCATCTGATCCATGTTACTTCCGCCTTATCCGTTTCCTCTAATAACCACATATATATAGTTATAGTACGCACACGCGTACGAAGCATATTCACATAGCGCATTGACCTATGCTCCCCTGACCGTCACAAGCACATCACCTGACTCTCAGACGCTGTCCGGGATTGATGAGAGTACTCTTCAATCCGTTGAGCCTCTTGATTCTGTCTACCGTGGTATGGTTTCTCTTTGCAATGGCGCCCAACGTGTCTCCCTTGCGGACTCTCACGGTCTGGGAAGCCGACGTACGTGCAGCCTTCGGCTTTGTCTCACTCACAGCCACCTCGGTCACGCCCTTCATATCCTCGGGCTGAACATATATGCTATCCCCGGCCTCTAAGAAAGCATTCACCTTGTCTCCAGGCATACGCAGGATGCATGGCCTTGCCTCGCCAGGTATCAGACTTGTCCGATACTGGGGATTGAGTGCCTTGAGTTCCTCATACTTGATACCACACAACTGCTCGATACGCTCCATACGCACGTTGCGAGTCACAAGCAGAGTATCGGTAGCCTGCGGGAGGGTGGTCTTTACGGGACAGATGTTGTGGTCACAATAATAGTTCATGATGTAATTGGCGGCGATAAACGCAGGCACATATCCTTGCGTCTCACGTGGGAGATAAGGGCATATACTCCAGTAGTCCTTCACGCCATTGGCCCTCTTGATGGCCTTGCTCACATTATTGGGTCCACAGTTGTAACTGGCTATTACAAGTGTCCAGTCACCAAAGATGTCATAGAGATCCTTCAGGTATCGGGCTGCAGCATAACTGGCCTTCACCGGATCCCTGCGATCGTCCACCAGACTGGTCACCTCCAGCCCATACTGTTTGCCTGTACCTATCATAAACTGCCACAGACCAGCTGCCCCCACCCTGCTGGTGGCTCCCGGGTTCAGAGCACTCTCGATGACAGGCAGGTACTTCAGTTCAAGCGGCAACTGATAACTCTCCAGAGCCTCCTCGAAAATAGGCACATAGAAATTGAGAGCACCCAGCATCACACTCACAGACCGACGCAATCGTCCCCCGTACTGGTCGATGTATTTCCTCACTACCTCGTTGTAGGGCATATCCACCACATTCGGCAGGCGCCGCAACCGTGTCTGATAGATCTCAGGCGTGTAGGTGACCACCTCTCCCGTTGTGTGACAGTCCTCGTCCAGAGACAGATTGTTGCGTACCGCCCAACTGAGCAGCAGGCTGTCCATCTCCTGAGTCTGCATTCCCTCGGGCAACACGATCGAGTCATCAGTCCCTTCGGAAATGCTGTCGGGCACGTTCTCCTGAGCACGGAGTGATGCCGTGCCGGCCACCAGGAACATGGCAGGGAGAACCGTTCTGTACAATATCGTTCTTGTTTTCGTCATCATCCAATCATTTCTC
>JBJEKL010000060.1:0-48358 GCA_051878615.1 Bacteroidaceae bacterium | reverse complement strand
CATTAAAAGCTCCGCACTCCCGGTTTTTCATGGATTGCGGCTACCCTGACGGAGGGATGGGACCCGAGGACTGCCGCTCTCCGGTTTTTTACCCGTTTGTTTCTTGTGAATACCGCCAACTTACGTTAACTTTGCAAACAGACAGGTGGGCGAGGAAAGGATTACTCCATATCGCCCGGAAACAAGAACTAAGGAACAACGACTATGAGCCGACGTATTTATTCCGTCCTCGTGACAATGCTGTGCACAACGCTTTCCCTCTATGCGCAGGTACACGTAGAGGTTGACCTGAATGACAGACAGGTTGAGGTAAGTCCCACACTTTACGGTATCTTCTTCGAGGATATCAATCATGCAGCCGATGGCGGACTGTATGCAGAACTCATCCGCAACCGTTCAATGGAATATTCCCTGACAGAAGCAGAGGGATGGGAGCCCCTGCAGAGCCGGTTGGAACTATGCACAGAGGGGATGCTCAACGAAGTGCAGAAACAGGCCCTAAGGGTACAGGTGGAATCCCCTGGCGGCGGAGTGAGCAACTCCGGATACTGGGGAATAGGAGTGAAGCGTGGCGAGCAATACCGGCTGTCGATGTGGATACGCATCGAGGAAGGAAAGCCAGGAGGATTGACTGCCGAACTGAGAAGCCGTGACGGGAAAGTTCTGGGCAGCAGCGAGCTGCGAGGGAAGGTAGGCAAAAAATGGCGCTGTCTGGAGGCCACCATCACGGCGGAGGCCGATGACCCACAGGCAGAGTTCGTGCTACGGGCAGAGAAGCCATGCACGATGGTGCTGGACGTAGTGAGCCTCTTCCCGCCTACGTTTAAGGACCGTCCGAATGGCTGCCGACGCGACCTGGCAGAGATGCTTGCAGCCTTACGTCCCGCCTTCATGAGATTCCCTGGCGGATGCGTGGTGGAAGGGAACATACGCCCTGAGAATGCCTGGCATTGGGAACGTACAGTGGGCCCCATAGAACGGCGGCCCGGTCACATGAACGCCAACTGGGGCTACCCCACAACCGATGGACTGGGCTTCCATGAGTACCTGCAACTATGCGAGGACCTCGGAGCAGTCCCCCTCTATGTAGTCAATGTGGGTATCTGGCATGGAGGATGTACCCCACTGGACAGCCTTCAGGGATGGATAGACGAGTGCCTGGGAGCTCTGGAATACGCCAACGGACCTGTCACAAGCCACTATGGCAGGATGCGTGCCGAGAACGGCCACCCCGAACCTTTCGGCATCGCCTATATCGAGATAGGCAATGAGAACTACAACTATCGGACGGAAGACAACTCGGAGCAAAGTGACCATTATCCCGAGAGATACCGTATGTTCTACGATGCTATCAAGGCACGCTTCCCCGAAGTGATGTGTATCGGTAACGTGGAGAGTTGGGGGACCGATGCCCCCACATGGAGAAACCAGCATCCGGTAGACATTCTCGACGAGCACTATTACCGTTCGCCCAAGTGGTTCGTAGGACAATATCACCGCTTTGATTCCTACGACCGCAATGGCCCGATTATATATCCGGGAGAATATGCCGTAACACAGAACTACGGCCAGAACGGAAACATGAATGCGGCCCTGGGCGAGGCAGTCTTCATGTTGGGCATGGAGAACAATTCCGATATCGTGCGCATGAGCAGCTATGCCCCCATTTTTATCAACGAAAACCATAGCCAATGGCATCCCGACATGATACGCTTCAATAGTGGAAGCGCTTTTGGCACGCCCAGTTACTGGGTACAGCAGCTCTTTCCCAATCACATAGGCACCCATGTGGTGGGTAGCCGCCTGGAATGGAATCTGCCACGCCCCACGGGAATAAGGCGAAAGCACCCTGTACAGGTGGGAGTGGGAACATGGTCCACCCAGGCATCGTTCCGCAATGCCCAGATCATCGTGGATGATGACACACTGGACGTGGAGACAAGCAGGGCATGGGCATCGGCATTCCCCAAGCAGAACGGGACATGGGCAAATACGGATGGGATATTCTGCCAGACCTCACCGGAACAAGGGACTGCCCGACTCTGCCCCATCGCTATCAGCGGCGACCGGTACTCATGGCGCATTGAGGCTCGCAAGGATAGTGGAGATGAAGGATTCCTGATGCTCTTTGACTTTGCCGACAGGCAGAACTTCAGCTGGTTCAACGTGGGTGGATGGAGCAACACACAGAGCGCCATCGAACAGACTGCCGCCGGAGGAAAAGAGAAACTGCCAGGAGATTGCAAGTCTGAGGTGAAGGACAATGTCTGGTACACCCTACAGGTAGATGTGGACAGAGACAGCGTGACCTGCTCTGTGGACGGACAGGTATGGTGCAAGGGAGCGCTCACAGGAGGCGACATGCAGGGTATCTATTCAAACAGTACCGTGGACGAAAAGACACAGACCCTATATACAAAGGTAATCAACCTGGGGCACGAAGCCACCGATGGCACGCTACATCTCAACGGAGGCCGTGCCTCTAAGGCAACCATCACACGCTTAGCCGCCGAAAAAGGGACAGACGAGAATACCATGCAGGAGCCCCTTAAGGTGGCACCTTGTAAGGTGGAAGCACAGGTGGAGTCAGACGAGAGTACCATCCATTTTAGTGTTCCTCCATTCAGCATCAGCATCCTGACCGTGAGTCTTCGGTGATTTTCGGTCTGACGCATATATGCGTTCCACTTTTATTCTGTAACTTTGCACCTGCATTATGGAGCAGAAAAACGTACTTAGCCAGCAGCAAAACCAGCAGCAAGTGCAAGTGCAGACATTGGCTCCGCAGCAGGTCCTTCTGGCCAGACTGACGGAGATGCCGGTGGATGCACTTCGCCAAAGGGTGGAAAATGAATGTATAGAGAACCCATGGCTGGAGCGTACCCGCGAGGATAGCGACGAGACTGTTGCCGACGATATGGGAAGTAATGCTTCAAGCACGATTGCTGAGGGCGAAGACGCGACATCCGACGAGCGGATGGGCGATTATGGCAGCGAGGATGACATCCCGGACCACCTGCTCAATAATGCTTCCGGGCAGAACCGGCCAGAATATGTGGACTATCGCTCCACACTCTCATTCTATGATCACCTGAAAGACCAGATCCACGAGCACAACCTCACGCTTCATCAGGAACAGGTAATGGAATATCTGATCGGCTCACTTGCCGAAGATGGCACACTGCCGAAATCACTTGGACAGCTGGCTGATGAGGCAGAGATTTATCAAGGCATTTCTACAGACAGCCATGAACTGGAGGAGTTGCTGCACGTCCTGTGGCAGTTTGACCCACCTGGCATCGGTGCCCGCTCATTACAGGAGTGTCTCCTGCTACAGATTGACCGGGCTCCACACGTGCGTTATCGCAAGGAAGCTACAGAGGTGCTCAGATCCTGCTATGATGACTTCATGCATAAGCGTTGGGACAAGATTGGTCTGCGCCTGCATCTGGATGAACGTACCATAGAGGGAGTCAAGCGTGAGATCCTGCGCCTGAACCCTCACCCTGGCTTCTCTCTAAGCGAACCGGACGGTTCGGCAGAACAGCATATCACACCCGATTTCATCGTAGAGACAGATTCCGAGGGGAATATTGTCATGACCCTCAACGAAGGAGATATGCCCACGCTCACCATCAGCGAGGAAGCCACAGAGAGACTGGCCGGTTACGACAAACGGGCAGGTAAACCGCTGAGCCGTTCGGAATTGGAAGAGATGCATTTCACCCGTCGATACGTCGAGCGAGGGCAAATGTTCATACAAGCATTGTTGCAACGTAGGGAGACCATGATACGCACCATGCGTGCCATCATCAACTGGCAAAAGAATTTCTTCTTGGAGGGTGACGAGAGTCAGCTTCGGCCCATGGTACTTGAAGATATAGCCGAACGTACGGGCTATGATATCAGCACCATCAGTCGTGTGAGCAACAGCAAGTATGTACAGACCAGTTTCGGAATCTATCCGCTAAAATGGTTCTTCCTGCGCAAAAGCAGTAGCGGCAATCACAGCAATGAGGTGACACAGCGTGAGGTGATGGCCCAGTTGAGCGCCTTGGTGGAGTCTGAAGACAAGACCAATCCGCTGAGCGACGACCGACTGGCAGAACTCATGAGTGAAAAAGGGTTTCCCATTGCCCGACGAACCGTGGCAAAATACCGAGGCATGATGAACATACCATCTGCGAGAATGAGAAGATGAAGACCATAATACTCATAGCACGGGTGCTCTCGGCACTCTTTCGTCCGGTCTACTATCCATTGGTAGGCTTCATTATCTTATTTGCATTTACCTATATGAGTATATTTCCATGGGTGTTCAAAATGTGGGTACTGGGTATGGTGTACCTCTTTACGGTGCTTCTCCCCTCTGTATGCACCCATGCCTATCGGCACATCAGAGGTTGGAAAACCCACGAACTGCGTCATCAGCACAAACGAATGGTGCCATATGCCATCCATCTCTGTTGCTATCTATGCTGTATGTTCATCATGCAGAGCATACATCTGCCACGTTTTATGTTGGCCATCCTGGTGGTAAGCCTGTTGATACAATGTACGTGCCTGCTGGTCAACCTGAAGTGGAAAGTCAGCATGCACTCTGCAGGAGCAGGAGGCGTGACGGGTGCATTGGTAGCCTATTCCCAATTGTTTGGTTTCAATCCCACATGGTGGTTATGTGGGTGCATCCTACTCTGCGGAATAGTGATGACCAGCAGGACCATACTCCGCCAGCACACGTTGGGACAGGTGTTGGCTGGCACTGCGCTTGGCATCCTGTGCGGATGCTTGGGTGTATGGGGATTGTAAGGAGCAAGAACACAATAGGATAACGACAATGTATCCCCGCAAATTATTGAATGTTATAAATTAAGATATTGATGAAACCCATTGTAAGCGTAATCATGGGCAGCACAAGCGACCTGCCCGTCATGGAGAAGGCTCTCGCCTTTCTGAACGAGCAACAAATAGCCTTTGAGGTGAATGCCCTGTCGGCTCACCGGACACCTGATGCCGTGGAGCAGTTTGCCCGTCAGGCTGAGGCACGGGGCATAAAGGTAATCATTGCGGCTGCAGGTATGGCTGCCGCATTGCCTGGAGTGATTGCAGCCAGCACGACACTGCCTGTCATTGGGGTACCCATCAAGGGGATGCTTGACGGACTGGATGCTATGCTCTCCATTATTCAGATGCCTCCAGGGATTCCTGTAGCAACGGTAGGTGTCAACGCCTCTCTGAATGCGGCCATCCTGGCCATGGAGATATTGGCGATGAATGATGCTGAAATTGCACTCCGCCTGCGCACTTACAAGCAAGGACTGGGAGCGAAGATAGAAAAGGCCAATCGGGATCTGGCCGAAGTGAAATATGATTACAAATGTAATTGAGCACATAGCGGGATCAAATGATGGCAGAGAAGAGACCTCAGAACCATGTCGCACGACATACCGACAGCGGCTATTCGCGCCGACGAAGTAGCGTGGCACATGTGGGACAGATTGCCATAGGAGGTGACAATCCTATTCGTGTGCAGTCTATGACCACTACAGACACCAACGATACAGTGGCCTGTGTGGCACAAATCAAGCGCATTGTTGCCGCCGGAGGAGAATTGGTTCGCCTCACCACCCAAGGGACACGTGAGGCAGAGAACATGGCATGCATCTCTGCAAGGATCAAGCAGGAAGGGATTATGACACCTCTCGTGGCAGATGTCCACTTCAATCCGGCTGTGGCCGATGTGGCCGCAAAGTACTGTGAGAAAGTTCGCATCAACCCAGGCAACTATGTCGATCCCGCACGTACATTCAAAAGACTTACCTACAGCAATGAGGAATATGCTGCAGAAGTGCAGAAGATTGAAGAGCGGCTACGCCCTTTCCTTACCATCTGCAAGGAGCATCATACCGCTGTACGCATTGGCGTAAATCATGGGTCACTTTCTGATCGTATCATGTCCCGCTTTGGGGATACACCCGAAGGCATTGTGGAATCCTGCATGGAGTTTCTGCGCGTATGCCGTAAAGAGGACTTTCAGAATGTAGTACTGAGCATCAAGGCCAGCAATACGGTGGTGATGGTACGTTCGGTACGTCTTCTCGTAGAGGCTATGAATCGTGAAGATATGCATTTCCCTCTGCACCTGGGGGTCACCGAGGCCGGAGAGGGTGAAGATGGACGTGTACGTAGTGCCGTTGGCATTGGAGCCCTGCTTACCGAAGGACTGGGTGATACCATTCGAGTATCGCTCTCCGAGGAACCTGAATGTGAGATTCCCGTAGCACGCAAACTGGTCAGTTTCATTGATGAATGCGCCTGTTTGAGACGTACCGCTCCCATCAAGGATGGCGTGATGACACTCACGATGAACGAGGAGGATGCCGAGGACCTGATGCTGAAGGCTGCCATGGCTGCAGGAGCTCACCTGATAGACGGTCGTGCCACCGATTTGGTAATCATCAACAAGGGCAAGGAACAACCTCACCTGTCCGACAACATCCTGCAGGCTGCACGTGTTCGCTTTACGCACACCGAGTTCATTTCTTGTCCCGGGTGTGGCCGTACCTTGTATGACCTGCAGGGGACCATTGCCCGAATCAAGGCCGCTGTACATGAGGCGTCCCAAGACATTCCCCGGCTCAGCACATTGAAGATTGCCATTATGGGATGCATTGTGAATGGACCTGGTGAGATGGCCGATGCCGACTATGGTTATGTGGGTGCCGCAAGACACAAGGTGTCACTTTATCGTGGCAGGACATGTGTGGAGAAGAACATTCCTGAGGAGGAGGCTGTGGAGCGCCTGTTACAACTGATAAAGGAAGACGCCGAATCCTGACGGACCTCTTGGAAGAAGACCGATATTGCATGCAGGAAATACTCATTGGCGGGCAGACGACTGATCCGGACTTATTCTGCATGAATCTATAACGATCCCCATGAGGATTGACAATCTTCTACATTATAAGACAATAACAGGAGGTTATCATGACCGTTAAGGAACAAATTGTGTAACTTTATACTCCTGAACATAAAGAAAAAGTAAATGAACAAGTATCTAAAGCCCACATGGGCAGTCATAGCCTTCCTGTTTGCCCAGGGAGTGGCCGGATTCCTGCTTCTGCTGGCAAGTACGGCTGGTAATATCGAACAGACGCCCACACTGTTGGCCCTGTCCGTGATTCTCTCTAATGTAATAACTGTGGGGATATGTTACAAGCCCCTTGGCCTTCTACGTATACCCCAATCCTATGACGTGTACGAAGTAAAATGGGACAGGACTCTGACTGCTGTCGTTGGTACCATTACAGGCGTGTTTGCCCTCAACATCTACTCGGAACTCCTGGCTCTGCCCGACCTTATGGGGCTGGAAATTAACGGGTTGATACATAACACATATGGAGTATTATCCATTACGATTGTGGCTCCTGTCTGCGAGGAGATGCTGTTCCGTGAGTCCATGCTGGGCGGTATGCTCAGAGACGGAGTAAAACCCTGGGGCGCGATTCTCCTTTCCGCTTTACTATTCGGTATTCTTCACGTCAATCCTGCGCAACTGTTGGGTACCTTTGGCATTGGTTTCCTGTTGGGCATCGTGTACTGGAAAACGGGGAATGCGGTACTTCCCATTCTGCTTCACATGCTCAACAACACCATTTGTGCGATAACGACCAGGTGGATGGGAGATGCAGTCACGGAGTTTTCATTCATTCATTACCTGGGTGGCACATGGCCGGCTGTGGTCTGTGCACTCTGCTGTACGGCTGCATGCGTGTATCTCTTCAGATGTTTCCTTATTGATTATCCCACAAAAGACACCCCCTCTGCCATTGTCTCTGATTCAGAATAACCCAGAGTGATATCCTACGACCGAGAATCATGAGTAAAGAACCCATTAGGATAAGCGTTGATACCCGACTCTGCCGTCATTGCCGACGATGTGTGCAAGTATGTCCTGCCTCTGTACTTGAGTGGACAGAAGAGCGTGTGCCGATACTGGCACGTCAGGAACAATGTATCGGATGTGGACATTGCATGGATGTCTGTGACGCAGATGCCTTACACCATTCACTCTTCCTGCCCGAAAAAGTGCACATAGTCGATCGTAGCATACTGCCCACACCCAAAAGTATGATGGAATTGCTCCGTGCACGTCGTTCCAATCGTACCATAACTGATTGCCCTGTTCCGCAACATATCATCGATGATCTGCTTGAGGCCGCAAGGTATGCTCCTACGGCAGAGAATACCAGAAGAGTGAAAGTGACAATACTCGAGGGTGAACAGATACGCCAATTGGAGGATGTCGTGATGCGATTCTTTCTGCGACTGGCCAGCGTGCTGATGGCTAAACCCATGCGTCCGATTACCAAGATGCTCTTGCCAGACCTCTACGCTGAAGCCCCCGAGCTGGAACGATTCCGTCTGCGATGGGAGAGTGGCGAGATGCCATGTTGCTGCAACGCATCCAGTCTGCTTGTTTTTAGTGCGCCATCGGGATATGATTTTGCATGGCAGGACTGCAATCTGGCTTATCAGAATGTTTCACTCATGGCAGAAGCGCACGGAATAAGTCAGATTTATCTGGGTCTGGTACAAACGGCACTCCGATTTATGCCACGTAGTAGGGTCAGGCATCTATTGGGACTGCCCAAAGGTCATGCTCCCAAAGCCTTGATGGCTATTGGCATTCCCCGGTTCTTGTATCCTCGTTACGTGGAGCGCTGAGATGCGCTATCCTTGGGGCTGTTCGTCGCGTCCTATATGATGAAGCCATTGACGCACCTCCTCTATGACAGCAAACAAGGAGGAAAGGGTGTCTGCACGCAGCATACGGATACGTGTTTCACGGAAATCAGGGATTCCCTTGAATATCGGAGTAGAAGCCAAATGACGACGCACATGCAAGATACCACGATATTCACCTATTCGCTCTGCCGACTCAAGAGCCTGTTGCTTGAGAATATCTATCTTCTCGTCAAGACTCAAAGGAATCTGCGGATGAAGAATCTCATGGAACACCCATGGGCGTCCGAACGTAGCACGGCCGATCATCACGGCATCGACGCCATAACGCTCAAAAGCCTGACGAGCCTGTTCTGCCGAACAGATGTCTCCATTGCCGATGACAGGAATATGCATCTCGGGATGATTCTTAACCTGGCCGATAAGCGTCCAGTCGGCCTCACCCGTGTACATCTGTGATCGTGTGCGTCCATGCAAGGTGAGAGCCTGTATACCGCAATCCTGCAGACGAAGGGCAAGATCGACGATGAAAGGTGTACCGTCCGGAAGGAAAAGGGATGGTTCGTCCCATCCCAAACGCGTCTTCACAGTAACAGGGGTGTCCGGAACTGCATCCACCACAGCCCTCGTGACCGCCAGCAACTGGGGAATATCACGCAGCATTCCACTCCCCGCACCTTTCCCTGCCACCTTCTTCACAGGACAACCGAAATTGAGGTCGAGGACATCGGGATGTGCCTGTGCCACCACAATACGTGCCGCCTCTGCCATCGCCTCACAATCCTTCCCGTATATCTGCACAGCCACTGGCCTTTCCTCGGAAGACACAGTCAACTTCTCCAAGCTGCGATTCACCATGCGCACGAGTGCGTCACTGGAAACAAACTCGGAATAGACCATTGCTGCCCCCATACGTCGGCACAACAAGCGGAAGCCAATGTCTGTGACATCCTCCATAGGAGCAAGAAGCAGAGGCTTCTCACCCAAGTCAACAGAGCCTATCCTCATGACTCTATCCCACCCTTTGCTTGATATGCCAAGGCATAGAGTTTCATCTGCTTGAGCATAGCCAAGAGGCCATTGCTACGTGTAGGAGAAAGATGCTCGCGGAGTCCTATACGCTCAATGAAATACAGGTCGGCATTTAGAATGTCTTCGGGAGTATGATCAGAGAGGACACGCACAAGCAAAGCCACGATCCCCTTGACAATAAGAGCGTCACTCTCCGCTTGGAAATGCAGCAGACCTTCCCTCATATCGGCCTGCAACCATACCCGGCTCTGACATCCGTCTATCAGATTCTGTTCTGTCTTGTACTTGTCATCCAGTTTTGGCTGGCTGCTGCCCAGATCAATGAGCAACTGATATCTGTCCATCCAGTCATCAAAGTCGGAAAACTCCTCGATAATCTCGTCTTGTATCTCGTTAATTGTCATTCTTCGGCGCTGTCGTTATAGATTAGTTGTGTTATGGTTTGCCCCACAGCTTTGAGCACACATGGGTCAATGTTCTCGGGTGTATCCTGCAAAGTGTGCCATGTAGGACCGAAATTGCTGGGCCCGTCCACGAAATAAGGTACAATGTCCAGACAAGGAATCCGAGCAATACGGTTGACATTCACATGGTCATCAATCAGATACCCGCCATCTGTAAGTGGGAAGAAATGTCCGTATCCCAGTTGTCGGGCAAGATGCCAGACGAGTTCCACGACAGGATCTGCATACTGCCTGCTTACCTGTTCACGGGCAAAGGTACATCCACGTCCACCAACCATATCCAACAGGACACCATAACGGGCCCTGTAATTGGCCTCGCGTGCCTGTTGTGCCCAGTATTGAGATCCCAAGCACCAAGTATCCCGGCCATCAACAGGATTGTCTGCCCAATCGGGAGTACCGGCATCCTCAGCATCGAAGCAAACGAAGTCTATTCCTCTACCCACAGGTTGCTGCTGCAAGAGGCGGCAGATTTCAAGCAGGACTGCCACTCCACTGGCTCCGTCATTGGCAGCAGGGACAGGCGTGTGCCAGTTTTCCTCATCAGGGTCATTATCGGCCCAAGGTCTGCTGTCCCAGTGAGTACAAAAAAGGAGTCGGTCAAGTGACCCGGGATTGATACTGGCTATGATATTACGGGCAGGAACCGATGTATCATCATATAGGGTGACCGTACAGTTCTGTTCCGTCACGGTAGCACCATACTGCCGGAAACGTTCCACAATATAATCACCACACATCCGTGCGGCCTCTGTACCCAAGACACGTGGACCGAAGTCACATTGTGTCTGGATATGCATCATGGCACTATCCTCCTGAAACACCGGGCAAGGTGCCAAGGCTATAGTATCAGATCCACTCCTGCTCTTGCCAGAATGTCCTCCACAAGCTGTGAGACCCACAGAAAAGCAGAGAGCCAAAATAGGCAGCACAAAAAAGAACCTACGTTTCTTATCCATCCCTTAAATCTTTATCTATACATTATTATATTATATACGCGCGCGAAAAACAGCATCCCAAACGGGACCGTTCATTCGTCATCACATGTGGCAGATGCCTGCACCTGACTCATGACCCTTAGGAAGTTCCCTCCCCAGATACCCTGCAGGTCACTCTCAGAATATTTCCTGCGAAGAAGTTCACGCGTGAATCCAATCAGTTCGGAAGCATCCTTCAAACCTCTCACACCACCATCTCCATCAAAATCCGTCCCTATGCCCACATGCTCGGGTCCCATCACCTTCACCATATGATGCAAATGATCCAAGACATCCATAATCGTGGCTTCACCCTCGTGACGAAGGAAACCATGGTATAACGTCACCTGAGCCACACCACCCTGGGATGCCAATGCCCTCATCTGGTCGTCAGTCAGATTACGAGGATGCGAACAAAGTGCCCTGCTGCTGCTATGGCTACACACGATGGGAACATTACTGAGTGCAAGTGCGTCATAGAAGGAGGCTTCAGAAGCATGGCTCATGTCTATCATCATGCCCAAAGCATTCATCTGCCGGACGACCTCCTGTCCAAAGGTACTCAGGCCGCCATGCTCGGAGTTACCACGAGCAGAATCACAGATGTCATTATCTCCATTATGGCACAGGGTCATATATACCACACCCCTTTTTCGGAAATGGGAAAGCAAGGACAAGTCGCGTCCGATAGCATAACCATTCTCTATTCCACGCATGATGGCCTTCATACCCTGAGCCTTCAACAGCAGGAGGTCATCGGGAGTGCTTGCCAATCCCAACAGATGAGGATAAGCCCTTGTCAATGCTTCTATCTGATCCAGTTTTTCCTGTGCCAGAGAAAAGGCCTCTCTGTAACCCTGTCGGGTCCGCTCGCCCTGTGGGATGTATGCCACCATGACAGAGGCGTCCAGCCTGCCATCTGTCATCTTGGGCAAATCCACAAGCACATGGTCAGTGCGCGTGACGAACATATAATTGATTTCATCCTGGTTACTGGAAAAGGACATTGGCGTGTCACAATGACTATCCAATGTGATTATTCTGTCATGCAGAGTCCTTGATTCATGATACAATGCAGCCTCATGCACCAACCACTCAAAAAGAGCATGCATGGATGTCATCTCCTTGTGGATGAAGAATGCCTCAGGGTGCCATTGGACACCCAGGATAGGCTTATATTCTGCGCTCTCTACCGCCTCGATAATACCATCCGAGGAATGTGCGACGGCCTTCAGCTGACTTCCAGGATTGCTTACAGCCTGATGATGGAAAGAGTTGACTGCCAGATTCCCGCTCTGAACGATACTATATAGCAAACTGTCCTGCTCCACGCTTACAGTGTGCGAGACAGCATCACGCCTCATCTCCTGGCTATGCTTCAGCACTTGTTGCGCCTTGTGCTGGGTGTAGATATCCTGATAATTGCGCCCTCCCAAAGCCGCAGACAGCACCTGAATACCCCGGCAGATACCCAAAATCGGCATCTGACGATGACAAGCATGTCTCACAAGCCACAATTCCTGGGCATCCCTCTCGGGGCAAACACCATGCAAAGCAGGGATAGGCTCTTCGCCCATGAGCAAAGGATTAAGATCTCCTCCACCAGATAACAACAAGGCATCCACACCCTCAAGGGTGCATGACAACGTTTCTTGAATAGCATCAGGAAAATTCGGGGTATGATCCTCACCCTCGTCCGATGTAACCTCATAGGGAGGTATGACCATCGGAACACCGCCTGCCTGAAGTACAGATTGATAATAGGCCTGTGCCAGTTCACATCCTTTGTCACCGAAATTACCTGTGATACCTATCACAGGGCGATACCCATGCCCCATATATGCTATTTTACTCGTCCAGACTGACGGTGGGAACAGTTTCCTTTGGCTGTTTGCCTATAGGAACTTCCTTACGGATACTCTGTTTGAGTGAGATAAGCGTCTCGGTGGCAATTACTCCAGGAATCTCCTGCAGACAGTCGTTGAGCAATTCCATAAGATGCGCATTATCCCTGGCAAACAGTTTAATGAGCATCGTATAAGGGCCTGTAGTGAAATGACATTCTACAATCTCAGGAATTTTCTGGAACTCCGATACCACCTTCTTGTACATGGAACCACGCTCAAGGGTAATACCCACATAAGTGCAAGTATTGTAACCCAGGCTTGCAGGATTCACATGGAAACCCGACCCGATTATGACTCCCATGTCTATCAACCTTTGCACACGCTGATGGATTGCAGCCCTGCTTACGCCACATTCTGCAGCAACATCCTTAAAAGGTATCCTGGCATTGGCCGAGATAATACCCAAGATTTTCTTGTCAAGACTATCTATCTTCTCCATATCTGTTTTGAGAATGATGTTATAGAATGGTAGCAAATTTATGCAATTTATTCGTTTCCACCTAAAACGAGCATCAAAAAAAGACACCAGAGTTATTTCCGGTGTCTTTTTGACAATCATAGAAAGCAATTCACTTCACTATCTCATGCAGTTCGATGGTAAATATCAGACAGGAGAAAGGAGGAATCTTCTGCTGCTCACGATCGCCATATCCCAACTCCTGGGGAATATAAACTTCCCACTTGCTGCCCACAGGCATCATGCACAGTACCTCGGTCCATCCAGGCACCACCTGTCCCACGGGGAAGGTGGCAGGTTTACCACGCTTGTAACTACTATCAAAGACTGTACCGTCGATGAGACGACCCTCGTAATCAACCTTCACACGATCGGTGGCCTGAGGTTTTTCGCCTGTGCCCATCGTGATTATCTTATACTGCAAGCCGCTGGCTGTAGTCTGCACGCTATCCTGCTTGGCATTCAGTTTGAGAAACTCCTCGCCGGCAGCACGATTGACACCATATTTCTTTTCCATCTTCACCTTGTGGTAATAAGCCATCTGCTTCTGTACCACAGCTTGGGCGGAATCCATGGAGAATTTGTTGTCTACAGGGAAGATTCCGTTCTGGAAGCCCTTGATAAACTGCTCGTGATTGAGCACGTCCACGCTATCGTCAATCTGTCGGTTGGCATTGGCCCAAACCTGTGTCTCCACCTGTTCGCGAATCTCCACACCTGCCAGACGTGCCTTCTCACGCTTGTCTGCCTCGGAAAGTTCTCTTTGCTGGAAACCCTTGAGAAAATCTACCACATAAGCAGTATCAATGCCCATGCGCTGAGAGAGATAAGCCTTAAGACCGTTGCTGTTAGCCATGCCCAGCAGATAACTGAATGTGTCCACAGATATGGTGTCCACAGGCTCCACCAACTCCTTGGCCGCCTTCTTTCCCTTGCGCTGAGTCTTCTTGTTGGCTGCGGTGGCTCCCATGCAAAGGAGAGCCACCAGAGCCAGCAGGATTATCTTGGTCTTTTTCATTGTTTGCCCTACTCAGGATGCCTTTTACTTCTCAATGCTGTGAAGTTCGATCTTGAACACCAAAGCAGAGAAAGGCTTAATCATACCACGATCCTGTGAACCATAAGCCTGCTCCTGTGGAATATACACCTTCCAGGTAGAGCCGACAGGCATATGGGTAAGAGCCTTTGTCCAACCAGGAATCACCTGCTTGCACATGAACGTGGTGGGTTCGCCACGCTTGTAGCTGCTATCGAATACAGAGTCGTTGATGAGGGTTCCCTCATAGTCCACCTTCACACGGTCGGTATCGGCAGGAATCTCGCCATTGCCCTCTGTAATCACCTCGTAGTAGATACCGTCACCCAGAGTCTGGATGCCTTCCTTCTTGGCAATATTGGCCATGAACTCTTCGCAAGCCACCTTGTTGTCACCATAGCGCTCGTTCATCTGCTTGTCCTTGATGGCAACCATCATGGTCTCTGCTACGATAGCTGCTGAATCTACGGTCATCAGCTCACCCTTGCCTGTAGTGGCAGCTACAAAGCCTGCGAGGAAGTTGTTCAGACTTACAGTCTTGGTACTGTCATCGCCAAAGACCTCGTAATTCAGGCCCTTGATCATCTGCTGGCTGATCTGCTGACCAATCTGCAGACCTGCATAATAAGCAGTCTTCTTCTTGTCATCACCGGCATTCACAGCCTCATTCAGTCCCTTCACGAACTCATCGATACAAGTAGTATCAACGCCCATACGCTGTACCAGATAATCCTTCAGACCACGGGTCTGTGCCATACCTACAGCATAACTGAGGGTATCAATGTCTGTCTTCATGTCAGCCTTGGGAGTACCATTACCACAAGACACCATAGCAGCGGCCATAGCTGCCACAGCCAAAATAGAAATCTTCTTCATATCTTAAAATATTGTGTTTGTTGTTATTGCATTGTTCTTATTTCACCTTGATAAGCTCCACATCAAAAACGAGTGTGCTATAAGGAGGGATTGAAGGTCCTGCACCCTGCTCACCATAGCCCAACAGATAGGGGATATAGAAACGGTACTTCGCACCCTCACTCATGAGTTGGAGTCCTTCTGTCCATCCGGGTATCACCTGATTGAGAGCAAATTCTGCAGGCTGATTGCGTTCATAGGAGCTGTCAAACACCTTACCTGATACGAGTCTGCCCTCATAATGGCAGAGTACCGTGTCTGTTGCCTTCGGGCTACGCTCACCCTTACCCTCAGAAAGTATCTCATACTGCAACCCGCTTTTGGTCTGCATCACACCCTCACGCTTGGCATTACCCTCAAGGAATGCCTTGCCTTCTGCAATGGCTTTCTGAGCCTGCTCCTTCTGTTTCTTTTGGAAATACTCATTAAGCAATTCCTGTGCCTCACGGCTCGTCATGGCTGGGGTCTTGTCTGAAAGCACATCGCTCACGCTCTGGCTGAAGTCCTCCACCGAGAACTCCTCGATACCCATGCTCTTGAGCTGCTGGGCAATACCGAGACCCAGTGCATAACTGATTTTGTTCATACGCGTTTATTCTCTATTATATCATTAGTGGCGCAAAATTACAATATTTTCCCCAACCCACGGCCTCACACGTTTCTTTTTTTCTTATTTTTGCAAGAGACAAAGAGGCCAAGGTAATGAGAATTGTGATATTGACTGGAGCTGGCATGAGTGCAGAAAGTGGAATCAGCACGTTTCGCGACAGCGGCGGACTATGGGACACATACGATGTGAATGATGTAGCTACTCCTGAAGGATGGATGCGGGACCCGGCCTTGGTTACCCGTTTCTACAACACACGACGCAAGGAATTGCTTGCAGCCAGACCATGTCAAGGACATCTGCTGGTGGCTCAACTGGAACAGATGGGACATCAGGTGGATGTAATCACGCAGAATGTGGACGACCTGCACGAGCGGGCAGGTAGCACACACGTGCTGCATCTGCACGGAGAACTGATGAAGGTGACCAGCAGCCGAGATCCCAATGACCCAAAGCAGATACGCACACTCACCGCCGACAAAGCCGAGGTGCACATAGGTGACAAAGCTGAGGACGGAAGCCAGTTACGTCCATTCATCGTATGGTTTGGAGAGTCCGTTCCACAGATTGAACCGGCCATAGAACTTTGCCGGAAGGCAGAGATGATGATTGTCATCGGTACAAGTCTCAACGTATATCCAGCAGCAGGACTCACACGCTTCGTTCCTCTGAAGGCACCCATCTATCTGATTGATCCCAAACCCGTGGAATGGAATGCTGATCGCCCCTTTGAGCACATCATGACGGGAGCAAGTGAGGGAATGAGCGAACTTATCAAGAGACTCTGATGTCTTTCATATCCATCACCGGCACCAAGCGACCACTCGCCCTACACCTGTCAAAGAGACTTGTCATGGCAGGCCTCATGGAAAAGAAAAAAACATATAGGCAATGAACAACACACTAACCATCAGATGCAAAAACAATCACAGTAAGATATCCGTGCCCTTTGGCAGTTCGCTTTACGACGTGTACCAAAAGGCTGGATTACAGATGGACTTCGGCCCTATTGCAGCCACAGTAAACAACAAGGTGCAAGGAATGAATTATCGGTTCTACAACAACAAGGATGTAGAATTTCTCTCACTACAATCACCCTCTGGCATGTACACCTACTCACGCACCCTCTTCTTTGTGCTGGCCAAAGCCGTGGAGGACCTCTACCCTACGGCACAGCTCATCATAGGCGACCGCGTAAGCAGAGGATTCTACTGTGAACTGCACACTGGAGAAACAGTCACGCATGAGATGGTGGAGACCATCAGGAGACGCATGCAGGAGATTATCGACGCCGACATGCCTATCCACCGCATACAATGTCCCATCGAGGATGCCATCAGCATGTTCCAAAGCAAGGGAATGACCAGTAAGGTACGACTGCTGGAAAGCCAAAGCAACCTGTATACCTATTACTACCAACTTGACCAGACTGTCGATTACTTCTACGGATGCCTGCTCACACGCACAGGACTCCTGCATCTCTTTGACCTCATGCCTTTCTATGATGGTCTGCTCCTGCGTATTCCCATGATAAAGAATCCTGCGCTGCTGGAACCTCTCACACCGCAAGACAAAATGCTTGACGTCATGCGCGAACATCGCAAATGGCAGAACATTCTGGGGATACGTACTGCAGGAGAATTCAATCAGATGGTTCTCAAGGGTGAAAGCACACAACTCATCAACGTGAGCGAAGCACTTCAAGACAAGAAACTCTCCAACATAGCTGACGAGATAGCCAACCGGGGTGCCAAACTGGTACTGATAGCAGGACCAAGCAGTAGCGGAAAGACCACCACAGCCAAGCGACTGGCCATTCTGCTCATGGCCTGCGGATTACGCCCACACACACTATCCACCGATGACTACTTCGTCAATCGTGTAGACACGCCGAAAGATGAGAACGGAGAGTACGACTTCGAGTGTATCGGCGCCGTTGACACAGACTTTTTCAATCAGCAGATGGATGCACTCCTGCAGGGTAAGGAAGTAGAACTGCCCAGGTATGATTTCCCCTCTGGCGAAAGGGTATTCGAGGGACGGAAACTGTGTATAGGAAACGATGACATCATCATCATGGAAGGCCTGCACGCACTCAATCCGATACTCTCACAGATGGTACCCGATGACAAGAAATACCGCATCTACGTGTCAGCTCTGACCACCATACAACTTGATGACCACAACCACATTCCCACACAGGATATCAGACTGCTGCGCAGAATAGTGCGTGACTACAAATACCGAGGATATTCGGCACGGGAGACCATACACAGGCAACCCAGTGTGACAGAAGGCGAAGAGAAATGGGTCATGCCATTCCAGGAACTGGCAGATGCCACCTTCAACAGTGCTCTTCTCTACGAATTGGGAGTCATCCGTGAGCAGGTAATGCCCATTCTGGAACAGGTGGCCGAGCGAGATCCGGAATATGCCGAGGCAAGTCGCCTGAGGCGCTTCCTCAGATATTTCCGCATCGTACCCGAAGAGCAGGTTCCACCTACCTCTCTACTGCGTGAATTTGCAGGAGGCAGCTCGTTTAAGTACTAAACCGCTTATCCATGAAACCAGAAACAGAACAACGGATGGAACAGCGGGGCGTGAAACCCACGGCCATGAGGCTTCTTGTCTATCGGGAACTGGAACGTAGTTTACGCCCACTCTCCCTGAAGGAACTGGAAGAGAAGATGCCCACGGCCGAACGAAGTACTATTTTCCGAACACTCTCCATTTTCCTGCAACATCATCTCATACATGCCATTGAAGATGGCAGTGGCGCTCTTCGTTACGAACTATGCACCAGCGAGAACCATTACGAGCACGATGACCAGCACGGGCATTTCTACTGCGAACAATGCCAGAGGACATATTGTCTGCACGACATCCCCGCACCCCAGGTATCCTTGCCCAAGGGATTTATACCCTCCACCATCAGCCTCATGATCAAAGGAATCTGTCCCGCATGTCGCGACAAAAAAAAGCCCTCCGTCAAGCAGGAAACCTGACGAAGGGCTTATAGGCTCCCTGCATGAGGAGCTATTTATTGAGCGTCCATGAAAAACCGTCCTTGGTGTCCTTCACCTCAAAACCAAGTTCGGCCAGTCGGTCACGTATTTGGTCACTCAGAGCCCAATTCTTCTCGGCCTTTGCCTGCTGACGCTGCTGAAGCAGGATATCTACCACCGCGCCAAAAGCCTCCTCACGTGCCTTGTTGCCTGCACCTGTCTCTTCAGTCAAGCCCAGGATGTCATGCACAAAGGTATCCATAAGTGTATGGAACGCCTGAGCCACCTCCGCTGTGATACTGGCCTTCTTGTCCACCAGAGTATTGACAATGCGACAAGCATCAAACAGGTGGGAAATGACAATGGGACTGTTCATATCATCATTCATAGCTTCGTACAATTTCGCACGTAGTTCATCTACATACTTCATCTCCACTGCAGGCTGTCCCTTCACCTTCTGTCCGTCCACGAAGCGACGAAGATTCTTCATTCCCTCCATCAGACGGGCAAGCCCTTTCTCGGCAGCCTGAAGAGCCTCGTTGCCAAAGTCCACCGTGCTGCGGTAATGAGCCTGAAGGATGAAGAAGCGAATGGTCATGGGTGAGTATGCCTGGGTAAGCAGAGGATGATCGCCGCTGAAGAACTGAGGCAGAGTGATGAAGTTGTTGTAGCTCTTGCCCATCTTCTTGCCATCGATGGTGATCATGTTGTTGTGCACCCAATAGTGCACCATCTGGCTTCCCTGGGCAGCCACGGCCTGCGCTATCTCACACTCATGATGCGGGAACACCAGATCCATCCCTCCTCCATGAATATCGAAATGCTCTCCCAGATATTTCCGGCCCATAGCCGTGCATTCACAATGCCAACCGGGAAAGCCATCGCTCCAGGGTGAAGGCCATCGCATGATATGCTCGGGCTGGGCAGCCTTCCACAGGGCAAAGTCTGCCTGATTGTGCTTCTCACCCACTCCTGCCAGTTCACGGCTGGCATCCTTCACGTTCTCCAGGTCACGTCCCGAGAGCACGCCATAATGATGGTCACGATTGTACTTCTCCACATCAAAATACACGCTGCCATTGCTCACATAGGCATAACCGTTGTCCAGGATTTGCTGTACCAGTTGCTCCTGCTCGATGATATGTCCTGTGGCATGAGGTTCTATGCTGGGAGGCAGGCATCCCAAGGCATCCATCGCCTCATGAAAACGGTTGGTGTAGTATTGTGCCACCTCCATGGGCTCCAGTTGTTCCAGACGTGCCTTCTTGGCTATCTTGTCCTCCCCTTCATCGGCATCATGTTCCAGATGCCCCACATCGGTGATATTGCGCACATAACGCACCTTGTAGCCTATATGCCTCAGGTATCTGAAAAGAAGGTCAAAAGTGATGGCGGGACGTGCATGACCCAGATGGGCATCGCCATACACGGTGGGGCCGCACACATACATGCCCACATGACCGGGATTCAAGGGACGAAAGAGTTCCTTCTGCCTCGTGAGCGTATTATAGATAATGAGTGGCTGTTCCATAATAATCCATTGTTTATAGTTCACATGCCGGTGGAGCACATGCCCCGATACCTCGTGCAAAGGTACGGCATAATTCCCTCACGGCAAAGTGGATGAGAGAATATCAACGAACAACAGCTTACGTACTTTTTCCCGCAAACGTTTGCGAGCGCGGTTACAAACGTTTGCGAGCGCGGTTGCAAACGTTTGCGAGGGCGGTTGCAAACGTTTGCGTCTGAACCGAACCAATCATCCGTCCGCCACGCTCTTTCCTCGGGAGGGAGATACCCCAGGGGACGTGTTCCTTATTCTCCATGAAATTTCCGCTGAGCACATATCCCCTCGGGACACCTGCACACCATATCATCGGGAAGGCCCCACACGAACTTGTCGTGCAGGGCCTTCCTGTTTCATTATCTCGCGGGTATAACCCGAGATGTTCACTTAACCATCACCTTGACCTGATGGTCGAGATGATTCTCGTTCGGGAATGATCTCAAAGTCCTTGCGGACATTTGATACATTCCACTCACTTAACCATCACCTTACGGCCATTGATGATATTCACACCCTTCTGGGCCTTGTTGAGCTGAACACCCTGGAGGTTGTAAATCGTCTGGTCACCGGTCACGGTCTCGATCTGCTCAACACCAGTCATGGTCTCGCCCACCTTGAAAGTGCATTCCTTTCTGGCAGGTGTAACCACAACATTGTCAGCACGAGGAATCACATAGCGTGCAACTGTCTCAGAGCCATTTGCTGCAACAATCAGGTTGCCGGCATAGTCAAATGCCATGGCAGAGATGCCAGACTCCTTGTGAGTGAAGGAGAGAATGGGGTTGACATTGATCAGGCCATTGGGCAATGGCTGGTAGTCAGTCTCATAAACAGCAATCATCGTTCCACGGGCAAGAGCCAGTCTGGTACCGTCAGCAGAGATGGCACATCCGCCATTACCCAGAGCTGTTGAGACGTCGGAATAATCCTCCACACCTTCGGCATTGTAGTGCTTGATAGCAGGCTGCAATGCGCTGGGATTGCTGCGATACTGGATGTACCATGCTCCTCCATGCTGGTCAGAGAGGACATTTACGGGCTTAGGAGCAATCGTGTACTGGCCGGTGAGAGGCTCGAAGGTGAAGTTGGCTGCCTGAGCCCATTCCTTGGCTGTACCCAAAGCATAGATATTAGCCTTGTAGTCAGAGTAGTTGAAACCACCGTCACTGCGTGCCATGCCCAAAGTGAGCAATGACAGATTCTCACCCTTGCCTGCAATATCGAAGCTCACGTTAGGACGTGCCTGTTCCTCATCACCCACATAGGTGATGCCAGTAGCCTCATCCTTGGTACCACCGGTGAAGACGGGTGTCCATGCCTCGTTGAGGTCAACAGGATTAGCCTCAAAGATAGGACTTTCGGTCATACCGCTAAGGCGGCTCACGAACAAGCGGCCATCCTGAGAGCAACGTACATTCTTGAAGTCAATATTGGGATAGCTGTCTGATACAATTACGCGATTACCGTTTTCTATACCGCCCTTGAATCCGGGAGTACCGTCAGCAGCAAGAATCTGCTCGAAGGTTGGAGTGAATGCATACACTGCGGAGCGCTTGGTGTCAGACACATAGCCAGTGGATGATGTTCCTGTACCATAGCCTGCTTCGTTAGCATCGCTCTCTACCATGTAGATGGTACCAAAAGCACGACTCTCGGTGTCGTTCATCACAGCCATGCCTGAGGGATCCCATGCCTTGTAGGTATCACCTACGCGAGCAGGCTCCTTGGATCCGAAACCAGTAACCTTCACATCGAAGGTCAGAGTGGTGCCGGCTGCAGGCAAACTGGTATTGGAAACGGTTACCTCATGCACACCTGTGGTCAGGTCGGCAGAAGCAAGAGTTTCAGTGTAAACAACGTCTGTGCCATTGTAGAAACGGATCTCACCCTCCTTGGCAGGAGCATTGAGCAAGTAAGTAACTACCACCTTTTCGGCATCGCTGGAAACATTTACACTGGAAGCATAAGAGTTGAGTTCAATCTGAGGCTTCTCGTTGATGTACTCACCACCATAGTAATATACCGTAGCACCAGGAGTCACATGAGGAACATCCTCTGTGCCAAGTGCCTGGAACCATACAGGGTCATCAGACTGCTTGCCGTTGAGCAGGTAACAGAGCTCACCGCTCTTCATCTTCTCCTCGGAAGTCTGGGTACCAGAGGCCGTAGCGAACGGAGTGAGGTAATAACTGTTGGTCAATGTCAGGTTGCCCGGGTTACGTGCCCAGGTATAACTGTCAGTGGTACCCACTGTAATGTTAGCAATCTGCAGAGAGTTCTGAATTGTCACGGTAGCACTACACCATCCGATAAAGCCACCACAATTGCTGGTCTCTGAACCTTCCATGATGCCATTGAACACACAGTCAGAGATGACACCGCCGGCACTCTCGGCCACACCCAGGATACCTGCATGTGTACCATCGCCTACCAGACTGCTGGAAATATGTACGGACGAGGTCACGCGCTCGATTCTGGCAGATGCCCAGCCATGAGCGGCTACACCTGCGGCATACTTGCCATTGGTGGTGATGTTACCCAATACAATCAGGTTCTTCACCGTACCGTCCACGTTATGGAATATGGCAGCATTGTCAGACCCATCCTCCTTCACGATATCTACCTCAATAGAGTGGAACTTGCCGTCCAGCACACCGTTGAAGTCATTGATCATCATGGGAGCGGTGAAGCCCTTGATGTCATCCACCAGGTCAGCCTTGGCATACTTGTCTACCATTGCCAGATAAGAGGAGAAGTATGCCATCTGCTTGATGTTGCCAATCTGCATCACGCCATCTTCCATGGCAGGAATATAGGGAGCGATGACAGGGTCGGACACCAGCATCTCCAGATTCTCTGCCTCTTCGCGGCTATACGCACCATCCATATAGGCATTCTGGATAGCAATCATAGCATCAAGTATCATGTCATATTCATCCTGATTGACATCGGTACCCAACTTACCGACTGCATCCAAAGTCACCTCAGCCATGTACATCATGTTGGCATAGGCCTTCTTGGCTTCGAGAATCTCCTTGAAAATTTCAGAGAACCTCTGCACCAGAGCAATCATCTCCTCGTTGGTCGTAGCACTGTTGGCCTCTGCCAAGACACCTTCCAATGCAGTCCTCAGAGTTTCGGGGAAACTGGGAGCCTTGCCGTATGACTCAAAATCGGGAACGTACTCCTGCAAAAGGGTTGTTGCGCGATTGACATAGCCATTCATCACATCAGCAAGAGCATTTGCAGTCACTTCTGATTCGGCATCACCACAATAGGTAAGACGGATATTACCGAAACCGAACCAGTCATTGTTCTTGATACTCTTGTCCTGACGGATGGTGAAGGTCAGTTTACCATCCTCACCCACCTGAGCCAGAGTATAGTTCTTATAACGGACATCAGCATTGATGACACAAGCCACACTGCGCTGTCCCTGCATCACGTAGCCTACGGGATCACCACCCGACAAATCATCTGTAGAGTATCCGTCCTCGTAAATGGCAAAGTCGTTGGTACCACCAGTCAGATTGCAGTTGACACCATCAATCGCATCGTCCACGCTGATGGGATCCTCGATGTCGGCCATGAAGTAGTTGGCAGTACCGTTCACGTCGAATATGGCATTATAATTCAAGCCATAGCGGTCATTGGCGGGACGCACAGCACCGGTAATCTCAACCTTATAATAACCAGGCTTCATGCCCTCTACTGTCTGATACATACCAGGCACCTCGCCAGCCCAACGCTCTGCACCGGCAATCTTCTTGCCCTCGAAGTCACAAACCAAAACAGCAACGCCAGAGGGGTCGTTCCAGCCTTCTGTACCGAGCAGGAAGTCGGCATTGGTCATCAGGTTGGTAACCTCGGTACCAGGAACGTAGCCATTTCTGACAGCCTCCTGCAAAGCCTCGTTTACGCGAACAATCTCAGCGTCAAGTTCTTCTCCTGTGGGATTCATTTCTTCAATGATATAGAGATAGCCACCCAGAGGATATACATCACCGGGCTCGTCATCACTGTCGAAGTAAGCCTCCAGAAGATCACGATCTTCACCTTCGAAGTCCGAATGTGCCTGCAGATACTCCTGCACCTTGGCCATCTCCTTCACGAAGTTCTCATACTTGACGGCACTTGCCACGGCTGCATCCCTGTCCTTGAGGACAGTCTCGTAAGCCTTGGCCACCTCCTCAACGGTCTCAAGGTCGCCCAATGCTTCGGCAGAACCCGTGTACTTGTCCAGAAGAGCCTTCTCGGCCATGGCTTCGTCAGCGTATTCAGTAGCCTCTGACAGGACGGTTTCGGTGAGTTCCTGAAGTTCGCCTTCGTTGGCAACAGACATATAGCCATTGAGCAACTTGAACACCACGCCATGAGTGGGAATGGGTACAGGATGCTCGTCGGACTGGTCATTGACATTCTGATACCACTTGGGACTGACGCTGGTGTTTCCGTTGGCACGGAAAGCCAGAGCACCGTTCACCACATCCTCGTCAGATACCTGAGCCACACCATCCTGAGTACCGTTACGTGCGAAGCAGTTTGTGATGGTGGCTGTACCAAAGCGTGCAAAATAACGACCGTCCTGAGGATTCTCGACAGTACCGATGGCATAACAGTTGCTGACGGTAGCATAGCTGCCCAGCCAACCAGAGAACGAGCCGTTCTCGGTAACACCATATACGTCACCCGACATGAAACTGTTGTCGATGGTAATCTTACAACTGCTGCTCATCACACAGCCAAGCACACCGCCGGCATTGGCCGAACTGACAGCCGTCACATCGCCTTCCATACCTACGTTCTGCACCAGGATATTACCTCCCCAAGGTGCTGTCATGCCGATAATACCTACATAGCCGCGGCCTGTGATAGAACTTGTCGCATCAATGATGACATCACGCACGAAGATAGGATCCTTGGCACGTGCCTCATCGTCACTACCCGGCTTCTTGGGCTCACTGTTCATCACCGAGATGAGACCCACACCAATCTGATCCAGATTGATTTTCAGATTGCTGATACGATGGAACTGACCGTCAAAGTTGCCATAGAAGGGCTTGTTCTCAGTACCGATGTTCATATAGCGCTCATTGTCCTCGTCATTCATCGTGATGTCAGCGGTCAGACGTACGCTGCAACCCAAATCATTCTTGGCAGCATAGTTGGACCACCAGGCCAGCTCGTTACCTGTACCTACGCTGAACCAGTTGTTCTCGTCAGGGGTAAGATAATGCTCGTC
Organism: Bacteroidaceae bacterium; assembly: GCA_051878615.1. Classification (GTDB taxonomy): domain Bacteria; phylum Bacteroidota; class Bacteroidia; order Bacteroidales; family Bacteroidaceae; genus Physcousia. The sequence continues at coordinate 22,404 of JBJEKL010000060.1, read as the reverse complement.
GATATTGCCGCACACGGTGCAGAATCCATGGTCAAACGAGTGATCGGGAATATTGACACCGCTTGCATCGTTGGAGTAGGTGACAGTTCCCTGGGGAGTACCGTCACAACTGTATGAGGGAGCAACGGCATATACCTTGGCATGTCCTTCTGCAAATGGCATGGGAGTGGCATCCACCTCACCGCTAAGATTCTGGTAGAAGCGGGTACCGCCCTGCTCGCTGCCATTAAGCAGATAAGCCAGCCTTCCACTTGCCACATCGGCAGCTTCGACCTTCAGAGAACCGGGATTAATATCTTTCCCCTTCACATAATACGAGTTGACAGGAGTGACCACATTAGGATCGCGACTGAATGTATACGCTTCGCCACCTATCTGTATATCTCCCACAAAGGCACAGTTGTTGATATAAGAACGGCCGGAGCTCCATCCGCAGAAACCTCCGCCATTTATGGTACCCTCCGCACCAGAAATCGTACCGGCATAGATGACATTATTAAAGGTCGTATTAGCCTCTATAACACCTACCATACCGCCAAGGGTAGCGTCGCCTCCAAATGTGCTGCTGATCATGATGTCACTATACACATTCTCAATGACGGTGCTTCCGCCATGAGTATGACCGGATACAGAACCATAGTACTTAGCCCCACCGGAGATAGTACCATGCAGGATCACGTTCTTCACGGTTCCCTGCAACCGGGGGAACAGAGATGCGGCCTCAGGAGCATTGGTGTAGTTGATGGTGATGACATGATTTTGTCCGTCGAAAGTGCCACCATACCAGTTGTCGTTGTTGAAGATATGGGCACCATCCATGGTCAGGGTCACATCATTCATCAACTGCATGTCATAGAATGTACCGCGTGATACACGGTTGAAGCCCTCAACCTTCATGAAGTCATCCTGACTGGTGACTTCAATTTTGTGAGTCTTGTCGTTTCTGGGACATGATGCCAGATCATAGAGTCCGCACTTGGGGCAGACGCCATACGCGTCGTACTCGTGCTTCACGCAGGTCACACCACTGGATGTATTGCTATAGGCAATCTCCGTTTCCTCTGCCACGTTACCATGACAATCGGTCTCGGCACTTGCATACACCTGCTTGCCGCTACCGAAGGGAGCAGGCAGAGGATAGGGATCACTCTCGAGATCCTGAGTCCAGGTCACATTGCTCTGGTCATGGTTCAGACGATAGCAGACAGAACCGCTGCTCAAGGTCGCGTCATTCACGATGACTGCATACTTGTCGTTGTCCCACAGGGACGTAGCGAAGTTAGTGTAACTTGCACCTTCTGGACGCTCACCATTGGCATATTTCTCCAAGTCAACACCCTTCAGATTGCCGTCGTTACGGCTGATAGTACCACAGCCGCCTACGCTGGACATGTTGGTCTCATTGATGACCAGGCAGTTCTGAACGGAAGCCCAGTTATCCAACCATCCAAGAATACCGCCACAGTTTGTGGTAGCAACACCCTGCACGTTGAACTTCACAAAGCAGTCTGCCACGAAAACGGCACGTTCAGCAATAGCCACCACACCTGCATGGGTAGCATCACCCACTACAGAGGAATTGATCTTAGTCTCCACATAACAGTTGTGGATGTAAGCTCCCTGTGCATAGGCAGCGATACCTGCACCATACTTGGAAGCCGTGGTGATGGTTACATTGGTTCTCAGATTTCTCACCTCTGCCGTATTCTGCAATCTGCGGAAAAGAGCGCAAGAATTCTCGGTAGGATAGAAATCCGCCTTGATGGTGTGTCCCTTACCATCAAATGTTCCCCGATAGTAATACGGAGCAAGTGTACCAATCATCGTGCCATTGGAACCCAGGTCGATGTCGGCAGTCAGTTCTGCATTGGCAGCAGGATTACCGCCCTCCTCAGGGTCCGTGTTCACGAGTTGGGCAAATGCCAAGTAGTCCTCCAGAGAACCAATCTGGTAGACATCGTCCTTCAGGTCGAGTGCCCACACTGAGGTGCTCATGACCGTCATGACAGTCATCAGACACAGACGTAAAAGTCTTTTTCTCATAAACGTTTTTTTTAGATTAACAATTATTATAGTTATCACTTCTCTCACATACGGAGACTCCAAAATCCCCTCTCCATTATAGTCGGAAACAGACATAGAGACTGGCATATGATGTCTTTAGACTCACAAATTTAGTCAATTTCTTCAAAAGAACAAAAATTAGAGATTGTTTTTTGAGACAAGGAGCCTGGACAAGCAAAATCCCCCATCATCTTGCCCACCCCGACTCCAACAGGAGCCGTACATAACGCGTACGCGCACGTACATTTATATATATTATTATACGCACGTAACGCATCAGAAAACCGGATTCGCCAATGGATTAAGAAAAGGAAATGTGAAGCCACCCATAAGCAGGAGTCACATATGGGGCATATCAGAACTGACGAAACTTCACCAACAAAGCCGAGAGGAGGATGTACCACACGATGATAGCAGCAAAAGCGCTATAGCCCAGCAGAAAACAGGGAACGCATCCAACCAGAAAAAGCACCTTCCAGCGGCAAGCTTTCCATGTGAGTGACTTGAACTTGAGTGCCATCATGGGCACCTCGCACACCAGCATATAGCAGGAAAGCAAAGCAAGAGCAATCATCCACACGATATTGAAACGCAACGAAGTGAGGAAAGCATGCTGCCCTACCAGCAAAGAACCCCAGAAAAGGGCATTGGCAGGCGTGGGCAGACCGATGAACTGTGTACTCTGTCGGGTATCAAGATTGAACTTTGCCAGACGCAAAGCAGAAAAGGCTGCTATCAGAAATGCGGTATAAGGCAGGACACCCTTGAGCGGCAGGAGTACCTCCGGACAATGGGTCTCGTGCATCACCCAAAAGAGCATGGCACTGGGAGCGACACCGAAGGTAACCACATCTGCCAAGGAATCAAGTTCCTTGCCAATCGGTGAGGAGACACCAAGCACACGAGCCGTGAGACCATCAAAGAAATCAAATACGGCACCACAGATGATCATGATGACAGCCCAATGAAGGTGGCCATAGAATGCCGCCCCCGTGGCTGCGCAACCACACAACAGATTGCAACAGGTGACCGCATTAGGGATTTGGTGTGTAAAGGTGTTTGACATCTGCAGGACAATTTTACTTTAGGTGACTATAGGACATAGCCGCGCGATGATGGTCTCGTTGCCTATAGTCTTCTGGCCGAGAGTCACCTGCACATTACTACCGAGAGGAAGATAGAGGTCAACACGTGAGCCAAACTTGATAAATCCCAGATGCTCGTCCACATAGCACTCCTCCCCCTCGCGCGCATAGGTAACAATACGTCTTGCCATAGCACCTGCCACCTGACGCACCATGATGTCCTCACCATCAGGAGTGGTTATGATCACCATGCTGCGCTCGTTCTCTTCACTTGCCTTGGGAAGCCAGGCACGATGGAAATTGCCATCCTGATGTCTGACCATCTTCACGGTGCCATCCACAGGAATCCAGTTGGCATGCACATTGAACAGACTCATGAAAATACTCACCATGATACGATGATCATGGAAGTATTCGTTCTCCTCAACCTCTTCCACCACAACTATCTTGCCATCGGCAGGAGCCACCACCACATTGTCAGTCTCACCAGAGAACAGACGTATGGGGCACTGGAAGAAATTAAGCAGCACAGCATAAACAATCACGCTGAGGCAAAGCATAACCTTGAAGAAAAGGCACGATGAGAACAGCAAGTAAACCAGTCCATTGAAAGCAAAGAGAGAACATAGAGTCCACACCAGCGTGTGCGTACCCTCGTGATGTATTCTGATTTTCTTAAGTTTTCTCAGTCGTTTGCCCATTCGTTTTGTTTACCTACTTCAAGGCAAAGGTATGTATTTTTTTATTTTCTACCAAGATTTGAATCCTTTTTTGTATCGGCATGACTTCCGGTACAATAAAAAGCAAAAACGAGCAGTGTGTTTCGGAAGAATCGTGCTACCTTTATGCTGGAATATCAACAAGACATACTATGGAAGATTTTGTGCATCTGCACGTACACTCGCAATACTCCCTTCTGGATGGTCAGTCCTCCATCACCCGCATGGTAGACAAGGCCATCAAGAATGGCATGAAAGGGATGGCCCTGACCGACCATGGCAATATGTTTGGCATCAAGGAACTCTTTGATTATTGCGGCAAGATAAACAAAGGGCGCAAGAAGGAAGGACTGGAGCCATTCAAGCCTATCTTCGGATGCGAAGTCTACGTGGCACGTCGAGGCAAGGAGGAGAAGACAGACAAGAAACTCGACCTCAGCGGAAACCATCTGATTCTACTGGCCAAAAACTTCCATGGTTACCAGAATCTCATCCAACTGGTATCGCGTGCATGGGTAGACGGATTCTATGGGCGTCCGCGTACCGACCACGCCGACATAGAACAATTCCACGAAGATCTTATCTGTTGCTCGGCCTGCATTGCGGGTGAAGTGCCCAGAAAGATTCTGAACGGAGACATCGAAGGAGCCAGAAGGAGTATCGAATGGTTTAAGGGGATATTCGGTGACGACTACTATCTGGAACTGCAGCGGCATGAGGTGAAGAATCCCCAGATAAGGGCCAATCGCGAGACCTTCCCCATGCAACAGGAAGCCAACAAGGTGCTGATGGAACTGGCACATGAATATGGAATAAAACTCATCTGCAGCAACGACTGTCATTTTGTGGACGAAGATGATGCCGAGGCCCATGACCATCTGCTCTGCCTGGCAACAGGCAAGGATCTGGATGACCCCACACGCATGCTCTACAGCAAACAGGAATGGTTCAAGACACGCGAGGAGATGAACGACATCTTCCAGGACGTCCCCGAGGCGCTGGCAAACACCTGTGAGGTGCTCGGCAAAGTGGAGACATATAATATCGAAAGCGACCCCATCATGCCCTTCTTCCCCATTCCCGAAGACTTTGGCACAGAAGAAGAGTGGCGCAGGAGATTCTCGGAAGAGGACTTGTATAAGGAGTTCACCAGTGACGAGAATGGCGAGAACCAGCTATCCCCCGAAGAGGGAGAGAAGAAGATCAAGAAACTGGGTGGATACGACAAGCTATACCGCATAAAGTTTGAGGCAGACTATCTGCACAAACTGGCTTATGAAGGTGCGGCACGCCTCTATGGAGAACCATTGGACAAGGAGGTGGACGAACGCATACGATTCGAGCTGCACATCATGAAGACGATGGGCTTCCCCGGATACTTCCTTATCGTGCAGGACTTCATCAACTCTGCACGCAAGGAGTTGGGAGTATGGGTAGGTCCCGGTCGTGGTTCTGCTGCCGGTTCCGTTGTGGCCTATTGTCTGGGCATCACCAAGCTTGACCCTATGAAATACGACCTGCTGTTTGAACGTTTCCTCAACCCCGACCGTATCTCCCTGCCTGATATTGACACCGACTTCGATGATGACGGACGAGGAAAAGTACTGCAATGGGTGATGGACAAATATGGGCATGAGAACTGTGCCCACATCATCACCTATGCCACCATGGCCACGAAAAACAGCATCAAGGATGTGGCACGTGTGGAGAAACTGCCTCTGGAGAAAAGCAACATGCTCTGCAAGGCCATCCCCGACCGCCTGCCAGACGGCATGAAGATGAATCTCAAGAACGCCATCATCTGCACGCCTGCCCTGCAAGCAGCAGAGGCAAGCCAGGACCCACGTGAGGCAAACACCATCAAGTACGCACGCAAACTGGAAGGAACCGTAAGAGGCACAGGCATCCATGCATGTGGATTCATCATCTGCCGTGACCCCATCAGCATGCATGTGCCTGTATCTACAGCCGATGATCCCGACTTCCCTGGTGTAAAAACCGCTGTCACACAATATGACGGACATGTCATCGAGAGTACAGGTCTCATCAAAATGGACTTTCTGGGGCTGAAGACATTATCAGAGATGAAGGAAGCCTGCCGTGTCATCAAGGAAGCCCATGGAGTGGACATCGACCTGGACCGCCTGCCTATCGATGACGAGAAGACCTACGAACTTTACCAGAAAGGACGCACCATAGGCACATTCCAGTTTGAGTCTGCCGGCATGCAGAAGTATCTGAAGGAACTGCACCCCACAGTCTTTGAAGACCTCATAGCCATGAATGCCCTCTACCGACCGGGCCCCATGGACTATATCCCCTCCTTCATAGCACGCAAGAACGGCCGCGAAGAAATCAAGTACGACATCCCCATCATGGAAAAGTACCTGAAGGACACCTATGGCATCACGGTCTATCAGGAACAGGTCATGCTGCTCAGCCGACTGCTTGCCAATTTTACACGCGGCGAGAGTGATGCCCTGCGCAAAGCCATGGGAAAGAAGAAGAAGGACATCGTAGATGCCATGAAGCCGAAATTCATCGAGGGAGGAGTGAAGAACGGGCATGATCCCAAGGTGCTCGAAAAGATATGGGGCGACTGGGAGAAATTTGCATCCTATGCATTCAACAAGAGTCACGCCGCATGCTATTCTTGGGTGGCCTACCAGACAGCATACCTAAAGGCACATTATCCCTCGGAGTTCATGGCCGCCCTTCTCACAAGACGCAAAGACGACATCAAGGAGACAGCCAAACTGCTGGACGAATGCCATCAGATGAATATCGAAGTACTGGGGCCTGATGTCAACGAATCACATCCTGATTTCGGTGTGAACGCCAAAGGACAAATCAGATACGGACTGATGGCCATCAAGGGATTGGGAGAGGCTGCTGCCATAGCCATCGTGGAGGAACGTGAGCAAAACGGACTGTACAAGGATGTGTTTGACTTTGTGCAACGTGTCTCCATGCCAAGCGTCAAGAAGAGCGGACTCGAATGTCTGGCATTGAGTGGAGCCTTCGATGCACTTCCTGGCGTTACCCGCGAGCAGTTCTTTGCTCAAACGGCAAAAGACGGACTTTTTGTAGAGGCACTTATGAAGTTTGGTATACAATATCAGCAGACCAAGGCAGAAGCCTCATACTCACTCTTCGGATTTGACGAGGTGGAGGTAAACACCCCTGCTGTGCCTGTGGCCGAACCGTGGGGAGCCTTGGAGAGACTCAACAAGGAGAAACAACTCATAGGCATCTACCTCTCGGCACATCCACTTGACGAGTATATGGTCATCCTCAAGAAGGTATGCAACCTGCAGATGGTGCAGATGGAGGACCTGACACCCATGGCCAATCAAGAAGTGAAGCTGGGCGGTATCGTGACAGGAGTACGCAGAGGCGTCACAAAGAAAGGGATGCCCTATGGCATAGTGACTATCGAAGACTATTCAGGAGCAGGCGAACTGGCACTCTTCGGTGAGAACTGGGCACGCTTCGGAAGCTACATGAGCACCACCGACACCACAGTATTCATCACAGGACGCATACAAGGCAAGCGATACAATCCCAACGAGATGGAACTAAGCATCAGTAGCGTAGAATTTCTGGACAACATCAAGGACCGCATCATCGAAAACATCTACATCTATCTGCCCGAGATGAGTCTCAATGAGGACATCATCGTACAGATTACAGATGCCGTCAAGAACAACCCAGGCAGGACAGAGCTGTTCATCAGCATCATAGATGCAGAGAACGGCATACACCTGAACATGCAAAGACGCGTGGGTAACATTACCGTGACGAAGCAACTCATCGAAACATTGGAAGACAACGATATTCCCTATACAATAAACCAATAAAACAGACACGACTATGGCACAAAACATCAACAGCAACAATTTCGACGAACTGGCCAACAGCGGCAAACCCCTCGTTCTGGATTTCTGGGCTACCTGGTGTGGTCCATGCAAAAGACTGGCTCCTGTGATTGAAGCATTGGCTGAAGAGTACCAGGAACAGGCCATCATTGGGAAATGTGATGTGGAGGAAGATGAAGAACTGAGCATGCGATTCGGAGTCCGCAACATACCCACCGTGCTCTTTATCAAGGATGGAGAAGTAAAGGACAAGACGGTGGGACTGGTGAGCAAGCAGGCACTTGAGGAGAAACTGAAAGCATTACTCTAATATCCTTCGACATGAGTACATTTGAAGAAGACCTCATCGCTGATGCTGAGGACGACAGACTGACCGTGGAGTTCATCCAGAACTATCTGCCACAGGATGTGAAAGAGAAATTCACCGAGGACGAACTGTATTACTTCCTTGACGTCATCGACGAATACTACGTAACCCTGCTGGAAAAGGCAGAGAAGAATGGTGTGAAGGAGAACGAAGAAATGGACATCGACATTGACGAACTGGCAGTCCATCTGGCCAAACAAGCCAAGAAGGACAAGATGGGTGACTTTGATGTCGAGGACCTGAGATGGGTGGTGGAAGGCGAACTGGAATACGCCGAACAGACCTACGAGGATGAATAACTAAAGGAAAGCAAGTCATAGGGCTGTACCCGTCTGGTGCAGCCCTATTGCTGTTCCATCTCCCACAAGCGGAAAGCCCTGGCTATAGTGGGAGCCATATCATAATATTTGTATTCAGCCAGGCGTCCGGCAAAGATTACCTTAGGATTCAGGGCAGCCTGTTGCTGGTATTCTGCCAGCAATCGGCTATTAGCCGTGTCATTGACAGGATAATAGGGTTCCAGTCCCGGTTGCCACTCCGTACTGTATTCTCGACTGATTACCGTGCATGGATTAGCCTCCACATCAGCACCGAAGGACTCGAAATGTTTATGCTCGATAATGCGTGTATAAGGTATCTGGCGTTCCGTGTAGTTCATCACAGCCACGCCCTGGTGATTGCTCGTATGAAGCACCTCGGTCTCGAACCTTACCGTCCGATATTGCAGATGACCCAAACGATGCTCAAACCATGCGTCAATGGCTCCTGTATAGAGAACCTTGCCGGCCAGGGGAAGCAGCTCGTCACGGTGCCGGAGAAAATCCACCCCTGTGCGTACCTCCACATCCTGCAGCAAAGAGTCAGTCAATCGATTGTACCCACCCACAGGAATCCCTTGCCATAAGTCATTGAAATAATTGTTGTCATAGGTAAAACGCAGGGGCAAACGACGGATAATGAAAGCAGGCAGTTGTGAGCATGGCCTACCCCACTGCTTCTCTGTATACCCCTTGACAAGCCGTTCGTATATGTCAGAGCCAACCAGCAGCAATGCCTGCTCCTCAAGATTCTGTGGATCACGTCCCTGCAATCTTCTCCGCACCTCCTCCCGTTGTCCTTCGATGTGTTGATATGCCTCCTCCGGAGTAGTCACGCCCCACATCTGGTGGAAGGTGTTCATATTGAAAGGCAGATTGTAGAGTTGTCCCCGCCAATTGGCCACAGGACTGTTGGTATAGCGGTTGCATGGGACAAGATGATTGACAAAGGACCACACCCGCTGGTCAGAAGTGTGGAGAATATGGGCACCATACTGATGTACGTTGATACCTGCCAATTGTGTGCAATGGATATTACCACCCGTATGGTTCCTGCGCTCAACCACCAACAGGCGTTTGCCTGCCTGACGTGCCAGATAAGCAAAAGTGGCACCCATCAGTCCCGAACCGACAATCAGATAGTCATATTGCTGTCTCATCCCAAACGTAATTTGCCAAAGGTCCACGAATGACCTATTATGGCAAAGTTAGACAAATTCCCGCACGTGTCACCTCCCTGTCTGGTAAATTTTCATATCTTTGTTGTGTTTTTAATTAACGCATATCATGCAAAATAGATTTATTGCCGCCATGTTGGGCATCATTGTGTTGGGTAACACACACGCCCAGCAGCAGTACACCAATCCTGTCTTTGACCAAAATACTCCAGACCCCACGGTGGTACAAGCATCAGACGGTGCCTTTTATGCTTATGGTACCGGAGGAACATGTCGCAAAAGCCTTGACCTTGTGCACTGGGAGGACATGGGTATAGCCCTGCAGAGACCCACATGGAATGACTCGGTACGTACCGACAAGAACGGGCAGCAGCATCCCATGCGCTTCAGCCTTTGGGCACTGGACGTAAACAAGGTGGGGAAAAGGTATCTGGTCTATTACGCCTCCGCCTTCTGGGGCAACGAGACACGTACAGGGCTGGGAGTGGCAGAAGGCACCTCACCCACAGAATTCACCGATTGCGGACGGATGTTCCGCAGTACAGAGATTGGCGTGCAGAACAGCATCGACCCATGCTACGTGGAGGACAAGGGCAAGAAATACCTCATCTGGGGCAGTTTCAGCGGACTGTATTTAGGCGAACTCGCCAAGGATGGCAAAAGCATGAAACATCCCGACCAATTGACACAAGTGGCAGGAAAAGCCTTCGAAGGTGCGATGGTGTACAAGAGAAATGGATATTATTATCTTTTTGCCAGCGTAGGCACCTGCTGTGAAGGAGTAAAAAGCACCTACCAAACCGTTGTGGGACGCTCCAAGAGTCTGGCCGGACCCTATGTGGACAGACAAGGCAGAAGGATGCTGGACAACCATTACGAGACAATCATAAGCGGCAACGACAGATGGAAGGGACCAGGACACAACAGCGAAATCATCACAGACAAGAAAGGCGCGACATGGTTGCTGTATCATGCCTTTGATGTTCAAGATCCGGAAAAGGGACGTGTAATGCTACTGGACAAGTTGCTATGGGACGAAGAGGGGTGGCCCTCAATAAAAGGAGGGACCCCCAGCACTACACCACAGGATGCACCAGTACTGAACAGAAAGAAATAGGGGATTCTGTCAACGCAAAGCCTCCAGAAGGTCATAACTCATCTGGAGGATGGTCTGGGCCTTATGCAACCGGTCTTCCGAAGGCTGAGGTTGCTCGGTGATAGGCTTGCGGCCGGTGATATCATACACACTCACGCCTGTACTGTCAGCAAAGAGTATTCCACTGGGGAAAGAACTATAAGCAAAAGGATACTGATAATTCCGGCTCAGCACATTCCTGCTCCACGGGAAATCACGATGGGCGATACCCATCTGACTAAGTAGTGTGGCGGCCATGTCGCTCTGATTCATCAGCACATTCATGCGACGTGGACAGGCGATGGCACCACCCAACCAAAGCATGGGAGCATGAAAAAACTCTGGAGACTCATATGTAAGCTCATAGAGGAATCCATGATCGGGAATGAGAACGACAAGCAGATTATCCCACACCGGCAAAGTACGCAAACTGTCGACAAGCATCTCAATACAATGGTCGGTAAAGGCAAAAGCATTGAGTTTCTTGTCCTCCAAACGATGATAAGGAACCTCGAAGGGCTCATGGCTGGAGAGCGTCTGGAAAGTCATGTGCCATGGTTCCGGCATCCCACCTCCCGCGATCATCTCGTAAACCCGACGGGCTGTCACACTATCATTGGCTCCCCACTTGCTCTCACTGGTCTGGGCAAGAGAAAAATCGGAAGCGCTGACCAGCTGACGGTAACCTGTACTCACCAGATAACCTTTGGTATTCATAAACGTGATGTCTCCACCGTATAGGAAACTGGTGTGATACCCCTCACGAGACAAACTACGGGCCAAAGAGGGAATATTACCCAATTTCTCAGGAAGGCGCATCAAACTGGCAGTAGGATAACTGACCCAACCGCTGAAGGCGCTCACGGTACCACGATCAGTACGGAAACTATTGGAATAGACCTGTTCCCACAGAATGCTCTGGGGTATCAACCGGCTCATGCCAGGAGCCACATCGGGCAATCCGCCCAACTCCTTCACAAACTTACTGCCAAAACTCTCCATGAAGATGACAAGCACATTGGGACGTTGTACGCACAGAAGCGTGTCCTGAATGTCCTCTGTCTCCTCGGGATAAAGCCCCTGAAAAGAGCGGGCAAGCGATTCCTCGCTCTGCCAATTGAACTGCTTCCCGAACGATTTGGCCTTACTCAACGAAGACAGCAGACTGAAAGCAGGATTGACAGCAGAATGATTGAGGAAAAGGGACGGGCTATAATATGCCACACCCACATTCATCACTCCCTGTTGCAAGCCTCCGCGAATACCTATAAAAAGCAGGCCTCCGTAAAGCAGTAGCACACATGTATGCGCCACACGATGCCGAACTGCGGGGAAACGCACAGGAGTACGACGCATAAGCAGCCAGCACAAAGATACCACCAAAAGCAAGATGCCTGTTATACGAGTAATCATATACCACAAGCTGACGCTACTTGCAGCACCCTCAAGAGTCTGCATATAACTGAATATGGCCGCATTCAGCTTAAATTTCCAGAACTCATAGAGTGCCACATCCACACCGACAATAATAGCCAGACACACCGATACCAAGGCCAGATAAGGCCACAATATCCAGCGGACTGGCATATTGCGCCACCACAAGGATATCAGAGCAAGCAGCAGAGGCAAGGCCACCACATAACCTGACGTGCTGACATCCATAGTAAGCCCATGCCACCATACCTGCCACACGTCCTTGCATCCAAAAGGATATACATCCGCATTGTAAGCCAAGAAAAGCAACTTTCCCACAGCAAAGAAAAGTAACAGGCTGAGCATCAGTCGCAAAAGATAAAGCAGGCGAGTCATGATCTATGTGTTTTATTATAATACTTAGGTGCGTGAGGAGAGCACAGAATGAGATTCAACGATAAGCATGCATCTGCCTTGAGTACCAGTCATAACCGGTCTGCAGCACAGACTGAGCTTTACGCAAGCGTTCCTCACCACCTGGATTCCGGTCAGTAACAAGACTATTGGCTGTAATATCGAAAAGCGTCACACCCGTATTGTCCTTCCACATGATTCCTGCAGGGAAACAACAATAGACAAAGGGATAGGTGTAATTACGGCTCAAAACATTACGGCTCCAGACATAGTCACGATGACTTATCCCCAACTGGCTGAGCAAGGTGGCAGACAAATCACTCTGGTTCATCAAGACCTGCATACGGCGCGGATGACGAATGGCACCACCCAACCAAAGCATAGGCGAATGAAAAAATTCAGGATCCTCATAACTCTGCTTATACAGATAGCCATGGTCGGGAATCATGATGACCAACAGGTTGTCCCACAGAGGAAGGGTCTTGAGACTGTCAATAAGCAAGCCCACAGAATAATCGGTATAGGCAAAAGCGTTGAGTTTCTCGTCCGGCAACCTATTATAAGGAACAACCCATGGTTCATGACTTGAGACTGTCTGATAGACCATAAACAGATGTTCGGTACTATCCTTCTGTTCAATACGGCGGAAGGTCTTCATGGCCGAAGTGCTGTCATTGGCACCCCATGTGCTGTTCATCTCCCCGGGCTCGTATGCGGTATCGTCCATCAGTTCCTGGAAACCCATATTCTGAAGATAATCACGCTTACCCATATTGGTCATAGCGCAAGGGTAATGATATATGGTGTGGTAACCGGCCTGTCCCATGCTCACAGCCAACGAGGACATGTGAGGATGCAACCAGGTCTCTTTCATCAAACAGATATCCGGGTAAGAAAGCATACCGCTGAAAGTGCTCACCGTACCCCGGTCAGTGCGGAAACTGCAACTATAATAGTTATCCCAGAATATACCTTCGGGGATAAAGCGGCTCCAGTTAGGTGACACGTCAGGCAATCCGCCCAGTTCCTGAACGAACCGACCGCCAAAGCTCTCCATAAACACAATCAGCACATCAGGCTGCCCGTCCATCAGCAACGTGTCCTGAATGTCCTCGGTATCATCAGGATAGAGACCGGCATAAATCGCCTCACGCTCAGCCTCATCAAGATAATCGAAACGTGCGGCGGGGTCCGTCGTCCACGAGAAAGAGGAGAAGAAAGCCAAAACAGAATTTACCGAGGCATGATTACGAAACAGGCTGCTCTGCCCATCATAACTATCACCTACACGCACACAAGTCAGACCCACAATGGAGAGTCCAGTCATAATCAGGCATACGTTGCGCATGAATGTTCTCCATACAGGTGCATCTGGCACCCGCTGCGGAGTAATCAGCACACAAGGCAAGACAACCCATAGCACAAAAGCGATAACTGTCGACACACGAGAGATGATAAACCACAGACTCACACTATTGGAAGCGCCCTCGGGAGAAGCGGCATAACTGAGCACGACAGCATTGAGCTTGAACTGCCAAAACTCATACATGACCACATCAGCCACAACTATCAGAGCCACCACAAAACCCGCAAGAGCATAATAAGGAGTAAGGATGGCACGCAAAGGCATGTTGGGACGACGAGAGGCGACAAACGCCAATAAAGAAGCAGGCAACAGGAACACGGCAGCCACAACAAAGTCATGCGACAACAAGCCGTCCCTGCAAGCCCCGAATATCTCGTTCAGAGACAAAGTCTCGACGTGGCGATTATAAAAGACGAAAACAATCCTACCCACCATAAAGACAATCAAGAGATGGCAGAAAAGGATTTCAAGGAAGTGTAAACGCTGTTTCATTGAAATTGGTTCCAGATAATAAATAGGACTAAAGTTGCTGCAACTCCGTCAGCCTCTTGTAATAGCCATTACGGCCAAGCAAGTCCTCGTGACTGCCATGCTCCACGATTCGTCCTTCGTGAAGCACATAGATCTCGTCAGCATTGCGGATAGTACTCAGTCGATGTGCTATACTGATGGTGGTACGATTTTTCATCAGACGCTCAAGAGCCTCTTGAACAAGATGTTCGCTCTCTGTATCAAGGGCACTGGTAGCCTCATCAAGAATCAGGATAGGAGGATTCTTGAGAATGGCGCGTGCAATACTGATGCGCTGACGCTGCCCTCCACTAAGCCGGCATCCGCGGTCACCCACCATGGTATCATATCCCTGCTCGGATTGCATGATGAAATCATGTGCATTGGCAACACGTGCAGCAGCCTCCACCTGTTCCATAGTGGCACCATCCACTCCAAAAGCTATATTATTGAAAATGGTATCATTGAACAGGATAGCCTCCTGGTTGACATTGCCTATCAGGCCTCGGAGAGATTGGATTGACAGCGAACGGATATCCTTGCCATCAATGGTAATACTGCCATGCTGTACATCGTGATAACGGGGAATCAAGTCCACAAGCGTGCTTTTGCCACTACCCGACTGCCCCACAAGAGCAATGCTCCGTCCGACAGGAATTGTGAAACTGATGTCGGAGAGCACCTCCCTGTCCTCCTGATAACTGAATCCCACATGGTGGAAACAAATCTCATGCTCCAGCCCTTGTATCTCCTCAGGTCTCTCATCCTCCTTGATAGGATTCTCGGCCTGTAATATCTTCAAGATGCGTTCCATACTGGCCAAGCCCTTCTGTATGGCATAACCTGCCTTGCTCAAATCCTTGACAGGCTGCAGGGTGGTGTACAGGATAACAAGATAATATATGAAGAGATTGGCATCTATACTGCTTGAGCCCGTAAAAATGAGCCATCCGCCAAACCACAAGACAATGACAATCATCACCGTACCCAGGAACTCGCTTACAGGATGGGCTGCACTCTGACGCAAGGCGACACGTGTGGCAATACGACGATAATCGTCATTGACTGTCGTGAAACGCCGCATCATCTTCTTTTCCGCAATAAATGCCTTGATGATGCGGAGGCCTCCCAATGTCTCCTCAATCTGACTTATGCTATCACTCAAGCGGGACTGCATCAGCAGAGAATGAGCCTTGAGACGTTTGCCCACTACACCAATGCCCCATGCCAGCATGGGCACGACAAGCAAGGTAAACAGCGTCAACTGCCAACTGATACAGATGAGAGTGGTAAGATATACAATAATAAAAATAGGATTCTTCACTATCATATCGAGCGAACTGCTGATACTGGCATCTACCTCATTGACATCGGTGGATACACGAGTCAGAATGTCACCCTTACGTTCTTCGGAGAAAAAACTCAGAGGAAGCGATATGATCTTGCGATAAATATCTGCTCTGATGTCACGGATGACTCCCGTTCGCAAAGGCATGAGCATGGCAGATCCTCCGAAATATGTAGCCGTCTTGAAGAACGTGAGCACACACAGAAGAACGCCCAAAAGCAGCAACGTGGTGGATGGACCATATTGCGCAATCAGTTCCTGAGAATAGTAATAGCCATTGTTTTTGGCCACGTCAACAAATGCTCCCAAACCTCCGGTCCCCCAAGGTATAAACTCAAAATGCTCATCATTGACCTTAAAAAGAATCTGCAAAATGGGAAGCAGAATAGAAAAGGAGAATACATTGAAAAGCGCAGCCAGCACGTTCATGATGAACGTACCCGCAATGTAGCGTTTGTAACGGGCCAGATAGCCGCCCATAGTTTGGAAGAAATCCCTCATAAAAGGTTATTTTGTTACTTCCGACCGAAATCGGCAGGGATCTCACCCCACAGGGCTGTCTCCCACTTGATTACTTGTGCATGTTGGGGATGCTGACGCAACCACTCCTCTGCTCTGCTGATGAGTGCATAGAGAGACTCTGTGCAGGCATTCCTTTCCAGTTTTGTCTTACACCTTCCACATCTGACCCAGTTGATGGCATTGCGACTATCACTATAGACCTGCATATTCCATCCCTTCTGACTGATAAGTGCCAAGGCATGCACAATAGCCAGAAACTCTCCGATATTGTTGGTTCCATACACAGGACCATAATGAAACAACTGCTGACTATTTCCCAAATATACGCCTTGATATTCCATGGGGCCAGGATTACCACTACAGGCAGCATCCACCGCAATGGCATTGCAGTCCATATTCTCAGGCAGGATTTTTGGTTCGGACTTTTTCCTGCTCCCTTCTGCACGTGTCAGATATCTATCGGGATCGGCTAATGCCTGCTCGGCCTCTGCCAAAGTGGCAAAGGACTTGTAGCGAGCGGCCTTATAGCCCTTGACCTGTTGCAGGCAATCATCCCAGGTATGATAGATGCCTGGAGAGAGACCAACCCACACGACATAGAACTTTCTCTTGCCTGTCATCAACAGTCCTGTTTTGTACCCGAGAACGTATTACATGCGCTCGGGAACTTCTATACCAAGCAAACCCATGCCACTTTTCACCACCTGGCTTACTGCTGCCGAGAGAGCCAAGCGGAACACCTTCTTGTTCTGGTCAGGCTCATGCAGAACGCTCAAGTCATGATAGAACTGGTTGTACTCCTTGACCAGTTCGTAGCAATAGTTGGCTATGGCACTTGGATTATAGTCGTTACCAGCCTGACGTATCACCGCAGCGAAGCCCTGAAGATGCTGTATGAGACTAATCTCCTTAGTAGTCAGTTCGGCATCCAGAGGCAACTGCTCGGGAATGGCAGTTCCCTCTGCCTGGGCCTTACGCAGAATACTGCGTATACGTGCATATGTGTATTGTATGAAAGGACCCGTATTACCATTGAAGTCAATACTCTCTTCGGGATTGAAGAGCATATTCTTGCGTGCATCCACCTTCAGGATAAAATACTTCAGTGCACCAAGTCCCACCCGACGGGCAATCTCGTGGGCTTCCTCGGGAGTGATATTCTCCAGACGGTTTACCTTGTCAGCACTCATCTGTGCCGCATTCTGTATCATGCTCTCGATAAGGTCATCCGCATCAACCACCGTACCCTCTCGGCTCTTCATCTTTCCATTGGGCAGTTCCACCATTCCATAAGAGAAGTGCACGAGACCCTTTCCCCATTTGAATCCAAGTTTATCAAGCAGGATGGAAAGCACCTGGAAATGGTAATTCTGCTCGTTTCCTACCACATAGATCATCTTGTCAATGGGGAAATCCTGGAAACGCAGTTTGGCCGTCCCGATGTCCTGTGTCATATAGACTGACGTACCATCGGAGCGAAGCAGGAGTTTCTCGTCAAGTCCCTCGGCTGTAAGGTCAGCCCATACGGAATTGTCCTCACGACGATAGAAGAATCCCTTCCGGAGTCCCTCCTCCACCTTTTCCTTACCCTCAAGATATGTCTGGCTTTCGTAATAAATCTTATCAAACGAAACGCCAAGTGCCTTGTAGGTCTCGTCAAAACCGGCATAAACCCACTCGTTCATCTTCTGCCACAGGGCACGTACTTCAGTATCACCCTGCTCCCACTTGACCAGCATGTCATGTGCCTCACGGATGAGCGGAGCCTCCTGCTTCGCCTTCTCCTCGGCCTGTTCAGCATCAAGACCTTCGGCAACATACTTCGCCTTGAGTTCCCTTACTTCCTCACGATAATGCTTGTCAAATGCCACATAATAGTCACCTATGAGATGGTCACCCTTCTTGCCACTGGACTGAGGAGTCTCACCATTGCCCCAACGTAGCCATGCAAGCATGCTTTTACAGATGTGTATACCACGGTCATTGACAATATTGGTCTTGACAACCTTGTTGCCATTGGCTTCCATGATATTTGCCAAAGCCCATCCCAAGAGGTTGTTCCTTACATGGCCCAAATGGAGGGGCTTGTTGGTATTAGGACTGCTGTACTCAATCATCACAAGGGGTGACGACTCCGTGACAGGAACAAATCCGTAACTGGGATTCTGCCAGATATTCTGCAGCAGGCTTATCCAACAAGCAGGCTGGATGCTGAGATTCAGAAATCCCTTCACTACATTGAACCCACGCACCACAGAAGGCAGCGAGGCAAGCAGATACCGGCCAATATCCTGTGCAGTATCCTCTGGCTTCTTGCGGCTTATACGCAGAAAGGGGAAAACGACTAAAGTCAGCTCTCCCTCAAATCCCTCACGTGTCTCCTGCAGAAGCACGGAACCTTGCGGCGCACTTTGGCCATACAACTCTTCAATACCGGCTTCCACTGCCTTGATTATCTGGTCTGTCATCGTCCTATTTTTATTAGCAAATTATCGTAATCTTCTATATTGTGTGCAAAATTACGGTTTTTCGGTGTAAAGGACAAGTAATTTTACGTCTCTCTCCGCATCATCCTGCTTCCTGCGTCATCTCGACATAGCCTGCAATGCCATCAAAGAAGCCATCGCAATCTGACACACAGATAAACGAAACTGATGGAAATGGTCGATGGGGGGGGTAAACTGATCCGATGTATGGGACAAACTGCAGAATGAAAGTACAGAGAATCCTGGGTCAGTAGAAATTTCATGGGGATATAATAAGCATGTCCGACAACTCTGAGTCCTTGTATGGAGAGACAGATGGGATTCAGACAAGATTTCTCATGGAACGGCCTTTATGGAGCAACACCACCAAGTTTGAGAAATCAGGCTTTGTTTCAGGCAATGATGTTTTTCTTCGTAAATGGGCAGCTGGTTTTTCTGTCTTCCGACACGATTTTTCCCGTATCTACCCGAGCTCAGAACCGCCTGTCCTCAGAACCCCCTAAATATCCCCTTTTTCCCGCAAACGTTTGCGGGAGCGGTTACAAACGTTTGCGAGGGCGGTTGCAAACGTTTGCGTCTAAACCGTACCAATCATCCGTCCGCAAAAAACATTTTCGTCAAACCAAATGAACAGAGCCAAGTTTACCTGAACTATGTCATGGCGAAAACTGACGAACGAGTGAGAGAATAGCGAAGCCTGATTCAGCTTTTCCGAGCGAGAAAGAAGAAGACAAAGTCAAAACGAAGGTGAAGCCAACATCTTCCCGACCCTGTTCCAGGGGGGGCTCCCCATGACTTTTTCACCGAGCCAGAATCCTACCGTCCTTCACTCTTGGTCCGTTCGTCCTCCAATTGTTGTCGCTTCACAGCTTCGTCCAGCAATTCATTGAATGCCTTTGCCTGATCATACTGCTCCAGTGCCTTGTAAAGTTTCTTCTTGCGTCGTTCGGACTTCCTCTGCTTCATGGCAAACGGATGAAGCATTTTGTCCTGAAGTCCAGGAGCCGCCTTCTCGATAATGTCTCCCAGCGATTTTGTCCGCGGAGTATTGTCCCGGGTGGTTTTCTTCAGCACCTGCATAATCTGTAAGACAGAATCAGGCTTCACTATCACCTCACGCAAGGTATCGGTACGCAGACTGTCACGAGATAGGCTATCGGGAATCTCTCTATGCCCCGTGTCGGATGGCGCAAGGGGTGATTCCGGGCATAACAGCACATCAGCCTCTACAGAAAAAGAACTAAAGATGCACCCTAACGTAAAAAGAAGAAAGAGACAGGAACTCTTCATACACCTACAAAATTACGGCATCTTTTGCACGAGACAAAAGATTTGACGAACTTTGCAGAACATTCGAATTGACTTTTAGATTATTTCACATGAAACGGAAACTCTCATTCCCATTGGCCATGCTCTTCGCCTTGGCTGCGCAAGCAAATGATTACACACAATTCGTCAATCCACTCATCGGTACACAGACCGACTCCACAGGTGCACTGAGTGGCAGCACATTCCCAGGACCTACCATGCCTCAGGGAATGGTGCAACTAAGTCCAGAGACCGAACAGATGGTGACCTGGGACCCCTGCTGCGGATATGACTATGACAAAGACATGATTTACGGATTCACGCATACACATTTGAGCGGAACCGGATGCACAGACCTGATAGACATCAGTCTGATGCCATGGACTGGAGACATCACCACGGAGATGATGGCCAAAGGAGAATTTCCCCAACACTTCACACACCAAGAAGAAGTGGCAAAGCCTGGATTCTACTCGGTACTGCTTAAGGAAAGTGGAGTAAAAGCCGAACTGACCGCCACCGTACGCACAGGAATACATCGATACTCATTCCCCCGGCAAGGACAACGACAGATTATACTCGACCTGAACAGGAGTACTTACCGGGGCGATGATGCTTATTACATCAGCAAACGAGGCTACAACATCCTGCAAAGTCAGATACGTGTGGTAGACAACCAGACAATAGAAGGCTACCGAATCATCACGGGATGGGCCAAACTGAGACACGTATATTTCCGTGCCGAATTCTCGCAACCGTTCACAAGCAGGGTAATGATGGATGGCAAGAGGACTCTTGACGATGTGGACGTAATGAACGGACGATCCCTGAAAGCCCTGCTCCGGTTTGACAACAAGACGACCCAGCCGCTCATGGTCAAAGTCTCCATCTCACCCGTTGACAGTAAAGGAGCACGAAACAACATGACAGCAGAAGCACAAAGTTGGGACTTTGACAATTATGTCAAACAAGCACACGACGTTTGGGAACGGGAACTGGGCAGGATTGACATCAACGGAACGGACGAACAGAAAACCATCTTCTATACCGGCCTCTACCATGTCCTGATGCAGCCAAACATTATCAGCGATGTGGACGGGCGTTATCGCAATACCAACTATGAGATATGCCAGATGCCTGCAGGCCAAGAGTATCATAGCACATTCAGCTTGTGGGACACCTTCCGTGCTGCTCATCCGCTATATACACTACTCTGTCCTGACATTGCCGCCCAATTCGTGCGTGACATGGTGCTACATCAGCAGACTTACGGATATTTGCCCATCTGGGACCTCTGGGGACAGGACAACTATTGCATGATAGGCAATCACGCCATCCCCGTGCTCTCTGACGCCATCCTGGGCAATCTGCCTGGCATTGACAAAGAAGCGACATATCGCGCTATGGTGGAGAGCAGCATCCGTCCACATCTGAACAGCCCCTTCGGAATATGGGAAAAGTATGGCTACATGCCACAGAATCTACAGAACACAAGCGTAAGTATCACTTTGGAGCAAGCGTTTGATGACTGGTGTGTCGCACAAGCTGCCAAACATCTGGGACACACCACCGACTACGAGAAATTCCATCGCAGGGCCCAGTTTTACAAGAATCTCTATGATCCACAGACAGGATTTTTCCGACCAAAAGACGACAAAGGGCAATGGATAGAACCATTTGACCCGCTCAGCTACGAACAGCCTTGCTTCATCGAAGGAAATGCATGGCAATACATGTGGTTTGTACCCCAAGATCCACAAGGCCTCATCGAATTGATGGGCGGACGTGAAGCTTTCCTCAAGAAACTGGACGAAAACTTCACACTAACTGCCACCAGCGGTGAGCGCAACGGAAATGCAAGTGGCTTCATCGGTCAATACGCACACGGAAACGAACCGAGCCACCACACGGCGTACCTGTACACAATGGCAGGTGAACCCCGTCGCACGGAAGAACTTGTCGAACAGGTACGTACCTCATTCTACAATGCCACACCCTGCGGATACGCAGGCAATGATGACTGCGGACAGATGTCGGCCTGGTACATATTCTCTGCTTTGGGCTTCTATCCATTCAATGCCGGTTCTGCCACCTACGTCATCGGCACACCCCTTTTCGCTGAGGCTACATTACATCTGGCTGGTGGAAAAGACTTTGTCATAAAGGCACATAACAAGAAGCCAGGCAAAGTGCATGTCAAGAGTGTGCTGCTCAACGGAGAAAAACTACAGGGGAATGTACTCACGCGCCAGCAGATCACAAATGGAGGAAAACTGGAATTTGTCATGAAATAG